>CAMCMT010000020.1 GCA_945875915.1 Synechococcus sp. UW140 | reverse complement strand
GGTTTCACCACCCTGGTCCCCTACGCCAGTGCCGTCACGATCCTGCTGGTGAGCCTGCTGCTGGCGTTGGAGGATCCCCGCACCGGCCTGGAGGTGCTGGCGGCGGCGATCAGCGTGGGCCAGGTGGTGGACCAGGTGATCCAGCCCCGCCTGATGGGCAGCATTGTTGGCCTGCAGCCCGCCTGGCTGCTGGTGAGCCTGCCCATCGGGGCCCGCTTTGGCAGCTTGATGGGCCTGGGTGAGCTGCTCGGCCTGCTGCTGGCGGTGCCGGTGGCCAGCTGCCTAAAAACCTTCCTCGATGCCTGGGCAAACCAACTCGGCTTGCCCGAGGTTCCGGGCCTACCCGAGGGCTCCAGCCTCAAGCCGCCGCCGGAATAATCCCCTGCTCCTGCAGATAGGCGATCACCTGGCTGACGCAGTTGTCCAGGGACTGGCTGCCGGTTTCCACCCGCAGTTCCGGCTGCTTGGGCTCCTCGTAGGGGCTGGAGATGCCGGTGAACTCCTTGATCACCCCGGCCCGGGCCTTGGCATAGAGCCCCTTGGTGTCCCGGGTTTCGCAGGCGGCCAGGTTGGCGGCGCAGTGCACCTCGATGAAGTCCCCCTCCGGCACGAGTGCCCGCACCCGATCGCGGTCGGCTTGGAACGGCGACACGAACGCGGTCAGCACCACCACCCCGGCATCGACGAACAACTTGGCCACTTCGCCGATTCGCCGGATGTTTTCGGTGCGGTCGGCGTCGGAGAAGCCCAGGTCCTGGCAGAGGCCATGGCGCACGTTGTCGCCATCGAGCACGTAGCAGGCCAAACCCTGTTCAAACAGGGCCGAATTAACCGCGTTGGCCAGGGTGCTCTTGCCGGCGCCCGAGAGGCCCGTGAACCAAAGAATGGCGCTGCGGTGGCCCCGTTGATGGGCCCGGGCCGCCCGATCCACCGAGGAGTGGTGCCAAACAATGTTGGTGGAGGCGCCCTTGCTGGTGAGCGGGCTAGGGCTGGAGCTCGGGCTGGGGGCAGGCATGGGCGCGGGCAACGGCCGGATCGATGCCGGCCATTCTCGCCACCGGGGTGGGGCCAGCCCCCGGGCCGGCGGCAACTGAGCAAGGCGCTACGGGCGCAGGTAGCGCCCCGGGCTCAAAAACTCTTGACCAGCAGCGAAATCCCCATCAGCAGCGAGAGCACCTCAAAGGAGCGCTTCACCAGCCGGCTGCCCTTGGCGATCGCCAGGTGGGCCCCCAGGTAACCGCCGGCGACGGATCCGGCCAGCAGCACCGGCACCCAGCTCCAGGCGATCTGGCCCTGGAGTCCCAGGGTGAGGGCGCCGGCGCCGTTCCAGAACAATCCAACCAGGATCAGGGTGTAGGCCACGGCCCGGCCGTAGTCGAGGCCAAACCAACGCACCAGCCACAGGGTGACAAACAGGCCGGTGCCGGAGGTGAGCGAGCCGTTGAGAAAGCCGATGGCAAACAGCCCTGCGCCGCCGATGGCCAGGCCGCGCCGATCCAGCTGGCGCACCACGCTGACCCGGCCCAGTTGGGGTTGGGCGATCGAATAGAGCCCCAGGGCAATCGTGAGCACCCCCAGCAGCAGGGTGCAGAGCTTGGGAGGCAAGGCCAGCACCACCCGGGCCCCCAGCACCACCCCCGGCAAGCCGCAGACCAGCACGAAGGCCGCCAGCCGCGGATTGAGCGACCGCTCGCGGGCATGCCTCAAAGTGGCGCCCACGCCCAGGGCCACGCTGGCCAGCTTGTGGGTGGCCAGGGCCAGGGGAAAACTCAAACCGAGCAAAATCAGCACCGGCAGCTGCACCAACCCGGCGCCGCCCCCCGCCAGGGCCGAGAGCAGGTTGGCCACTAACGAGGCCGCAAACAGGCCCAGCTGCATCAGCAGGTCGGCGGGGGTGATCAGCGCTGGTAGCCAGACGGCCAGGGGGCTAGGGGTCATCAAGAGCCCTCCGCAGACCATCGCCATCAAGAAGGGGCTCATCCCCCCGCCTGCTTGGGCCGGTAGCCCGCCTGCTCCAGGGCCGCTAGGGCCGGAGCTACTTGGTCCCCCTGCAGTTCGATCACGCCGTCCTTGAGGGTGCCGCCGGTGCCGGCGTGGGCCTTGAGCTGTTTGAGCAGGGCCTTGAGCTCGGCCTCGGGGGCCTCCAGGCCGGTGATCGCTGTCACCAATTTGCCGCCCTTGCCGGCCTTGGTGCGCTGCACCCGCACCCGTTGCTGGGCCTTGGCGCTGGGCTCGGCGCCGCTGCTACCGCCCTGGCCAGGACGGGCCCCGGGCCCCGGGCTGCGTTGCAGGCTTTCCGGTCTGCTGAATTCCTGCCAGACGCCCTTGGCCATGGTGGTGCCCGTTGCTGCCCCCAGTTCAGCGCAGGACGGGCCCCGATTTCGCCCTGCCCTGGCCACGCCATGGGGTTCCGAAGAGATCCCCGGCCCATGGGCGCCCTTCCCCCGGGTTGCTTCCTACGCTGGAACCCTCTTGCACCGCCGCCGGTGACCAGCACCATCCCTGCCCTCACCGTTGATCCCGCAGCGCTGGAACCGGCCGTCCGCCCCAATGCCCTGGGCCGCTTTGGCCAGTTCGGCGGCCAATACGTGCCCGAAACCCTGATCCCCGCCCTGGCGGAGCTCGAGGCCGCCGCCGCTGAGGCCTGGCAGGACCCGGCCTTCACCGAGCGCCTCAACCACCTGCTCAAGCACTACGTCGGCCGGCCCACGCCGCTCTATGAGGCCGAACGGCTCAACGAGCATTACCGCCGGCCCGAAGGGGGGCCCCGCATCTGGCTGAAGCGGGAAGACCTCAACCACACCGGCGCCCACAAGATCAACAACGCCCTTGGTCAGGCCCTGTTGGCCCTGCGCATGGGCAAAAAACGGATCATTGCCGAAACCGGCGCCGGCCAGCACGGGGTCGCCACGGCCACCGTCTGTGCCCGCTTTGGCCTCGAATGCGTGATCTATATGGGCGCCGAGGACATGCGTCGCCAGGCCCTCAACGTGGTTCGCATGCGTCTGTTGGGCGCCACCGTTGAACCCGTCACGGCTGGCACGGCCACCCTGAAGGACGCCACCAGCGAGGCGATCCGCGACTGGGTCACCAATGTGGAGACCACCCACTACATCCTCGGCTCGGTGGCGGGCCCCCATCCCTTCCCGATGCTGGTGCGCGATTTCCATGCCGTGATCGGTGTGGAGACCAAGCGCCAGTGCCAGGAGGCCTTCGGCCGCTTGCCCGATGTGCTCGTGGCCTGCGTGGGCGGCGGCTCCAACGCCATGGGCCTGTTCCATCCCTTCGTGCAGGACACCTCGGTGCGCCTGATTGGCGTCGAGGCGGCCGGGGATGGCGTCGCCACCGGTCGCCATGCGGCCACGATCACCGAGGGCCGGGTGGGGGTGCTCCATGGCGCCATGAGCCTGCTGCTCCAGGACGGTGACGGCCAGGTGCAGGAGGCCCATTCGATCAGCGCCGGCCTCGACTACCCGGGCGTTGGTCCGGAGCACAGCTACTTCAAGGAGATTGGCCGGGCCGAGTACGGCGCCGTGACCGACAGCGAGGCCCTGGCGGCCCTGCAGCTGGTCTGCAAGCTCGAGGGCATCATCCCAGCCCTGGAAACGGCCCACGCCTTCGCCTGGCTCGACAGCCTCTGCCCCACCCTGGCCCCCGGCACCGAAGTGGTGCTCAACCTGTCCGGCCGCGGCGATAAGGATGTGAACACCGTGGCCGACAAGCTCGGCGACCAGCTGGGCCGTTAGGGCAGGCCTGCCGCTCGGCCTAGCTGGTCAGAGCGGGTTCGGCCCAGCGGGGTCAGCCCAGCAGCTGCTGCAGGATCGTGGCCACCGACTGCACCGCCGCCCGGGCCGTGGCGTAGGCCATGCGCATTGGACCGACCAGGGCCACCTGGCCCTGGCCGCCGCTGCCGGTGCGGTACGGGGCCTGCACCACGGCGCAGTCGCGCAGGGCTGGGTGGGGATGTTCCAGGCCGATCCAGACGCCGCTGATTGCCCCGGCTCCATCGGCCTGGAGCAGCTGCTGGGGGTCCTCTTCAACCAGCTGTAGCAGGGGCCGCAAGCTTTCGCTGCGGCTGAATTCCGGCTGGCTCAGCAGGCCCCCGAGGCCGAGGGACACGGCGCCCTCCTGCTCCTGGGGCCTGGCCTGGCGGTGGCTGCGCAACCCCTGGCGCAGTAGGGAGCCGCTGCTGCGCAGTTGGGGCGGCAGGGTGCTCCAGTCGAGCCGGCCGACGTTGATTTGCTGGTCCAGTTGGGCGGTGGTCCAGCGCTCCAGGGCAGGCACTTCGGCGCGGACGGCGGCCGGCAGGCGCAGGTTAAGGCTGCTGGAGGCGGTGGCACTTTCCACCAGAAACACCAGCAGCCGGTCGCCGCTGGGCACCAGGCGCAGGGCCTGGAGCTGGGGCTGCTGGCCCTGGGGGCGGGTGATCAGGCTGAGCAGGCCCGTGAGGTCGGCCAGGCGGCGGGCCAGTTGCAGTAGCAGGTCGTCCAGGGCGGCCCATTGCAGGCTAAGGCCGGCCAGTTCCCGTTCCAGCTGGCTGGCGGCGGCCCCGGGGGCTGGCAGCAGGCAGTTGACGTAATGGCGATAGCCCAGCTGGCTGGGCACCCGGCCGGCGGAGGGGTGGGGCTGGGTGAGCAACCCTTTCAGTTCCAGGGCCCCCATGGCGGAGCGCACCGTGGCCGGACTGGCCGGTAGGCCAAAGCGGCGCACCAGAATGGAACTCCCCACGGGCTCCATGGTGTCGACGTAGTGCCGCACCGTTGCTTGCAGCACCTCCTGTTGGCGGCGGGGCAGTGCTTGCAAGGGAACTCGGAAGGTCTGAGAGTCCTAAAAGCGTAGGTGGGCTGCCTGGGTCTGGGGCCGTCCTGCTGCGGCGTGAAACACGCCTTAGCAGGAATTCTGCTTGGCTTCAGACCGCTCAGTAGCGCGGAACGCTGGGATCGACTTCGACGCTCCAGGCCTCGATGCCCCCCTCCAGGTTCCAGACATCACTGAAGCCCTGGGCCTCGATCAGCCAGGAGGCGAATTGCCAGCTGCGCATGCCCGCATGGCAGAGCACCACCACCGGCCGCTGGCGATCCAGCAGCTCCGGGATCTGATCGAGCCACTCCTGGGAGCGGCTCAGGGGCAAGTGGATCACGGGCTGGCCCAGGGCGGCCAGCTCCAGCTCCCGGGGCTCCCGCACATCCACAAGCTGTAGGGCTTCACCCTGCTGTAGGCGGGCTTGCAGCTCAGGGGCCCGCAGGGGAAGGGGGGTGGCCATGGAGGAAGTGGGTCTTGTAGAAGGTTGCTCTGGGGCCATGGGATGCCAAAGATTGGTCCGATGGATAAAGATGAGGCCACTCCTGAGTGCGGCGCATGAAGGCCCGCCCTTTTTTGGCGGCCGTGTTGGCGGCGGCGGTTCTGCTCCTTGGTCTGGGGATCGGGGGCTGGTGGCTGCTGCTGCAACGCAGTCCCCTGGCCCTGCAGCAGCACCCCCTCAGCTTGCCCCTGGCAGCCCGGTTTGTGCCCCGCAACGTGCCCCTCAGCCTGCACTGGCTGGTGTCTGCCGATCAACCGGCCGCCTACCTGCGGGCCGTGGCCAGGCCTGGTGAGCGCCGCCGGGCCGCCGCCGCCGCCGAGCGCCTGCGGGATGGCGTCTTTGCCACGGCCGGCCTTGATTACGCCTCGGAATTGGCCCCCTGGCTGGGGGAGGAAATCAGCCTGGCCCTGTTGACGCCCCCGGCGCCAGACCATCCGCCCGGCTGGGTGCTAGCCCTGCGCAGTCGCGATCCCGAGGGGGCCCGTCGCTTCCTGCAACGCTTCTGGCAGACCCGCAGCCTGGCCGGCACCGACCTGCAAATCAGCAGCTACCGGGGCATGGGTCTGATCAGTGGCCGCGGAGCCCTGGTCGCCCAGCACCCCCAGCCGATCGCCACGGCCCTGATCAACGACGACCTAGTGCTGATCGCCTCCGGCCGCGGTGCCCTCGAGCAGGCCCTCGATGTCTCCCAGATCGGGGACCTGAACCAGGCCGGCAGTCCCCAGTTGCAGCAGGCCGTCCGGCGCCTTGGCAAGGGCGTGGTGCTGCTCACGGCCAGGCCTGGAGCCCTGGGCGGCTGGTTGGGCTTGCCGGACCCTGGCGCTGGACTGGCCCCTGCCCCCGGGGCGGCTCCCCTGACGGCCGCCGTGGAGGAGCTGGTGCTGGCCCTCGCTCCGGCGGGCCGGGGCCTGGAGTTGGCGGGCTTGCTGCAGCTGGACCAGCCCCTGCCCCTGCCCCCCCTGCGGGATGGGGAACCGCTGCTCCAGCAGATCGCCCTGCCCGCCTCCAGTTTGGCCCTGGTCCAGAACCCGGCGGCCCTGCTGGCGGCCGACTCCCCCTGGCGTCCCCTGGCCACGGCCCTGTTGGCCCTAGCCCTGCCCCCCACGGCGGGGCCCTTGCCGGCCCTGGTGGCCGGCGCCGATGGCGGCCCCCTGCTGGGGGCCCGCTCCGACCAGGGCTGGCTGCTGGGCAGCCGCCAGGACCAACCCGATCCCGCCGGCCTGGCCGCTCCCCTGGCCGAGGCGGGCTATGTCCCGGCGCCGCTGCTGCTCAAGCAACGGCCCCTACTGGTGTGGTCCCAGCTGCTCTCCAAGCCCGTCAAGGGCAACCCCGACCAGCTGCAGGCCCGCCTGGCCGGGGCCCGGGCCCAAGGCCCGATGACTGGCGCTGACACCGGCCCTGGCACCGGCTCCGATCTGGCCTGGTGGGCCGAGGGACTGGCGGTGCTGGAGACCCAGCTGGAGGGCCGCCATCCCCCCAAGGAGCGGCTGCGGCAGTTGGAGTTGCTCCAGTCGCCCCAGGCCCCCCTGCAATGGGCCATGGATGGGGCCACGGCCCGCAGCCTGCTGGCGACCTGGCAGCCCTGGCGCCTGCTGGTGGCCCTGTCCGGTGCGGACGGATCCCTGGCGGAGAGTTTGCGCGGCGCCGCCCTCAGCTTGGAGGCCGATCCGGGGGCTCCTGCCTCGGCCAGCAGGGACAGGCTCCTGCGGCTGCGGGGCCAGCTGCAGTTCCAGGGTTAATCCAGCGGAGCTCAAGATGGCGCCACGGGAACTGCTGCTACTGCGCCACGGCATCGCCGAGGAGCGCCGCATCGACCAGCCCGACGGCAGCCGCGTCCTGACGCCGGAGGGTCGTCAGCGCACCGAGGCGGTGCTGCAGCGCTTGCTCGAGCTGGGGCTGGTCTGCGACCTGCTGCTTAGCAGTCCCTTCACCCGAGCCCGCCAAACGGCGGACCTGGCCCTGCTTGCCGGTCTGGCTCCCGACCTCGAGCTGGCCGCCGCCCTGGAGCCAGCTGGGGAGATCGGGCCCCTGTTGCAGCTTTGGCTCGGGAGCAGCTCCCCCCGGCCGGGCTGGCGGCGGCTGGCCCTGGTGGGCCATGAGCCAGACCTGGGCCTGCTGACGGCCCGCCTGATCGGCGCCCCCGCTGGCGCCGTGACCCTCAAGAAAGCCGGGGTGGCCCTGGTGGCCCTGCCGGAGGGCGGCAGCGCGGCCCGGCTCAAGTTGCTCCTGAGCCCGCGCAGCCTGCTGGCTTGTCAGTAGCGCTACGGCGCCGTCCTGGGGGTGGGCCCTAGCGTTTGGGGATCGCTGTAGGAATGCCACCGTGGGAGAGGCAAGTTTGGGTGCCGGAACTCCGGCCGAAACTCCCACCGCTCCGCCGTTCCGTCCGGGTCTGGAAGGGGTACCCGCCACCCAGTCGGCCATCTGCGACATCGATGGCCAGAAGGGAATCCTCAGTTACCGGGGCTACGCCGTCGACGACCTGGCCGCCCAGAGCTCCTTTCTGGAAACGGCTTACCTGCTGGTGTGGGGCGCTTTGCCCACGGCTAGCCAGCTTGAAGACTTCCAGCAGGAGGTGCAGATGCACCGTCGGATGAGCTTCCGCATCCGGGACATGATGAAAAGTTTCCCCTCGGCGGGCCATCCCATGGATGCCCTGCAGAGCAGTGCCGCCTCCCTGGGCCTGTTCTATTCGCGGCGGGCCCTGGATAACCCCGAATACATCTACGGGGCCGTGGTGCGGCTGATCGCCAAGATCCCCACAATGGTGGCGGCCTTCCAGTTGATTCGTAAGGGACAGGATCCGATCCAGCCCCGCGACGACCTGCCCTACGCGGCCAATTTCCTCTACATGCTCACCGAGCGGGAGCCCGAGCCCCTGGCCGCCCGTATCTTTGATGCCTGCCTGATCCTGCACGCCGAGCACAGCCTCAACGCCAGCACCTTTAGCGCCCGGGTCACGGCCAGCACCCTCACCGATCCCTATGCGGTGGTGGCCTCGGCCGTCGGCACCCTGGCGGGACCCCTCCATGGCGGCGCCAACGAGGATGTGCTCGAGATGCTCGAGCACATCGGCACGGAAGACCGGGTGGAAGCCTGGCTGGACCAGGCCATGGCCCAGAAGCAGAAGATCATGGGCTTCGGCCACCGGGAATACAAGGTCAAGGATCCCCGGGCGGTGATCCTGCAGCAGCTGGCTGAGCAGTTGTTTGACCAGTTCGGCCACGATCCGATGTACGACCTGGCCCGCAAGCTTGAGGCGGTCGCCTCCGAACGGCTCGGGCCCAAGGGCATCTATCCCAACGTCGACTTCTATTCCGGCCTGGTGTATCGCAAACTCGGCATCCCCGAGGATTTGTTCACGCCGATCTTCGCGATTGCCCGGGTGGCGGGCTGGCTAGCCCACTGGAAGGAGCAGATCGGGGACAACCGTATCTACCGCCCCAGCCAGATCTATACCGGCCCCAGCGGCCTCCGCTGGCAGCCCCTCTCCCAGCGCTGAACGCTCCGGTCATCCGAGCGCTCAGCCCTTCTTGCACCTAAGTTGCCCCCATCGCAATCGCTCCCCTCGTCGCCACCTGCATGGTGATCGCTTCCGCCTTCTCACCGGCGTTGCCCCTGGCCCCTGCCCTGCCAGGCCTGGGAGGGGCTAACTTCCTGGCCGTGGTCAGCCCTGGCCTCGACCTGGAATCGAGCTTCAGCAGCCTGCTCGAAGGCTTGGGTTTGACCCCGGCCGCGGCCCACCTGGTCTGGCTGCCCCTGCCGATGGTGCTGGTGCTGGTCTCCGCCGTGGTGGGGGTACTGGTCACCGTTTGGTTGGAACGCAAAATCTCCGCCGCTGTGCAGCAACGGATCGGACCGGAATACGCCGGCGCCTTAGGTGTGCTCCAGCCCCTTGCGGACGGCCTCAAGCTCCTGTTCAAGGAAGACATCATCCCGGCCCGGGCCGATGGCCTGCTGTTCACGCTTGGGCCAATCCTGGTGGTGGTGCCGGTGATCCTGAGCTGGCTGGTGGTGCCCTTTGGTCAGAACTTGCTGATCAGCAATGTGGGCGTCGGCATTTTCCTCTGGATCGCCCTGAGCAGCCTCCAGCCCATCGGCCTGTTGATGAGTGGCTACGCCAGCAACAATAAATATTCCTTGCTCGGTGGCCTGCGGGCCGCGGCCCAGTCGATCAGCTACGAAATCCCCCTGGCCCTGTCCGTGCTTGCGGTGGTGATGATGAGCAACTCGCTCAGCACCGTTGACATCGTCAACCAGCAGACGGGAGCGGGGATCCTCAGCTGGAACATCTGGCGCCAGCCGGTGGGCTTTGTGATCTTCTGGATCTGCGCCCTGGCCGAATGCGAACGCTTGCCGTTCGATCTGCCGGAGGCTGAGGAAGAGCTGGTGGCTGGCTACCAGACCGAATATGCCGGCATGAAGTTCGCCCTGTTTTATCTGGGCAGCTACATCAACCTGGTGCTCTCTGCCCTGCTGGTGTCGGTGTTGTACTTGGGGGGCTGGGGCTTCCCGGTGCCGGTCGAATGGCTGGCCGGTGCCCTGGGCCAGTCGGTGGATGCCCCCGTGGTGCAGGTGATCACCGGCAGCCTTGGGATTGTGATGACCGTGCTCAAGGCCTACTTACTGGTCTTCTTTGCGATCCTGCTGCGCTGGACCGTGCCCCGGGTGCGGATCGACCAGCTGCTCAACCTGGGCTGGAAATTCCTGTTGCCGATTGCCCTGGTCAACCTGCTGGCCACGGCGGCCCTGAAGTTGGCCTTTCCTGCTGCTTTCGGTGGCTAAACCCCATCCGGCAAGCCGGGCAGGCATCATGGGGCCTGCCCTAACAGGCCGCTCCAGCCCCTGACCTGCCGATTCCAGCCCCTAGCTCCACCCCCAGCCCCCATTTGCTTTTCGGTCCATGTTCGGCTTCCTTAAGACAGTCGGCGACTACACCCGCGAGACGGTTGATGCCGCCAAGAGCCTGTCCCAGGGCCTGGGGGTCACCTTCGATCACCTGCGCCGCCGGCCGATCACGGTGCAGTATCCCTACGAGAAGCTGATCCCGTCGGAGCGCTACCGGGGCCGCATCCACTTCGAATTCGATAAGTGCATCGCCTGTGAGGTTTGTGTGCGCGTCTGCCCGATCAACCTGCCGGTGGTCGATTGGGTGATGAATAAGGCCACCAAGAAGAAGGAGTTGCGTAATTATTCCATCGATTTTGGGGCGTGTATTTTTTGCGGCAATTGCGTTGAGTATTGCCCCACCAACTGCCTCTCCATGACAGAGGAATACGAACTCTCGGCCTTCGATCGCCACAGCCTCAATTTCGACAATGTCGCCCTGGGGCGCTTGCCCACCAGCGTGACCAGCGATCCGGCTGTGATTGCCCTGAGGGAGCTGGCCTACCTGCCCGCTGGGGTGATGGATCCCCATGGCCTGGATCCCAATCGGCCCCGGGCCGGTAAGCGCCCCGAGCAGGTTCTCGAGACCCTGGCCCCTGCCCCCACCTCCAAGGAACCAGGCTGATGAGCATTGCTGATTCCACCCAGTTCCTCTGTTTCCTGGCTCTTTCGGCAGCGGTGCTGCTCGGCGCCCTGGGCGTGGTGCTGTTGCCCAACATTGTGTATTCCGCCTTCCTGCTGGGCGGTGTGTTTCTGGCTGTGGCGGGGCTCTACCTGCTGCTGAATGC
Source organism: Synechococcus sp. UW140 (assembly GCA_945875915.1). Lineage (GTDB taxonomy): Bacteria > Cyanobacteriota > Cyanobacteriia > PCC-6307 > Cyanobiaceae > BAIKAL-G1. The sequence continues at coordinate 34,855 of CAMCMT010000020.1, read as the reverse complement.
CAGCTTTGTGGCGGCTGCCCAGATGATGATCTACGTGGGCGCCGTCAATGTATTGATCTTGTTTGCGATCATGCTCGTGAACAAAAAGGAAACCCTTGCGGCCATCCCCGGCCTGGGAGTACGCCGCATCCTCTCCGGTGCCGTCTGCGCTGGCCTGTTGGGGCTGCTCTTGCGGGTTGATTTCACCACCCCCTGGGCCTTGCCGGGCCCGGTCTCCATTGGTGAAGGGGCCACGATCCGGATTGGCGAGCATCTCTTCAGCGACTATCTGCTTCCCTTTGAGCTGGCCTCGGTGTTGCTGTTGATGGCCATGATCGGGGCGATCGTGTTGGCCCGGCGCGACGTCTTCAGCAGCGATGTGATCACCGGCGAAGGGGTCGACCAGGGACTGATTGAAAAGGCCCGCACGCCCCTGCTGCTTGAAAAAAACCTGCAGATCCAACCTGTCCTCGAGAAGACGCCATGAGCCTTTCGTCTTTGTTCGCGCTCACCCTGCCAACAACGGTCCCCCTGCAGGGTTTTCTTGCCGTGGCTGCCGTGCTCTTCTGCACGGGAGTTTGGGGCCTGATCAACAGCCGTAATGCGGTGCGGGTGTTGATGAGTATTGAGCTCATGCTCAATGGTGTCAATATTAATTTGATGGCTTTTTCGAGCTACCTTGATGGCCAGTTGATTCGAGGCCAGGTCTTCACCATTTTTGTGATCACGGTGGCGGCAGCGGAAGCGGCCGTAGGCCTGGCGATTCTGCTTTCGCTTTATCGCAACCGCGATACCGTTGACATGGAGCGCTTCAACCTGTTGCGCTGGTAGTTGGCCCGATCCTGCAATCAGGGGTTCCTTGCGCCAAGGGTCCAAGTGCCCGGCCCAGCCTGAGCCGCCCGTCTAGTCGTTCCGTGGTCGTCATGCCCTCGCCATGCAACTGAATCGGGTCTGGCTGATTTACCGCGCCGGTAGCCAGGCGGCCCAGCGCCAGGCCAGGCGCACCGGCTCCGAGCTGCGGGTTGCGGGCTGCGAAGTGAGTGTGGCCATGAGCGGCCTGGAGGCCAACCCCTTCCCGGGCCTGCTGGCTGACCAGGGTGACCCCCCCGACCTGGTGGTGGTGCTTGGCGGCGATGGCACCGTGCTCGGGGCCGCCCGCCACATGGCCCCCCTGCAGGTTCCCATCCTTTGTTTCAACGTTGGCGGCCACCTGGGTTTCCTCACCCACGACCGCAAATTGCTCCATAGCGGCTCCGATCAATCGGGAAGCGATGAGCTCTGGCAACGCCTGCGCGAAGACCGCTTTGCCCTGGAGCGGCGCCTGATGTTGCAGGCCCTGATCGACCGGGGCGATGGCGTGCCCCAGCCGGGCGATGGCAGCCAGGACGGCGTGCATCTGGCCTTCAATGATTTCTATTTCCGCCCCTGCCTCGATGAGGTCTCGCCCACCTGTTTGTTGGAGCTGGAGATTGATGGCGAGGTGGTGGACCAATACCGGGGCGATGGCCTGATCATCGCCACACCCACCGGTTCCACGGGCTATGCCATGGCGGCAGGGGGCCCGATCCTCCATCCCGGCATCGACGCGATTGTGGTCAATCCGATTTGCCCGATGAGCCTCTCCAGCCGGGCTGTGGTGGTGCCGCCCCGCTCGCGGCTTGGGGTCTGGCCCCTGGGCGAGAGCAACCGCCGGGTCAAGCTTTGGAAGGATGGCGCTGCAGCCACGGTGCTTGAGCCCGGGGATCGCTGTGTGATCCAGCAGGCCCGCGACCATGCCCTGATGGTGATCCTTGACCAGAGCCCCTCCTATTACCGCACCCTCACCCGCAAGCTCCATTGGGCCGGCAGCCTCACCAGTGGCGAGGCTTCACCGAATTAGGGCCCCGTCGTTCCAGGAATCAAGCCTCCCTGCCCGTGGCAACATGGTTTTCTGGATAGGGCCAGGCCATGGCGCTGGAAATTGAGCGGCGCTTCCTCGTGGCGGGGGAGGCCTGGAGGTCCCTGGTGGCCTGGAGCCAGGACCTTGAGCAGGGCTACCTGGTGGCCTCTGCCGATGGACCGACCCTGCGGGTGCGTAGCAGTCGGGTCAGCGCCAGCGCCAGCCCGGCGAGCTTGGCGAGCGGCGCCGAGGCTTGGCTCACCTTGAAGCTGGCGGCCGCCGGTATCGCCCGCCATGAATACGAGTACGCCATCCCGGCTGGCGATGGCCAGGCCCTGCTGGGGCATTGCGGCAGCAAGCTGGTCAAACGCCGCTTTGGCCTCCACCTGCCTGGGGGCGATTGGGTCCTGGATGTGTTTGAGGCCGGTAACGCCCCCCTGGTGATTGCCGAAGTGGAATTGGAGCGGGACGACCAGCCCGTGGCCATTCCCCCCTGGTGCGTGCGCGAGATCACCGGCGAGGGGGCCTTCAGTAACGCGGCCCTGGCCAGCCTCCCCTTTGACCAATGGCCAAGTCAGGAGCGGCAGCCCATCCTGCAAACCCTGGCTGTCGTTCCGTCCTGAGGGACTCCGATGGCGGCCCGGTTCGTCAGGGCCCTAAATGCCTTTGGGGGGCTCGCTTCCGGCCGCTGGCAGGGCGCAACAGTTAAAGCCATCGCGGCAAATCTTGCCGTGGTCCATGGCCCAATTGAGAAGGGCCACTCGGTTTTTGGCTCCGGTTTTGTTAAACACATTGCTGACATGGTTATCAACCGTGCGCTTGCTGATCATCAGCGTCGTGGCGATTTCTTGGTTGGTGAGACCCTGGGCAACCCGTTCAACGATCTCCAGTTCCCGCTCCGATAGCCCCGCTCGGGGCAGGCCCAGCTCATCAAGCTCAACCATCAAACCACCGCGGGCCTTGGCAGCACTGTAGGCAGGGTAACCGGGACGTCAGCACCTTGGTCACCCATGATGGGCCGCAATGGTGCAAGGGGTTTTGCAGCTACAACAGGTTCTGGAGGCAGGCGGCTTTGCCGTCACTGCTGAGGTGATGCCGCCCCGGGGCGGCGATCTGGCCGCCACCCTGGCCGTGGCCCGCCCCCTGCGCGGCCTGGTGCATGCGGTCAATGTCACCGATGGCAGCCGCGCCGTGATGCGCATGTGCAGCATGGCCGTCTGTCGCCGCCTCCTGGATGAGGGCATCGAACCGGTGCTGCAGTTGGCCTGCCGCGATCGCAACCGCATCGCCCTCCAGGCCGACCTGCTCGGCGCCCATGCCCTGGGCATTCGCAATCTGCTCTGCCTCACCGGCGATCCGGTGCGGGCGGGTGACCAACCGGCCTGCCGGCCGGTGAATGAGCTGGAGGCCGTGAGGTTGTTGCAGCAGGTGACCGCCTTCAACCAGGGGCTCGATCCCGTCAGCGGCCTGCTGCCCGATGGCCCCACCAGCCTCTTCCCCGGGGCGGCAGCCGATCCCCAGAGTCCCAGCTGGAGTGGCCTGCAGGCCCGGATCCAACGCAAGCAGGCCGCCGGCGCCCGCTTTGTCCAGACCCAGATGGTGATGGATGCGGAGGCCCTGCGTCGCTTCGTGGGCGACCTGGCCGGGCCCCTGGGCTTGCCGGTGCTGGCAGGGGTGTTCCTGCTCAAATCGGCCCGCAATGCCCTGTTCATTAACCGGGTCGTCCCCGGGGCCCGCATTCCCCAGGCGGTGATCGATCGGCTGGCTGCCGCTAGCAATCCGGCCGATGAGGGCATCACAATCGCGGCCGAGCAGGTGACCTGTTATCGAAGCATTGCCCAGGGGGTGCACCTGATGGCCGTCAAGGCGGAAGAACGGATTCCGTTGATCTTGGAGCGCTCTGGCCTGGTCATCAGCCCGGGGCCTTGAACGGGCCCCGGGCTTGGTACCTTGGCGCCTGGGATCAGCTGGCGCCGGTGATGGCCAGATCGCTGCCCAGCAGCTGGGCCATCGCCTTTTGCTGGGGAGACGGAACCCCATGGTCGAGGCGGCGGGAATCGGTGATCAGCCAGTCCAGGGCCGCCTCCTGCAGGTCGAAATGGTCGCCGTTGCGATCGACGCAGTAGCGGCCAAACACCAGTTTTTCGACCAGGCGCACCCCCGCGCCGATGCGGGAGTAGTCAAAAATGATCGAGTTGTCGATCGTGGCGCCTTCGCAAATATGGCAACTAGGGCCAATCATCGTGGGGCCAATGATCGTGGCGCCATCGTCGATTCGGGTCATGCCGCCCACATAGACGGGACCCTGGATCGTGATCTTGTCCCAATTGGCCGCCACATTGAGGCCCGTGTAGATGCCAGGGCGCACCTGCTTGCCAGGGATCTGCACCTGGCGCACTTCCCCCTGCAACACGCTGCGGATCGCCTGCCAGTAATCGGGCACCTTGCCAATATCCACCCATTCAAATTCCATCGGCAGGGCGTAGAAGGGTGCCCCCTGCTTCACCAGTAAGGGGAAGAGGTCGGAGCCAATATCGAAGGGAACACCCTCCGGGATCACATCGAGAACCTCGGGCTCGAAGATATAAATACCGGTGTTGATCATGTCGCTGGCGGCCTCTTCCACCGCCGGCTTCTCCTGGAAGGACAGCACCCGGCCTTCCGGGTCGGTCACCACCACGCCGTAGCTGCTCACCAGCTCCCGCGGCACCCGCTTGGTGATCAGGCTGGCCATGGCGCCCTTCGCCTTGTGGCGGCGCACGGCTTCGGTGAGATCGAGATCGATCAGGGCATCGCCGCAGAGCACCACGAAGGTCTCATCAAAGAAGGGTTGAAAGGTTTGGATTTTCTTCAGTCCACCGGCCGATCCCAGGGCATCGCCGATCAGCTGGCCGTCTTCGATACGGCCTTCAAAGCTATAGGCAATCTCCACGCCAAAACGCTGACCGTCGCGGAAATAGTTCTCAATTTCTTCGGCCAAGTGCGACACATTCACCATGATTTCGGTGAAGCCATGCTGGCGCAGCAGTTCCAGTAGAAACTCCATCACCGGTTTCTGCAGGATCGGGATCATCGGTTTGGGGATCGTCTGCGTAATCGGACGCACACGAGTTCCCTTGCCGGCCGCCAGGATCATCGCCTTCATCGGCGCTGTCTTCCGTGGAAATGATGGGTAACCCTACGCAAGCCCATCAGGCCGCAAGGGCTGTTCTGGCCGGCGTCGCAGCTGGACCTGGCTTTTTGGCCTGGTTCTTGGTCTGGCTTGGGGCGAGGTTAGGGCCGTAGGCCCCCGGGCTAGGGCTGGGCACCAGGGGCAATTGCACGCTTTCGCCACCCTCGAGCAGCCGTTTGAGCTGCAGGGGCGCATAGAGGCCCCCGGGTTGCTCCAGTTCCACCTTTCCCTGGGAGCAGAGGAACAGCAGGGCCCAGAACACCCCCACCCGGTCGCAATCCAGGTCGGCAGGCGACACGGCCGCCCAGGCCTCCACCAGGCCGTCAAACCCCACCCAGCTGAGGCTGGAGGGCCACTGCAGCAGGAACTGGCTCAGGGCTGCGGTGGTTTCCGGCAGCTTTTCGCGGTGGGCCAGGGCCGTCACCTGTTCGATGGCGTCCCGGTCGCTGAAGCGTTTGCTGCGGGTGCGGTTGCGCTGGCGTCCTTCCTCCTGCTCCAGCCGATCGGCAATCTCTTCAAGTTGCTGGATCAGCTCCCCCAGGGTCACGGGCCGCTGCAGGGGCGGTGGGGCGACGGGGCGCCGCAGCAGATGGCGCTCGGGCCGGGCGGGCAGCTCCAGGGCGGGGGTGATCAACCAGCCCTGGCCGTCGCCATCAAAGTCAAAGGGGTCTTCGACCACGGGCTCGGGCAGCACCGTGCTCGCCTCCAGCAGTTCGGCCTTCAGTCCCACCAACACCGAGGCGGCTAGAAAAGCCTCGCTGGTTTCGGCAAGATCGTGTTCATAGCTGCCGCCCTGGCGCCGGGATCCCGGCGCAACCACCAGCCTGGGCAGGGCAATGCGCGAGCGGAGTTGGTCGAGGAAGCCATCGATCACGCCAATCACATCCACATCCCAGGGGTCAATGTCACCCCGTTCGGCCGCATCCTGGAGCAGCCGGATCGCAAGCCTGGCGCCAGCTTCTGCCAATCCCTAGAAGTCCACTTCATCGAAAAGTACCGGCTGGCGCCCTTTGCGGCCAGCCATTCCAGAGGGAAGAGACAAACCGGGACTGTCGAACCAGATGCGATCGGCAGGCTTGCCCCTCAGTCGGCGCTGGTTTGGGCCGAGGTTTGGCCGGCGGCGGGCAGCAGGCCCAACTGGGCATCGACGGCGGCCCGGTAGCGCTGCACGTCCTCCTCGAGCTCCTGGATCCGCACCTGCTGGGCGGCGACTTCGTCCTGGTTGCTGAGGGTTTCCACCTTTTTCACTACCCCGCTCCAGACGGCGAACACCCAGGCTGCGGTGGCGCCAAGGCCACCAACCAGCAGCAGCAGGGCGGCCAGGGGCAGGGTGGTGCTGACGCCGGGCAAGAATTTCACGGTGGTGGCCGCCGTGTTCTCCAGGGTGAACATCACCGTGGCCAGACCAAAACTGAAGATCAACAGGAAGTTCAGCTGGCGCATGGCTCAAGGCTTGGTTTTCTGACGTTGTGAGCGTAAGGACGAAGCCCCGGTTCTGGTGAAGGGGCGGGCCCTGCCGCAGAGGTTTGTTACCCGATGAGGGCCGGGGCCTGGAGCCGGCCCGGCGGCAGCAGCTCGGCCATGGGGGAGAGGCGGATCAGGCCAGGCGTTGGGGGATGGATCACCTTGGCCAGGGCCAAGGTCTCGCGTTGCACCAGGGCTTCAATCGAGGCCCGGTAGCTGTCGGTGAGGATCCGGGGATAGAGGCCGATGCCGATGATTGGTACCAGCAGACAGCTAATGATGTAGATCTCGCGGGGTTCGGCGTCCACCAATTGGTTGTGGGCGGCCAGCTCGGCGTTTTCCTTGCCGAAGAAGATTTCCCGCAGCATCGAGAGCAGGTAAATCGGGGTGAGGATCACGCCGACCGCCGCCAGCACCGACATCACAATCCGGAAGGTAAGTGAGTAGGCCTCGCTGGTGGCGAAGCCCACAAAAACCATCAGCTCGGAAACAAACCCGCTCATGCCGGGCAGGGCCAGGGAGGCCAGGGAGCAGATCGTCCAGAGGGCAAACATTTTGCGCATCTTCTGGCCGACCCCACCCATCTCATCAAGCTGCAGGGTGTGGGTGCGGTCGTAGGTGGCGCCCACCAGGAAGAAGAGGCTGGCGCCGATCAGGCCATGACTCACCATCTGCAACATGGCACCACTGGTGCCCAGGGGGCTGAAACTACCAATGCCAATCAGCACAAAGCCCATGTGGCTAATCGAGCTGTAGGCAATCTTGCGCTTGAGATTGCGCTGGGCAAAGGAGGTGAGGGCCGCATAGATGATGTTCACCACGCCCAGCACCACCAGCAAGGGGGCGAAATGGGCGTGGGCCTCCGGCAGCAGCTGCACATTGAAACGCAGCAGGGCATAGCCCCCCATCTTCAGCAGGATGCCGGCCAGCAACATATGCACCGGCGCCGTGGCCTCGCCATGGGCATCGGGCAGCCAGGTATGGAGGGGCACGATCGGTAACTTGACGCCAAAGGCAATCAGCAGGCCGGCATAACAGAGCAATTGGAACTTCTCGGGGAAGTTCTTGGCCATTAAGGCCGTGAATTCGAAGGTGGGGGCGCCACCGCCGTAGAAGGCCATGGCCAGGGCCGCCAACAGGATGAAAACCGAGCCCCCGGCCGTGTAGAGGATGAACTTTGTGGCCGCGTATTGGCGTTTTTTGGCCCCCCAGATCGCCAGTAGCAGGTACACCGGCAGCAGCTCCAGCTCCCAGGCCAGGAAGAAGAGCAGCATGTCCTGCACGGCAAACACGGCGATTTGGCCGCCAGCCATGGCCAGGATCAGGAAATAAAAGAGCCTCGGTTTGAAGGTCACCGGCCAGGCCGCCAGCACCGCCAGGGCCGTGATGAAGCTGGTGAGCAAGATCAGGGGCATGGACAGGCCATCGGCGCCCACGGACCAGGCCAGGCCCAGGTTGGGTAGCCAGGACACCCGTTCGACCAGCTGCAGGCCCTCCACCGCCGGGTCGTAGCCGTTGAGGTAGCCCCCCACCGTCAGCAGGAAAGTCGCTAGGGCAATCCCTAGGGCATACCAACGGATCGTCTTGCCATCGCCCGGATCGGGGATGAAGGGGATCAGCAGGGCGGCGGCGATCGGGAACAGGATCGAGGCGCTTAGCCAGGGAAAGGCTTGCAGGCCCGAAGGCTCCAGGCCTGAGCCTTGCAGCCCCAGCACTAGGGGCGTCAGCGTCGCCAGGACCGTCGCACCCTGGGACAGGGTGAAGTCAACAAACACAGGTCAGGCTGGACGATCTGATCGAAGTGTAGAAATCATTGACAGGCCTGGCCGTAGCCGATACGCGAAACCACACGTAGGCGAGGCCCGTTGGCCTCAACCCAGCACGCTGAACAGGGCCACCAGTGCGATCACACCGCCAAACACGATCAGGGCATAGAACTGGGCCCGGCCGGTTTCGAAATACTTCAGCCCTTCGCCGCTGCCCAGGGTGATCAGGCCGGTGAGGTTGACGACCCCATCGACCACCTTGGAATCGACTTCGAGCACCTGGCGGGCCAACTTGCGGCTGCCCTGGACAAACAGTTTGTCGTTGATGTCGTCCAGGTACCACTTATTGGCCAGGAAAGCATTGAGGGCCGGGAAGCGGGCCGCCACGACCTGGCCCAGGTCCAGTTTGTGCAGGGCGTAGGCCGCCACGGCTAAGCCAATGCCCACCAAGGAAACGGCCACCGAGGCGCCGGCCAGGGGTAGGAACTCGCCCCAGCTGAAGTGGGCTGCCATTTCAGCGGCCTCCTCGGGATCCAGCAGGCTGGCAAAGCGGCTGTTCCAGGGGGTGCCTAACAGGCCAATCAGCACCGACGGAACCGCCAGCACCACCAACGGCATGGCCATTTGCCAGCCCGATTCGTGGGGCTGGCTGGCGTGCTGGCCAGCGCGGTGGCTGCCATCACCGGCAGGGGCCTTGCCGGCGGCCGCCAGCAGGGTGGCCTGGATGGCGGAATCGTTGCCGCGGAACTGGCCCTCAAAGGTGAGGAAGTAGAGGCGGAACATGTAGAAGGCGGTCATGCCGGCGGTGATGAAACCGGCCAGCCAGAGAATCGGGAAACTGCCGAAGGCCTGGCCAAGAATCTCGTCCTTGCTCCAGAAGCCGGCCAGGGGTGGGATGCCGCTGATCGCCACGCAGCCGATCAGGAAGGTGCCGGCGGTCACGGGCATGAATTTGCGCAGGCCGCCCATCAGGCGCATGTCCTGGGCCAGCACCGGTTCGTGACCCACCACCTCTTCCATGGCGTGGATCACCGAGCCCGAGCCCAGGAACAGCATCGCCTTGAAGAAGGCATGGGTGACCAGGTGGAACATGCCGGCCACTGGCGCGCCGCAACCCATGGCCAGCATCATGTAGCCGAGCTGGGAAACGGTGCTGTAGGCCAGCCCCTTTTTCAGGTCCATCTGGGTGAGGGCGATCGAGGCCCCCAGCACCAGGGTGATCGTGCCAACCACGGCAATCACAAGCTGCACCTGGGGAAAGGGTGCATACACGGGCTGGAGCCGGGCCACCAAAAACACGCCCGCCGCCACCATCGTGGCGGCATGGATCAGGGCCGAGATCGGGGTGGGGCCCTCCATGGCATCGGGCAGCCAGACGTGCAGGGGGAACTGGGCCGATTTGGCCATGGGGCCCATGAACACCAGTAGGCAGAGCAGGATCGCCGCGGCGTTGGGCAGGCTGCCGCCTGCTACGGCCTCCTGCAGGCGGGAGCCGATCTCCTCAAAGCCAAAGCTGCCCGTGGCCCAGAACAGCCCCAGGATCCCGAGCAGCAGGCCGAAGTCGCCCACCCGGTTAACGACAAAGGCCTTCTGGGCGGCGTTGGCGGCCGCGTCGCGGTCGTACCAGAAGCCCACGAGCAGGTAGGAGCACATGCCCACCAGCTCCCAAAACACATAAATCTCCAGCAGGTTGGGGCTGATGATCAGCCCCAACATCGAACTACTAAACAGGGCTAGATAGGTGAAAAAGCGCACATAGCCCTGGTCGTGGGCCATGTAGCCATCGGAATAGACCATCACCAGCAGGGCGATGGTGGTAACCAGGGCCAGCATTACGGCCCCGAGCGGGTCGACCCGGAAGCCCATCTCCAGGTTGAACGTGCCGGCGCTGGCCCAGTTGAACAACAGTTCGGTGGCGCCGGCTCCGGCCAGCTGCTGGGCCAGGATCGTGTAGCTGAGAACGGCTGAGGCGCCCACACAGCTGATCAGGAACACCGCAATCGGCTTGCGTAGCCGGTTGATCGTGCGGTTAAAGCTGATCAGACCAAGGCCCACCAGGCAGGCCCCCGCCAGGGGCAGCACCGGGATCAACCAGGCAAGGGGAGCGGCCGAGTCCATCCAGCACAGGCTTTTAGCGGTTTGACTCTAGGCAGCCCCTGGAGCTTGTCCTGCCCTTTTGCGGGGAGGTGTGGGTTCCCTCAGCCCAGCAGCCGTTGCAGGGGACTGGCCAGAAAGGCGTGGGCGCCGGCGCCGATGAAGCGGTGGGCCCACCAGAAGATCGCCACGGCGATGGCGATACCCAGCTGGGCCGGCCTTAGGAACTCAGTCCAGACAAGCTGTTGGCGGCCATCGAGCACGGCCTGGAAGGGCCACACCGAGGTTTGGGCCTGGAGCTCCAAGAAGGCCTCACCAAAGCGTTGCTGCAGGCGCCGATCGCCATGCCACACGGCAAACAGGTGGTGGGCGATCAGGCCGAGGCTGGTGACCACCATGAAGCTGCTGCCGATCCAGAGCAGGTGGGTTACGCACCAGAGCACCTGGCCGACGGCCTGGGGGTGGCGACTGATGCGGATGATCCCGGTGGCGTACAGGCGCACCTGGGGCTTGAGCACCGCCGGGATTTCCAGCAGGTTGTAGGTGGCCGGGTAGAGGAATAGGAAGCTGATGGCGGTGCCGCCCCAGACCAGGGGCCCGATCCAGGGTTGGTCCTGGAGGTTCCAGAGCCGCAGGCCGTCGAAACGGTGGGCCAGGAAGTAGCCGATCACGATTACCGCTGAGGGGATGCTCAGGCCGGCGAACAGCAGGCGCCAGGCGCGCTCGCCGATGCGCTCCACCCCCCAACTGCGTAGGGCGGCCCCGCCGCTGTGGATCAGGGCAAATGCCAGCAGCAGGGCCAGCATCACCAGGCTGCTGTGGTGCAGCGCCCCGGGCGGGGTGGCAGGGGCGGCGCAGGCAAGAGGCGGCATGGTGATGACAAGCAGTGTCAGATTCTGGCGAACGGGGATCCCCGCCTAGAGTTGCTATTCGCCTGCCGGTGCGAGCCTCCATCGGGCCACTCCATGGCTGATCTGCCGTTCACCCTTGACCAGCTGCGCATCTTGCGGGCCATTGCCAGTGAAGGCAGCTTCAAAAAAGCGGCCGACAGCTTGTACGTCACCCAGCCAGCGGTCAGCCTCCAGATCCAGAACCTGGAGAAGCAGCTCGATGTCTCCCTGTTCGATCGTGGCGGGCGCAAGGCCCAGCTCACCGAAGCGGGCCACCTGCTGCTCAGCTACTGCGATCGCATCCTCAGCCAGTGCCAGGAGGCCTGCCGCGCCCTAGACGACCTCCATAACCTGCGCGGCGGCTCCCTAGTGGTGGGCGCCAGCCAGACCACCGGCACCTACTTGATGCCGCGCATGATCGGCCTGTTTCGCCAGAAGTATCCCGATGTGGCGGTGCAACTGCAGGTGCACAGCACCCGCCGCACGGGCTGGAGTGTGGCCAATGGCCAGGTGGATCTGGCGATCATTGGCGGCGAGCTGCCCGCCGACCTCAACGACCTTCTCCAGGTGGTGCCCTATGCCAGTGATGAGCTGGCCCTGGTGCTGCCGGTGAAACATCCTCTGGCCCGGCTGGGGGAGCTCAGTAAGGACGACCTCTACCGGCTTGGGTTTGTCTGCCTCGATGCCCAATCCACCACCCGCAAGATGGTGGACCAGCTGCTAGCCCGATCGGGTCTGGACGTGGGCCGGCTCAAGATCGAGATGGAGCTCAATTCCCTTGAGGCGATCAAGAACGCCGTGCAAAGCGGCCTGGGGGCCGCCTTCCTGCCGGTTGTCTCGATTGAACGGGAGTTGGCGGCCGGCACGATTTTCCGGCCGATGCTGGCCGACCTGCAGGTGCGTCGCCAACTCAAGTTGATTACCCATCCTGCCCGCTATTGCTCCAGGGCCGCAGAAGCGTTCCGCCGCGAAATTTTGCCCGTTTTCGCCAGCCCCGACAGTCCCCTGCGCCAACCCCAAGGCCAGTCCCTGGGCTGAATGCAAGCGTTTCAGCCAACGAACGAAATCAGCTCTGGACCTTGAAAGAGGGGGGATTTGGGCTGAAGTTGGTTAGAACTTATCGGCCTCTGGCGTGAGTCCGGCGGTGTCATCAGCGACACCCTTGGTTTGGAATTTGTTATCGACGATGTCGGACTGATAGACGCAGCGCACTTCGGGTTTGTCCTTGACCGAGCCCGTATAGGCGAAGGTATTCATCCGTTGTTTGCACTCGCGCATCTGTTCGCCCGTGATCGCCCCTTGTTTCTGCAGCACGGCCCAGTTTTCGCGGCGAATGACGCAACCCGGTTGCAGTTTCGGCTGGGTGACGAAACTGGTTGACGGGTTCATGGTTGTGTACATCTGCAGGTCCATCACGAAGGCACTGGCACCCCACTGCTTGCAGAATTCCGGGTCCGCCACGGCCATATCGAGCTGCTGGCTGCTGGCGATGTTGCCCTGGTCTCCCTGGGTATTGCTGGAGATTGTCACGCCCACGCCGATTCCCAGCACCAGCACCCCGGCCAGCACCGCAATTCTTGCCACGTTGAACGGAGGCGGGCCACCGCCGTTTCCATCGGGCCCACCCGGGCCACCGCCAGACCCGTTGCCATTGCCGGAACGGCCTGGCTGGCGAGTGGCGGCGCGGCCTGGGTCGCCATAGGACTCGCGTTCGTCGTAGCCGTAGGCCCGCCGGCCAGGGCCGTAGTCGGCGGAGCGACCGCCCCGGGGGGGCGGTGGATCGTTGCGATAGGAACGGCTCATCCCTGCGCCTGCTCCGGGCTGCGGGGTAGGCCCATCGAGTAATTCAGCACCCGGGCGTCGGGGTTGTAGCGCAACTCCCCGGCTTGCAGCAGCTGGCGCACGGTGCCCTCTAGGTCGGAGCCGATCCGGCGCAGGGTGTAGTCGGTGAGGTCGGCGCCAGCGTGGCTGACCACCAGATCCCGGAACCGCTGCTGCAGCTTCTCCAGTACCGGGCCATCCCAGAGAAATTCGTTATCGGGGTCCACGTCCATGGTCAGCTGACTGGCATCCGCCACCAGCTGGCCGTCTTCAACCCGGGCGGTGAACAGCCGAATGTGGCGGGTCGTCGATTTGATCAGGGTGTCAGCCATGGCCCCAGGGCAGCGCCCGATCGTGGGCTTCTGCACAGTTTAGGAACCCTGGCTGCTGGCTGGCTCCTTGGGGCGCTGAACCGGCCATCGGTTTGCCCGTGCGGGCGCAAAGACGTATGGGGGCTGATGTGGTTTGGGTGCGGGCAGTCGCCAGCTGGGTCGGTCGGTTGGCATGGCCCATAGGGCTTCGATGGCGGTGGCGGATCCCCTACACCGAGCCGGTGGCCCCCCTATGGTTGCCCCTAGATTTCCATGTGCAATGCGCGTCGCCATTGCTGGAGCTGGCCTAGCAGGTCTCTCCTGCGCCAAATACCTCTGCGACGCCGGCCATGTGCCGATCGTGCTCGAAGCCCGGGACGTGTTGGGGGGCAAGGTGGCGGCCTGGCAGGACGAGGATGGTGATTGGTATGAAACCGGATTACATATCTTTTTTGGCGCCTATCGCAACATGCGCCAGCTCTTTGCCGAGCTGAATATTGAAGATCGGCTGCAGTGGAAGTCCCACTCGATGATCTTCAACCAGAAAGAGGTGCCGGGCACCTACAGCCGCTTTGATTTCCCGGACCTGCCCGCCCCGCTCAATGGGCTGGCCGCCATCTTGGGCAATAACGACATGCTCACCTGGCCGGAGAAGATTGCCTTCGGCATCGGCCTGGTGCCGGCGATCCTGAGGGGCCAGAGCTATGTTGAGGAATGCGATCAGTATTCCTGGAGTGAATGGCTGGCCCTGCACAATATCCCTGAACGGGTGAATGATGAGGTGTTCCTGGCCATGAGCAAGGCCCTAAATTTCATTAATCCCGATGAAATTTCAAGCACCGTGGTGTTAACGGCCTTGAACCGGTTCCTTCAGGAAAGTGATGGTTCGAAAATGGCTTTCCTGGATGGCAATCCGCCGGAGCGGCTTTGTCAGCCGATTGTGGATTATGTGCGGGCCCATGGCGGTGAAGTGCACCTGGATAGCCCCCTGCGCGAGATTCAGCTCGCCGAGGACGGCAGCGTATCGGGCTTTCGCATTGGCGGTATTAAGGGCAAGGAACCCCAGCAGATTCAGGCGGATGCCTATGTGAGTGCCATGCCCGTGGATCCGCTCAAGCTGCTGCTGCCTGAGCCCTGGAAAGCCATGCCCTATTTCAGCAAGCTCGATGGCTTGGTGGGCGTGCCTGTGATCAACATCCACCTTTGGTTTGATCGCAAGCTTACCGAGATCGACCACCTGCTCTTTAGTCGCTCTGATCTGCTCAGTGTTTACGCCGACATGAGCAACACCTGCCGCGAGTACGAAGACCCTAATAAATCGATGCTGGAGCTTGTCTTCGCCCCCGCTAAGGACTGGATCGGCCGACCCGATGCCGAGATCGTGGCCGCCACCCTAGAGGAGCTAAAGCGCCTATTTCCCCAGCATTTCAGTGGGGATAATCAGGCCCAATTGCTGAAGTCAAAAGTTGTTAAAACCCCCCAATCCGTCTATAAGACTGTGCCAGGTTGCCAGCAACTGCGGCCCGACCAAGCCTCGCCGATTCCGAATTTCTTTCTGGCCGGTTGTTTTACCATGCAGCGCTACCTCGCCTCGATGGAGGGGGCCGTGTTGAGTGGCAAGCAGTGCGCTGAGGCGATCAACCACTCGTCATCCGCCCAGGCAGCGGCCTCCGCGGGGGGCGCGAGCCCGGCCAATTTGGCGGCGGTTTAGGCGTGGGCCTGGCTTCATTACCAGGATCTGCAGGGGGATCGGCCGGCCTGGGGCTAGGGCTGGGTCAGGCCTATGAGGCCTGCCGGCAAGAAACGGCCCAGTGGGCCAAAACCTTCTATCTGGGCACCCTGTTGATGCCCCAAGCCAAGCGCCGAGCGATCTGGGCGATCTACGTCTGGTGTCGACGCACCGATGAGCTGATGGACAGTCCGGAGGCCCAGCAGCGCCCGGTGCGTGAATTGTCCGAGCGCCTCGATGCCTGGGAAGGACGCACCCGTCGCCTGTTTGAAGGCCATGTCAGCGATGACCTTGATCGCGTGATGGTGGATACCTTGGAGCGCTATCCCCAGCCCCTGCAGCCCTACCTCGACATGATCGAGGGGCAGCGCATGGACCTGCTCCAGCATCGCTATGCCAGCTTTTCGGAATTGGAGCTCTATTGCTATCGGGTGGCGGGCACGGTCGGCCTGATGACCCAGGAGGTGATGGGGGTGGATCCGGCCTATACAACCGCCCCTTGGAGCGAGCGCCCCGATACGTCCGAGGCGGCCGTTGCCCTCGGCATCGCTAACCAGCTCACCAATATCCTGCGCGATGTGGGTGAGGATCGGGGCCGGGGTCGGATCTACCTGCCCTTGGACGATTTGAAGCGATTTAATTATTCCGAGGCCGAGCTGCTCGCCGGCACCCTCAACGACAACTGGCGGGCTTTGATGGCCTTCCAGCTCGAGCGGGCCCGCTATTGGTTTGCCCGCTCCGAGGCTGGGGTGCGCTGGTTAGCCCCCGATGCCCGCTGGCCCGTGTGGACCTCCCTGCGTCTCTACCGGGGCATTCTGGATGTGATCGAGCAATTGAACTACGACGTGTTTAATCACCGGGCCTATGTGCCCCGGCTCGGTAAATTGCTGGAGCTTCCCTTCTCCTATGTGATTTCCCAGACCCGCTAACGGGGCGGTTGATAGGGGGATGGGGATCGCTTTTTAGGCCTTTTGAAGCCACTCGATCAAGATTGGATTGGCCTGCTCGGGGGCTTCATCGTGGGGGCAGTGGCCCAGTCCGGGTAACACCTGCAGCTCCTGAATGCACGGGAAATTGTGTTGCCATTCCTGGGCTTCGGCCACGCTCTCCCAAGGATCCGCCTCCCCCCAGAGCAGGCGCACCGGGCCCTGGAGTTGGGCCAGCAGCTCCGGGGCTAGGTGGTCGTTAAACAGGTTGACGAAGCCGCGGAAGCTTTCCCTGGCGCCGGGCTCCCGGCTCGGGCCCACCAGGATCTCCACCAGGTCGTCATCGCAGTTGGCGCCGCTCGGGTAGGCCTGCTGCAAAACCCGCCGCACCACGGCCGGCCGGGCCAGCAGGCTGAACAGGCTGCCGATCAACCAGCGCTGGCGCACCAGGCCCATCAGCAGGGGCCGGCTCCAGCGTTGCAGCGGCGGCAGTTCTGCTAGCCGTTTGAGGTCCAGGGTGCGCTGGGCGCAGTCAATCAGGATCACCTGGGCAGGGGGCTGGCCCTGCTCGGCCAGTAACCGGGCGGCATTGAGGGCTACCACGCCCCCAATCGAATTGCCGATCAGGTGCAGGCGCAATCCAGGAGCGTCCTGGGCGATCACCTGCTGGCTGAAATCGACCACCAACGTCGCCCAGAGGTCGAAGCCGTAGGGCACCGAGCCCGGCTCCTGGGGCTCATCGGCCAGGCGCGAGCGGGGCTTGCTGCTGGCCCCGAACCCGAGTAGGTCGATGGCATAAACCTGGCCCACGGCAGCCAGGGCCGGCAGGTTATGGCGCCAGTGGCCCTTGGAGGCGCCGAAGCCATGGATCAAAAGAACGGCCCTCCCGGTAGGGAAGCCGTTCGCGGGGGCGTCAGCTTGCACCCCATCCAAAGGGGAGGGGGCTGTGGAGAGGCCAGGGCCGACCCAGCCTGCACAGCAATAGCTGATTTGGTGACCCCGCCAGGTCCAGAGCTTGTTAATGACCACAGGGGCCTGGATCAGGAGGGGTCCAGGTTGGCTCAGGCGGGGGCCTTCTGGTCGGCTAGCAGGGCCTTGAGTTTGGCCAGTTCGCCAGACCAGCGGGGGTCGGGAGCGCCTTCGACGATGGTGTCGCTGTGCACCACCTTGTTGATCGACTTGCGGGCCACGGCCGAGGGAGCAGCGCCAGCGCCGGGACGGCGGTCGTTACCTGCGCCACCGCTGCGGGGGTCGCGGCGTTCGGAGCGCTCGATGCGTAGGTTGTTGCCGCCAAAGTCGCGGCCGTTGAGCTGCTCGATCACCTGGTCGGCGAGGGCTTCCTCTTCCACGTTGGCAAAACCGAAGCCGCGGCTGGCACCGGTCTCCCGATCCTGGACGGCCTTGAAGCGAACGCCTTCGCCGACGGCGGCGAAGAGGGCTTCGAGCTCTTTGGCATCAAAGCTCTGGGGCAGGTTGCCGACGTAAAGACGAACGCTCATGGGATCGGGAGAGAAAGGAACGGGAGGGATGGGCAGGTCGGGGTTGCGAGCTGACGCTGAAAAACAGGGACCCGACCTTTGAGCCGTTGTCCGTTTCTGCGTTGTCCTGATGTCCGGCGATCACGGTCTGTTTGGAAGGATCCGGAACGGAGGCTTTCAGAACGAGAGCTTTGCCCTAACAGGCGCAATTCAGGTCGTTAGCAACGACTGTGCTTGGGAAGTTAATCACGGCGAGGGCCCTTTTCGCCAGGCGTGTTTGCCTGGCGCAGGGCCTGGCGACACCAGAGCAGGGCCTGCTCGCGGTCGCCGATGCGACCAAAAGCCCGTTCCAGGGTGAGTTGGTCCAGCAGTTCGCCTAGGCGGCGGGAAGGGGCCAGGCCCAGTTCCGTTTGCAGGCTGCGGCCATCGAGGGGGGGCTTGGGATGGAAGAGGGGATCGCTCGGGTTGCGCCAGCGCCCTAGCCAGAGTTGGGCCAGGGGGCCAGGCCAGGCCAGGAGCAGGGCGGGCAGCTCATCCTCCAGCTGGCGTTGCAGGGCCAGGCGCTCCGGTTCCGTGAGCGCGGCGATCGCGGCCCCTGGATCCCCGCTCCCAGGCGCCCCAGACTCCAGCCGCTGCCACCAATGGCGCAGCCGCTGGCAGCGCTGTTGCAGCTTGCGACTGGCCCGCAAACCCCCAAGGGCCTGGGCGTCAAACAGGCGGGCCAGCCGGGCCAGGGGCAGGGCCAGCTGCTGCTCTTCGGGGTTCAGGCCGCAGGTTTGGGCCTGCTCTGGGCTGAGCTGCCCTAGGGCAGCTGCGGCCTGGGCGTCAGCGCCCCAGGGCTGCAGCAGGCCTGCTATTAGGGCTTGCTGCAGCCCCTGGTGGCCGTGGGGGGCTGCTGCCAGCTTGACCAGTTCCGCCAGCACCCGTTCGCCAGCCACGCTGGCCAGGCGTTGGTGGTGGCACTGGATCCAGGTCCAGGTGCGGGCCTCCAGGCTGAAGTCCAGTTGGGCGGCCAGGCGGATGCCGCGCAACAGGCGCAGGGGATCGTCGAGCAGGTTGGCCTCGTCCACGGCCACCATCTGGCGCGCCTGCAGGTCGGCCAGCCCGCCGAGGGGATCCAGTAGCGGCTCGCCCGGGCCCAGGGGCAGGGCGATGGCATTGATGCGGTAGTCCCGCCGGGCTAGATCGGCTGCCAAGCTGCCGCCGCAGCGGCGGGCCAGGTCCAGGCTCCAGCCGCGCACCACCAGCCGGGCGATGTCCCGTTGCGGATCCAGGACCACCGCACAACCGCCATGCTCCTTGGCCAGGCGCTGGCAGAGGCCGATGGCGTCCGTGCTCACCACCAGGTCCAGGTCGGGCCGCTCCGCTAACCGATTGAGCAGGCCATCGCGCACGGCCCCGCCCACCAGGGCGGCATCGGCGGGCAGGGCGGTCCGGGGGACCGGCCAGCGGTCGGCATGCAGCCGTTGCCAGAGCAACTCGGTGACGGCCGCAGGGGTCACCGGCGGCGTCATTGGTCTAGGCCCGGAAACGGGCTGGGGCCAGGGGCGCGCCAGAATGGCTGGGGGCAATCAGTCGGTGGCATGTGCATCTGCGTTGATTGCCACTGGGTGGACCGTTGCCAGGCTTATCACGCGGTGGAGCGGCAGCATGGGGTGGCTCACCTTTGCGCTGCCCCCAGTTTTGTGCCCCAGTCCCCCCGGATCCATGTGGCGGTGATGGATCTCGGCGGCGCCCAGGCGGGGGTGGAGTGGGATGTGCGCAGCTGCGACAGCTTTGAGGCCGAACCTGGCCGCTGGCTGCGGCTGCGACCCGGCCAGGCCCAGCCGACATGAGCGCCCGAGCGTCCCTACTGCTGGCCCTCCACAGTTCCAGCGACTGCCTGGCCGTGGGCCTGCAGCCCTTGGCTGCAACCGAGCCCGCCCAGGTGCTGGCCTTCCCCCTGGGCCGCCAGCTCTCGGGCGCCCTGTTGCCCTGCCTGGAGCAGCTGTTGCCCGCTCCGCGCTGGCCCGAGATCGGCCGGCTGGTGGTGGCCACGGGGCCGGGGGGCTTCACCAGCACCCGGCTCACGGTGGTCTTGGCCCGCACCCTGGCCCAGCAGTTGGCCGTGCCCCTGCATGGTGTTGGCAGTTTTTTAGCCGTGGCGTGGCGGCTGGTGCGCCAGCGGCCTGAGCTGGCTGGGGCGGAGCGGTTCTGGCTGGTCCAGGACCTGCCCCGGCGCGGCACCGTGGCGGGTTGTTATGGCGCCGACCCCGGGGCCCTCGGCGCCATCGCGGAATTGGAGCAGCCCCGGCTGTTTCTCCCCGGCGATGCCTTCGCCCAGGGCCTGGCGCCGGAGCTGATCCTGCCGGCGGCGGTGGAGGCTCCCCTCGATGTGCTGGAGCTGCTGGCCCTCGGCCAGGCGGCGGCGGCCCAGGGCCTGGCTGGCCCCTGGCAGCCCGTGCTGCCGATCTATCCCACCAGTCCGGTGGACTTCACGCCCCAGGCCTCCAGCCAGGTCCCTACGGTTCCCCTACCAGCCATTACCCTGCCAGCCACTCCCTTGCCAGAGAGTGGCGGCGGGGGGGGCTGATGGCGGGCCCCGGCCCCCGCAGCGATCGGTCCGCTTTGCCAGCCCGGCGGTCGCCCGGGCCGGGTCGTCGCCGCCGGTTGCGGCCGGGGGGCTCTAGCCGCCGCCTGGATCCGGTCTCCCGGCGGCGGCTTGGGCGCTGCTGGTGGCCCCTAGCCCTGGTGGCTGGGGGCTTGCTTTGGCTCTCGCGGGGGCTGTGGCTACCGCCGCTGCCGCCACCCCAGCTGATCCTGGTGCTGGGCGGCGATGTGGCCCGGGAGCAGGAAGCGGCCCGGCTGGCCCGGCGCCTGGGCTTGCCATTGCTGGTGAGCGGCGGCAGCAATCCCGAATACGCCACCTGGGAGTTCCGCCGCGAGGGGCTCCATCCCGGCCAAGTACTGCTCGATTACCGCCCCCACGACACCCTCAGCAATTTCACGTCCGTGGCCGACGACCTCAAGCGCTCCAAGGTGCGCAGTGTGCTGCTCGTGACCAGCAGCGACCACATGCCCCGGGCCCTGCTTGTGGGCCGGATTGTGGCCGGTAGCCGGGGGATCGGCCTCACGCCCGTGGAAGTGCCCTGCGGCCAACGCTGCATTCCCGAGCTTAAGCGCAAGGTCTGGGGCGATGGCCTGCGGGCGGCCCTATGGGTGCTGACCGGCCGGGACCTCAGGTTTTGGGCGGCAGGGCGGTTCGCTCCGATGCTGGATGGAGCTGGCCGACCGGTTCATCCGCCCTCAGGGGGCCTAGATCCAGCAGGGCATTGATCTGGGCCTGGCAGGCCGCCGTCACCAAATCCAGGTCGGCGCGGCGCCGGGAGGCCGGTGGCGGGATCGGCGTGCCGATGCGGATGTGGATCGGCACCAGGCGGCCCTGGCGGCCGGTGCCCAGGGCCCGGTGGCTGTTGATGATCGCCACGGGCAGCAGGGGCGCGCCGGAGCGGGCCGCCAGCAGGGCCGCCCCCGGCAGGGGGGCGTTAACGCGCCCATTGGCCTGGCGGGTGCCGTCGATGAACACCCCGGTGGCCCAACCCTCGTCAAGCCGGTCGGTGGCGGTGCGGATCGCTTCGCGGTCGCTGGCGCCCCGGGCCACCGGATAGGCGCCGCAGGCCCGGATGATCGGCCCGAGCAGGGGCACCCGGAACAATTCGGCCTTGGCCATGAAGGCCACCGGCCGGCCGAGGGCATGGCCGAGCAGGGGGGGATCCAGGTGGGAGCCGTGGTTGGCCACCACCACCAGGGCCCCCTCCATCGGCACGTTGCCGTTGCCGGCGGTGCGGCCTCGGAACAGGAGCCGATAGATCGGAAACACCAGCAGGTAGCTGATGATTCGGTAGGTAAGGCTCGGTTTGGGGCTGTTGAGTAGGGCCGGCGGTTCGGGGGGCTTGCGCCGCCGCCGCAGGGCCCGGCGCAAGCCACTGATGCGGCCGCCTTCGGCGGGCACGATGGCGCTCGCTGGGCCGCCAGCCCGATCTCCAGGCTTGTTCACAGGCCCAGGTCCGCGGCGGCGGCGATCTGGGCGGTGGTGACGCCGGCCAGGCTGCGTTTGATCAGGCCGCTGAGCACGTTGCCGGGGCCGATCTCCACGGTGGTGTCGATCGCTTGGGCGGCGAACTGGTCCATGGTTTCCCGCCAGCGCACGCCGCTGGTCATCTGGCCCACGAGGCGGGCCTTGAGGCGCTCACCGCTGGTTTCGGGGGTGGGGTCGGTGTTGCTCAAGACCGGGATCGTGGCATCGGCAAAGGGCAGTGGTTCCAGCTCCTGGGCGAAGGCGGCGGCGGCCCCGGCCATGGAGGGCGAATGGAAGGCCCCCGACACGGCCAGGGGGATCGCCCGCTTGCAGGTCAGCTGGGCGCTGACGCTGGCCACGGCTTCGGGACTACCGGAGAGCACCACCTGGGCGCTGCTGTTGTCGTTGGCGATCACCACGTCCTCGGTGGCCGCAACCAGGGCATCCAGCTCGCCGCGATCGAAGCCCATCACCGCGGTCATGGCACCGCCGCCGGCGGCGGCCATCAGGGTGCTGCGCCGGTGCATCAGGGAGAGTCCCGTTTCGAAGTCGAAGACGCCGGCTGCATAGAGGGCCACCAGTTCCCCCAGGCTGTGGCCGGCCACCAGGTCGGCGCTGCGGCCCTGCTGGCGCAGGCCATCCACCAGCAGGCTCTCGATCACGAACAGGGCTGGCTGGGTGTTGCGGGTGTCATTGAGGTCCGTGGGTGCGGCGATGGGGTCGAACCCTTCGCCGGCGCAGATCGCCAGCAGGTCGCGGCCCAGCAGCTCGGAGGCGAGGGCAAAACGCTGACGGGCATCAGGCAGATCGAGCACGGCCGTTGCCATGCCGAGCTTCTGTGAACCCTGCCCCGGAAACACCCAGGCGATGCCCATGGTGGCGCTTGCGCTTTTGTGGGCTGGAGACTACGGCGCGGCTGTTAGGCCCCCGCTGGCTCCGGTGGCCTGGGGACCGCCCCAGCGCAGCAGGGCCGCGCCCCAGCTCAGGCCGGCGCCGAAGCCGCTGCTGGCGATCAGGTGACCCGGCTGAACCCGGCCATCGCGCACGGCCTCGTTGAGCATCAGAGGGATCGTGGCGGCGGAGGTGTTGCCATAGCGGGCCAGGTTGCTGAGTACCCGCTCGCTGGGAATGGCGAAGCGCTCGGCCACCGCATCGAGGATCCGCTGGTTGGCCTGATGGAGCAGCAGCCAGTCGAGCTGGCCTGGGCTGGTGCCGGTGCCATCGAGCAGGTCCTTGAGGATCGCCGGCACCTCGCGCACTGCGAATTTATAAACCTCCTGGCCATTCATCTGGATCGGTTCGAAGCCGCCGCGCTGGGCCTGGCTGCCGGCCACCACGCTGGTGTGCTCCTCGCTTTGGGCCAGGGTGAGGCAGCCGTTGCGGCTGCCATCGGAGCGCATACGGAAGCCCAGCAGGCCGTTGTTCGCCCCGGAGCAGGCTTCCACCGCCACGGCGGCGGCGCCATCGCCGAACAGCACGCAGGTGCGGCGATCGTCCCAGTCCACCCAGCGGCTGAGCTGGTCGGCGCCGATCACTAGGGCGCGGCGCACGCTGCCGCTGCGGATGTACTGGCTGGCGGTGATCAGGGCAAACAGGAAGCCGCTGCAGGCGGCCGTGATGTCGAAGGCCACGGCGTTGCTGGCCCCCAGAACCCCCTGCACCCGCGGGGCGGTGCCGAAGAGGTCATCGGGGCTGGAGGTGGCCAGCAGGATCAGGTCTAGGTCGCTCGCGTGCCAGCCGGCATGGGCCAGGGCCTGGCGGCCGGCCTCGCTGGCCAGGCTGGTGACCGTTTCGCCTGGGCCGGCGACGTGTCTGGCGCCGATGCCGGTGCGGCTGCGGATCCAGTCGTCGTTGGTCTCGACCCGCTCACCCAGCTGGGCGTTGCTGAGGCTCACGGCTGGTAGGCCGCTGCCGCAGCCCACTAGGGCCATGCCGACGGCCTCCGCCATTGGGCTGAGCGACACCTGAACGACCCCAGTTGGCGGTCAGTCAATCACAGGCAACTACCGCATCGGTACTGTCACTGAGCTTGTGCAGGTCGTCCATCACGCCATGGCTGGCGGCGGAATGGGCTAACCGCAGGGCGCTCACCACCGAGAGGGCCTTGCTGCTGCCATGGCCGATCACGCAGACCCCATTGACGCCCAATAGCAGGGCGCCGCCATGTTCGGCGTGGTCGAGCCGTTTCTTGATGCGCACCAGGTTGCTGCGCAGGAAGGCGGAGCCCACCTTGCCCCGGCGTCCCCGGGGCAGTTCGGCCCGCAGCACATCCAGCAGCACGCTGCCCACCGATTCGAGGAACTTCAGCAGCACGTTGCCGGTGAAGCCATCGCATACGACCACATCGAAATCGCCCGAGAGCACATCCCGGCCTTCGCAATTGCCGGCAAACACGAAGCGGTCGTCGGCCGCCAGCAGGGGGTAGGTCTTGAGGCAGAGCTCGTTGCCCTTGCACTCCTCCTCGCCGATGTTGAGCAGGCCGATGCGGGGCCGCCGTACTTGCAGTACATCGCGGCTGTAGATGTTGCCGAGCAGGGCGAATTGGTGCAGGTAGGCGGGCTTGGCATCCATGTTTGCGCCCACATCGAGCACCAACACCTGCTGGTTGGGATCCTTGGTGGGGAAAAGGGCGCCGATGGCGGGGCGGTCGATGCCCTTGAGCCGGCCGAGCCGGAAGATCGCCGAGGCCATCACGGCGCCGGAGTTGCCCGCCGAGTACGCCGCCGTGGCCTCCCCCGCCTTGACCAAATCCATGGCCAGGTTGATGCTGGCGTCACGCTTGCGCCGCACCACCGTGGCCTCTTCGTCCATGCCCACCGAGGGGCCGCTAGCGACCACTTCAATCAGCCCGGCGCGGATGGCAGCGGCCAGTTCTTCGTCCAGCCCCAGGGCCGCCACGGCCTGATCGACGGCGGCGGTTTCAGCCACGAAGCGCACCCGCACCGGCAGTAGGGCCACGGCCCGCAGGCAGCCCTCCAGGATCGGGCCGGGGGCATGGTCGCCGCCCATGCCATCCACGGCCACCCAGAGCCGATCGGCATCCACGATGGTCAGAACGCCATCGGGATTGCTGCCCTGCTGCAGCCGGCGCAGGGGATCAAAAACCAGGGGCTGGAGCACCGAGTTGGCCATCGAGCCGGCGACCGAGCTCGCGGCGCCTGCCACGGAGCCGGCGACGCCGGCGACATTGCCCGCCATCGAGCCGGCGACGCCGGCGACATTGCCCGCCACATTGCCTGCGGCCCCGGCGACATTGCCGGCGGTGGAGACCACCGATCCCGCCACCGAGCCGGCCATGGATCCGGCCACGGAGCCGGCGGCCGAGGCCGTGCCCACCAGGCTCGTCACCGCCGCATTGCGGCGATACCAAATCACCAGGCGGCGAATCGCCTGGGGCCGCCGACGCTTGGGGTTGCGGCCAGTGATGTCAGTGTCCTTCGGGGGCAAGGGCTTCGATGATGCGCTGGAACAAGTACCCCGTGCCCCGGGCCGTGAGAATCAGCTCGGGGTTAGCGGGATCGTCCTCCAGTTTGGAGCGCAACCGGGAGATGTGGACATCCACCACCCGGGTGTCGACGTGGCGCTCGGGGGTGTAACCCCAGACCTCCTTGAGGATTTCGCCGCGGCTGAAGGGTTCGCCGGAGCGGCCGACCAGCAGCTCCAGCAGGCTGAACTCCATGCCGGTGAGCCGGATCCGTTCGTCGCCCCGGTACACCTGGCGCTTGTTGGTGTCGATCTTGAGGTCGCTCACCTCGATCACGCCGGAGTTGGGCATGCCGGCGGCCGGGTCCTTGTCGACCCGGCGCAGCACGCAGCGGATGCGGGCTTCGAGCTCCTTGGGGCTGAAGGGTTTGACAACGTAGTCGTCGGCGCCCAGCTCGAGGCCGGTGATGCGGTCGGCCACATCGCCCAGGGCCGTGAGCATCACGATCGGCACGTCCGATTCCTTGCGCAGCTCCTGGCAGACGCCGTAGCCATCCAGCTTCGGCATCATCACGTCGAGCACCACCAGGTCGGGGCTGGTGCGCCGGAAGGCCTCGAGGGCTTCGAGGCCATCGCAGGCCGTGATCACCTGGTAGCCGATCATCGAGAGTCGGGTTTCCAGGATGCGGCGGATGCTGGCTTCGTCGTCAACGACCAGAATCGTTTCCTTGGCGGGGGGAGAAGCCGTCATTGCGGCGGTTGGACCGAACGGTTTGAGTAGATCGACCCACTGAAAAGGCCGAAGGCCCTGTGGGTTCATCAAGGATCATCAATCTTCATACACCCCCGTGGGACGATCCAGCCTCTACGTCTGCCAGACCTGCGGGGCCCAGACCCGCCAGTTCTTCGGTCGCTGCGCCGCCTGCGGCAGCTGGAACAGCCTGGTGGAGCAGGTTGTGACCGCCAGCGACACCCGCCGGCGCCGGCCGGTGGCCAGCGCCGGCGCCGCTGCAGGAGCGGCCGGTGGGGCTCTCGGCGCTACTGATTTGCTGCAGCGCCCACGCCGATCTGAGTCGATCCACACGGTCGGTGAGCGGCCCCTACAGCGCCTGGGCAGCGGTTATGGCGAGCTCGACCGGGTGCTCGGCGGCGGCCTGGTGCCCGGTTCCCTGGTGCTGGTGGGCGGCGATCCCGGCATCGGTAAGTCGACCTTGCTGCTGCAAAGCGCCGAGGCGATGGCGGCCCGCCATTTGGTCTTGTATGTGAGCGCCGAGGAATCGGCCCAGCAGGTGAAATTGCGCTGGCGCCGGCTCGGCGGTGCTGGCAGCCAGCTGCAGTTGCTGGCTGAAACCGACCTGGAGCTGGTGCTGCAGGAGCTCGAATCCCTGCGGCCGGCGGTGGCGATCATCGACAGCATCCAGGCCCTTCACGACGGCGAACTGGCCAGTGCGCCGGGGTCGGTGGCCCAGGTCCGCGAATGCGCCGCCGCCCTGGCCCGCATCGCCAAGCGCCAGGACACGGCCCTGCTGCTCGTGGGCCATGTGACCAAGGAGGGCACGCTGGCCGGCCCCAAGGTGCTGGAGCACCTGGTGGATGCGGTGCTCACCTTCGAGGGCGACCGCTTCGCCAGCCACCGGCTGCTGCGGGCCGTGAAAAATCGCTTTGGCGCCACCCATGAGCTGGGGGTCTTCGAGATGCGCGACCGGGGCCTCGTCGAGGTCACTAACCCCAGCGAGCTATTCCTCGGCAGCGACGAGCCCTCGGCCGGCACGGCCACGATCGTGGCCTGTGAGGGCACCCGGGCCCTGGTGGTGGAGTTGCAAGCGCTGGTGAGCACCACCAGCTACGCCAGCCCGCGCCGCACGGCCACCGGCATCGGCACCAACCGCCTGCACCAGATCCTGGCGGTGCTGGAGAAACACCTGGGCCTGCCCCTCTCCCGTTTTGACTGCTACCTGGCCGTGGCCGGCGGCCTGGAGGTGGAGGAGCCGGCGGCAGATCTGGGTGTGGCCACGGCCGTGGTGGCCAGCTACCGCGATCTCACCCTGGCGCCGGGCACGGTGCTGGTGGGTGAGCTGGGCCTCGGCGGCCAGCTGCGGCCCGTGGGCCAGCTGGAACTGCGCCTGCAGGAGGCGGCGCGGCTGGGCTTCCGCCGGGCCGTGGTGCCCAAGGGCAGTGGCCTGGGGCCGATGGCAGCCGGCATCGACCTGCAATTGCTGGAGGCCGGCACGGTGGCGGAAGCCCTGGTCCTGGCCCTGGGCGTTAACCCGGCGGATGATCGCGCTTGAGCTCGGCTTGTTGAGCTGGGCTTGTTGAGGACCGCTTATTGAGCTCCCCTCTAGGCCCAGGATCCGGACTTCAGAATTTAGACATTAAAAATAAACATCCACGTTGCTGCGGCCGGAGGATTTCAGCCAGTTCTCGATCTCCAAGTAGCCGCCCGGATAGAGGCGCACGGCCCGTCCCCAGAATTCCGCCGCCTGGTCAAACCAGCGATCGGCCCCATCCTGGTCGCCATTTTCGGCGGCAATCCGTCCCCATTTCTCATAGATCAACCCCATGTTCTTGAGGCAGGACGGCGAGTTGGCGTTTTCTGCGAGTGATTGGCGGTAGTAGTCGAGCGATTTTTCTTCCTCGCCATTGCTCATGAAGATGATCGCCATGTTCTTGAAGATTTCGCCCCGGTCCACGGCGTTCTCCTCCAAGCGCAGGGCCTCTTCGTAGTTGTCGAGGGCCTCGGCGTAGTCGCCGTCGTTCTGGGCGGAGAGGCCGTCGCGGTAATACACATAGGCCTCCTTGGCCTTGGGATCGATCGGCAGCAGCTTCACGATCAGGTCGGCCATCACCGTGAAGCTCTTGTCGATGAAATTGTCGTTGCGTTGCGAGCGGGGCACGGCTGGAGTCCGGATCGGCGTACTCCCATCCTCCCCTGCATCAGCGGAGTCCAGGTCAAATGCCCATCGGCGGACATCGGCGCCAGGGAGCTTGCCGTCAGCGGCGGCAGCCTGAACGGTCTTGGCCCCCTGTTTTGACGACTGTCCTGGGGGGAGCCGGAGGAGGGGCTGTCTAGCCTGGGGCAAATGATTCCCCTGCCGTGACCGCTGCCGCAGAAGCCGTTGCGCCGCTGCTGCTGCAGGTGGAGGGGATGAAGTGTGGCGGTTGCGTACGGGCGGTGGAGCAGCGGCTCCTAGAGCAGCCGGGCGTGCGCCAGGCCAGTGTCAACCTGATGACCCGCACCGCCTGGGTGGGCCTCGATCCCGCCCTGGAGGGGGATCCCTCGGGCCCCCTGGTGGAGGCCCTGGCGGGCTTGGGCTTCCAGGCCAAGCGCCGCGACCAGACCTCCACGCCCCTGAGTCGAGCCCAACGCCAGCGCCAGGAGGGCTGGTGGCAGCAGTGGCGCCGGCTCGTGGTGGCCCTAGGACTGCTGATCGTGTCGGTGTTGGGCCACCTCAGCGAGGCGGGCGACCTGCCTTTCCCGTTGCTGGCCGATATCCGCCTCCATGCCGCAGTGGCGACCCTGGCCCTGGCCCTGCCGGGTCGGCCGATCCTGGTGCGCGGCCTGGTGGGGGCCCTGAACGGGATGCCGAGCATGGACACCCTGGTGGGCTTGGGCATGGGCAGCGCCTACCTGGCCAGCGCCGTGGCCCTGCTGGTGCCCTCCCTGGGCTGGCAATGCTTTTTCAATGAGCCCGTGATGCTGCTGGGCTTTGTGTTGCTGGGCCGCTTCATCGAGGAGCGGGCCCGCTTCCGCACCGGCCGCGCCCTTGAGCAGCTAGCCGCCCTCCAGCCCGACACGGCCCTGTTGGTGCTTGGCGATGGGCCGCCCAGACCCGTGCGGGTGGGTGGCTTGCGTCCCGATGATCAGGTGCTGCTGCTGCCCGGCGACCGGGTGCCCGTTGATGGCCTGGTGCTGGAGGGCCACTCGGCCGTTGATGGGTCCAGCCTCACGGGCGAACCCTTGCCCCTGCAGGCCGGCCCCGGCAGCGAACTGGCGGCCGGCAGCCTCAACCTCGAGGCACCCCTCACCCTGCAGGTGCTGCGCAGCGGCTCGGACAGCGCCGTGGCCCGCATCATTGCGCTGGTGGAGGAGGCCCAGGCCCGTAAGGCGCCGATCCAGGGCCTGGCCGATCGGATCGCCGGCCGCTTCAGCGGCGTTGTGGTGCTGTTGGCGGCGGCCACGTTTTTGTTTTGGTGGCAGTGGGGCACGACGCTCTGGCCCCAGGTGCTGCAGACGGCCCCTTCCGCCCAGGCCCATGGGGGTCACCAGGCGATCGGCATGGCAGCGGGGGCCCTGCATGGCGCGGCGATGGCGCCCCTGCCGCTGGCCCTGCAGCTGGCGATTTCGGTGCTGGTGGTGGCCTGCCCCTGTGCCCTCGGCCTTGCGACCCCGGCGGCGATCACGGTGGGTTCGGGGCTAGCGGCCCGCTCAGGCCTGCTGTTCCGGGGCGGCGATGCCATCGAAATGGCGGCCAGCCTGCGCTCGGTGCTGTTCGACAAAACCGGCACCCTCACCCTGGGCAGGCCCCTGGTCACGGCCGTGGAGGTGCTGACTTCCGCGCCTGGGGAGGGCTTCCCATCCCGCTCCGAGGTTGATGGGCTGGTGCAGATCGCCGCCAGCCTGGAGCAACACACCCGCCATCCGCTCGCCTTTGCCCTTTTGCAGGAGGCCCAGCGGCGCGACCTTTCTCTGCTTGAGGTGGCAGACAGCCGCACGATTGCCGGCCAGGGGGTTGAAGGACGGCTGCGGGACCCCCTGGCTGCCGGGCTGGGGGCTGGCGGGGCCTGCCACGTCGGCCGGCCCGGTTGGCTGGTGGAGCTGGGGATCGTGGCCCAGGAGGTGATCGAGGCCCCCCTGCACCGGCTGGAAGCGGCTGGAGCCACGGTTTTAGCCGTTAGCGCTTGGGCCCATGGGGCTTCAGGAGGGGATCCTGGCCCTGGAGCCCAACGGGTCGCCTTGGTGGCCGTTCAGGACCAGCCCCGGCCCGATGCCGCCGAGAGCTTGGCGGAGCTGGCCCGGCTGGGCCTGGATCTGGGGGTGCTGAGCGGCGATCGGCGCCTAGCGGTGGAGCAACTGGCCCGCCAATTAGCGGTGCCCCTGGATCAGGTGGCCTGGGAACTGCAGCCCCAGCAGAAGCTGGAGCGGCTGTTGCAGTGGCGCCAGCGGGGGCCGGTGGCGATGGTGGGCGATGGCATCAACGATGCGCCGGCCCTGGCCGCGGCTGACCTAGGCATTGCGGTTGGCACCGGCACCCAGATTGCCCAGGACAGCGCCGGCCTGGTGGTGTTAGGCGACCGGCTGGAGGGGGTGGTGGACGCCCTACTGCTTGCTCGCCGCACCATGGCCAAGGTGCGCCAAAACCTGATCTGGGCCTTCGGATACAACCTGGTGGTGTTGCCGATCGCCGCCGGGCTGCTGCTGCCCCGGTTTGGTGTGCTGCTCTCCCCCCCCCTGGCGGCGCTGCTGATGGCCACCAGCTCGATCACAGTGGTGCTCAATGCCCTGCTGCTGCAGGGGCCAGCCCCCCTGAGGCCCCTGCCGTGACGCCTGGACCCGAGGCCCAGTCGTCCCTTGCCGATCCCAGCGGGGACCCCTTGCCCCGGGGCCGTTTTCTGGTGCTGGAGGGGATCGATGGTTGCGGCAAGACGACCCAAATTGATGTCCTGGCCCAGTGGTTGCCCCGGAGTGGCCTGCTGCCCCCCGGCGCTGAACTGCTGGTGACCCGCGAGCCGGGGGGCACGGCCCTGGGCACGGCCCTGCGCCAACTGTTGCTCCATGCCCCCGCTGAGGCGGCCCCGGAGCCCACGGCCGAGCTGCTGCTCTATGCCGCCGACCGGGCCCAGCATGTGCAGCAACGGATTGCCCCGGCCCTGGCGGCCGGCCACTGGGTGCTCAGCGATCGCTTCAGCGGCTCCACAGCCGCCTACCAGGGCTATGGCCGGGGCCTGTCCCTGGCCCTAATCGAGCAACTGGAACGCATCGCCACGGCCGATCTCCAGCCCGATCTCACCCTTTGGCTGGATCTGCCCTTGGCCGAATCCCAACGCCGCCGCGGCGAGCGGCCGGCCGACCGCATCGAGGCCGCTGGGGAGGCGTTCCTAGGGCGGGTTTGCGGGGGCTTTGCCGTCCTGGCGGCCCAGCGGGGCTGGAGCCGGTTTGATGCCCGCCTGGCGCCCGAGCAGGTGTCTGAAGCCATCGGCGCCCTGCTGGCGCAGCGCTTTGGACCCAGGGCTGACCTGCATGGCTGAGCCCAGCGACCTGTTTGCCGGCTTGGTGGGCCAGGCCCAGGCCACGGCCCTGCTCGCAGCCGCCTTGGACCAACAACGCCTAGCGCCGGCCTATCTGTTCTGCGGAGCCGATGGGGTGGGGCGCTCCCGGGTGGCCCGGCGTTTCCTGGAGGGTGTGATCGCCGGCCCCAAGGCGGCGCCCTCGGTGCGCCGCCGCCTGGAGGAGGGCAACCATCCCGACCTGCTCTGGCTGGAGCCCACCTACCAGCACCAGGGCCAGCTGATCCCCGCTTCGGAGGCCCTGGCGGCGGGGGTCAGCCGCAAGGCGCCGCCCCAGTTGCGCCTGGAGCAGGTGCGCAGCGTGTCCCAGTTCCTGGGCCGGCGGCCCCTGGAATCGCCCCGCTGCCTGGTGGTGATCGAAACGGTGGAGGCGATGGCCGAGGGGGCCGCCAATGCCCTCCTCAAAACCCTGGAGGAACCCGGTGGCGGTCTGCTGATCCTGTTGACGGCGGCGCCAGAGCGCCTGCTCAGCACGATTCGCTCCCGCTGCCAGCAGATCCCCTTTCGCCGCCTCAGCCCCGCCGAGATTGCCGAAGTGCTGCAGGGGCAGGCGCCCCTCCACAGCGCCGATCCGCCGGAACTGCTGGAGCTGGCGGCCGGCTCCCCCGGGGCCCTGCTGCAGTGCCGCGAGCAATGGGCAGCGTTGCCAGCAGGCCTGGCCGAACGGCTTTGGAGCCTGGGCATCGCTCCTGATGCCCGGGGGTCCGGGTTGGGGCCGAAGGCAGGGGGCAATCCCATCGAGGCCCTGGCCCTGGCCCGGGACCTCTGTGAGGCCCTCGATGGCGAACAGCAACTCTGGCTGCTGAATTGGTGGCAATGGCGCCTATGGCGCCAACGGCCCGAGCCTGGCGTGCAGCATCGCCTGGAAAGCCTGCGCAGCCATCTGGGCGCCTACGTGCAACCGCGGCTCGCCTGGGAAGTGGCCCTGCTGGACCTATCAGGCCTAGGCGCCAACCCCTGATCCCATGGGATGGCCTGCTGGCAGCGGGTCGTTAGGCGGTGGGGCTGAAGAGTTTGCGGGTTTCGCGGGCCTGGTGGATCACTTCGGTGAGGGTGTCGAGCTGGGGGCCCGTGGGCAACTCCAGGCAGTAGCCGGCGCCGTACACCGTTTTGATGAAACGGGGTTTACGCGGATCCGGTTCGAGCTTGGTGCGCAGGTGGCGGATATGGACGCGGATCGTTTCGATGTCGTCATCGGGCTCGTAGCCCCACACCTCCTTGAGGATCAGGGAAGGGGCCACGGTTTGGCCATGGCGCTGCAACAGGCAGTGCAGCAGTTCAAATTCCAGGTGGGTGAGCCGCACCGGCTCCTCGAACCAAATCGCCTCAAAGCGTTCGGGCACCAGGGTGAGGCAGCCGTAGTTGAGGATTTCGTTGTGCTGGCTCGACACGGGGGTGCGCACGCTGCGGCGCAGGAGGGCCTTCACCCGAATGAGCAGTTCCTCGAGGTCGAAGGGTTTGGTGAGGTAGTCGTCGGCGCCGGAATTGAAGCCGCTCACCTTGTCTTTGATGCCCCCCAGGGCCGTGAGCATCAGGATCGGGATGGCTGCTGTGCGTTCGTCACGGCGCAGCCGCTGGCAGAGGGTCAGGCCATCAACGTGGGGCAGCATCAGGTCCAGCAGGATCAGGTCTGGCCCGTATTGCAGGGCTAGGGCCTGGCCCTTGATGCCGTCGGCGGCGCGCTGCACCTCAAAGCCGCTGTGCTCCAGGTGGCCTGCCACCAGGTCCAACATGTCGCTGTCGTCTTCGATCAGCAGGATGCAGGGCTTCATGGGGTCGAGCTAAAGGGGCTTGAGGCGGTCAGACAAACGCTCCCGCTCCGGATGATTTGCGGCATTCTCCCTAATTGAGCCGGTATGGGGAGGGTCTGCCGAGCTAGTTGATTCGATCGGTTCGGGGAAAATGCAATGGCGCCAAGGGGTCTCCATACCAGCCCCCTTGCGAGGAGGGTAAACCTTCAGAATTTCTTTCGCTGAAGCCGTTGCCATTTTGACGGAATTGTTTATTGCCAAAGCCAGTTGTTGCGGATCGGCCTTGCTGCCTTAGCACATTGGCCCTAGCGGCGGCCATAAAAAAACCCCAGCAAAGGCTGGGGTATGGAAAACTCCCCGGGCGGGATTCGAACCTGCGACCAATCGATTAACAGTCGATCGCTCTACCGCTGAGCTACCGAGGAATGGGACTTGATGAACTTACCCCTCGCCCCTCCCCAGGGGCAAGCGATTCAGTCCTTGGCGTAGGGCTGATCCGTCCTGCCAGCGGCCGACGCGTCCCTGGCGGACGAGGGCGGCGCCGTCGCACTGGTCCAGCTCATCGAGGCGGTGGGTGATCCATAGGGCCGTGATCGGCCCTGCCAGGGGCCCTTCAGGCCTGCCAGGGCCGGGCCCCGCTGCCGGGTTGCAGAGCTGGCGCACCAGGGCGAGCACATCCCGCTGGCTGCCTTGGTCGAGCAGGGCCGTGGGCTCATCGAGCAGCAGCAGCTGGGCCCGGCTGGCCAGGGCTCCGGCCACGGCCAGCCGTTGTTTCTGGCCGCCGCTGAGGCTGTGGATCGGTCGTTGTTGCAGTCCGCCTAGGCCGACCTGCTCGAGGGCCTGGGCGATCTGCCCTTGCCGCTGGTGCGCCCTGAGCCCGGGGGGCAGGGAGAGCTGCACATCGCTGCCGCAGCTAGGCAAGAGCAGCTGGTGGTCGGGATTTTGAAACACCAGGGCTGGCTTGCGGTTGCAGAGGAGCTCGCCTGAGCTGGGCTCGAGCAGGCCGGCGATCAGGCGCAGCAGGGTGCTTTTGCCACTGCCGTTGCCGCCCACCAGCATCCAGAGCCCCGGCCGGGGAATCGCAAAACTGCAGTCATCAAGGGCCACCTGGCCCGAAGGCCAGACAAAGCGCAGCCGATCCACCTGCAGGGGCAGTTCGGCCTGGCTCCAGGCTCCGGCCCCGGGGCTGGTGGTCAGGGGATCAGCCGCCAAGGCTCAGCCGTCGAAGGAGAAACCGGGGCGCTTGCCACTGGAGCCGCCGGCGCTTTTCTCGTAGGTCTGCACGGCCACGATCTCACTGCTGAGCAGGGCGATCCGCTTGTCTTCCTCCTTGTCGCAGCTGAGTTCGAGCAGGCGCGGTTCACCGCTTTCCATCGCCTGCTTCACCTGGGCAAACAGGGCCAGGGCGGCGTCCTGCTCCTTGCGTTGCACGGCAACGGGCATGGGGCTGAGCTTGAGCGAGAGCTCGATGACGTACACGGATCAGGTTCACGGCCAGACCCCACTCTGGCGAATGGACCGCCCCGCTGGCCGGCTAGGTGTTTTTGCCTAAATGCCCCGGATTGGGGCCCAGATTGGCGGTGCACCCTCCAAGCAGCCCCGGTTCCCCGTACAGTCGTTCTGTAACGCTTCATGAAGTTCATCTCTCATGACGATCGCCTTAGGGCGCGCGCCACAGCGTGGATGGTTCGACATCCTCGACGACTGGCTCAAGCGCGACCGCTTCGTTTTTGTCGGTTGGTCCGGCCTGCTCCTGTTCCCCACGGCCTACCTGGCCCTAGGGGGTTGGCTCACCGGCACCACCTTCGTCACCTCCTGGTACACCCACGG
>CAMCMT010000019.1 GCA_945875915.1 Synechococcus sp. UW140 | reverse complement strand
TGGGACAGCCAGGACCACCTCAGCGCCCGCGACATCTTTGAGCAGCTCAATGCCGAAGGCCGGGCCATCGGCCACACCTCGGTGTATCAAAACCTCGAAGCCCTGCAATCGGCTGGAGTGATCGAATGCCTTGATCGGGCCAGCGGTCGCCTTTACGGCTACCGCAGCGATCCCCACAGCCATCTCACCTGCAGTGACTCAGGAGCAATTCTGGACCTGGACATCCACCTGCCCGCCGACCTGATCGCCCGCATTGAAGCGCTCACGGGCTTTGAGATTGAGTCCTATACCCTTCAACTCACCGGGCGTCGCCGCTGACATCCAGCCCTGCCTGAATTCCCCTTTCAACCGGCTTCACCAAGAGACATATCGCAGCGTCTCTAGCCATACGGAAGCGAAAACCCTGAGGAAACGTGCTGACTACAGCTGGAATGGCGCAGCCAAGCTCGGTAGGTTGGGGGCCTGTTGGGCCGCCCCTGTGATTCAGAGCCAGGCCAAGCCGCATCCAGAACTGCTGTTACTGGCTGAACCGCTGCTGCGGGAAGGGTTATTACGGCTGCTGGGCGAGGGATCTGCCCAGGATCGAGACGCTCCTGAAAGCAGCGGGTCCTACCGGCTGGCCTGCGGCCAGTCTGAGCTGGTGGGACGCCCCGATCTGGTGATCTGGGCCCCGGGCCAATCCCTGCCAGCCCCAACCCTGGCCCGGGAACTGAGTCTCCTGATGGAGCGCTGGCATCCCCAGCCATTGATGGTGCTGCTGGGCTCCGAGGGGCCCTACGGCGCTGATTTTCTGCTGGGCCTACCCGCCGCCGGCCTCCTGCAACAACCCAACGCCGAGACCGTGCGCCAGGCCGTGGCCACCTTGCTGGCAGGCGGTCGGGTGATCGATCTGCAGCCCGACCAGGTCAAAGCCACTGATGGCCCACCCCTGGGCCTGGGGCAATGGCTCCTACAAACAGGACTGCAACAAATCCAAGTGGAGGAGGCCCGCTGCTGCCAATGGCTGGCCTTGGCCGATGCCAGCAGCCTCAGCGAATTGCTACTGCAGGGCCGCTTGCGCGAGTTGGCCGCCGCCCGGGCCCTGCTGCTCTGGCTCTGGGGTCCCCTCGGCATGGCCTGGGGCAGCGCCACTTCAAGCCCCTCTGAAGCGGCTGGGCTGGCATTGCCAGGGCCAGCGGACTGGAACAGCAGCGGCTTCAACCATGGCACCGAAGGCCCTAACTCAACCGCCATCACCCTGCGGGACCGCACCGCCTTGGGGGTGTGGCTCGCAATCCGCCAGCGGCTCGACCAGGCCGCTGAAGTGGGACTCCGCAACAACAGTGGTCACCTCCTTGCCTTCGAAGGCCTGGCCCCCAAACATCGCCGCGACCTGCTGCTGGCCCTACTCAGCCACCTGGATCTGCTACTAACCCGTCTGCGCCACGAGCGACCGCGGGGTGATGAGCTCACTGAGCGCTGGCAACACCTCCAACCGGAACTGCGGCGCCTGGCCCTCAGCGACATGGCCG
The DNA here is from genome assembly GCA_945875915.1 of Synechococcus sp. UW140. Taxonomy (GTDB): domain Bacteria; phylum Cyanobacteriota; class Cyanobacteriia; order PCC-6307; family Cyanobiaceae; genus BAIKAL-G1. The sequence goes on along the minus strand of CAMCMT010000019.1, from coordinate 45,806 downwards.
GCCCCTACGTGCAGTTGCCCCAGGAGGGCAGCCTTTTGCCGGTGGCGATCACCCTGGCCAAGGAAGGGGATTTCGAACTCGACGATCCCGAACTGCCCTCGCCCCTGCCCATGCTGCTGGCCCTGGTCCAGGCCCAGCCCCTGCTGGTCAACGGCCAGCTGCTGGCCCCCGATGAACCTCCGGCCCTGTTGCAGCTGGAGGCCCTGATCAGCAACTGGCTGATCCGCACGGCTGAACTGATTAGCGCCGAATTACTGGCCAGCTGCAGCACCTGGCCCGAGCTACGCCGCTACCTCCTCAGCGACGACTTGCTCGCCACCCGCAACCTCGAGCGACTGCGCAACCAGCTCAATGCCCAGCAACGTTGGAGTGGCTGGTTCGAGCGGCCCATCCAGCTCTATGAGAGCCGCAGGCTGCTGTATCGCCTCCAGGGCGGAGCGATCACCCCCCTGCTGCTAACGGAACCCCGGGACCAGGAATTGCGGCGGCTGGGCTGGCTGCAGCAACTGGTGACCTTGGCCCTGGAAAGCCGCGATGCGATCGCCCCCCAGCTCCATGCCCTGATCCGGCGTACGGGCGACCTGGTGGGGCTGGTCCTGACCCAGGTGATCGGCCGGGCCATCGGCCTGGTGGGCCGTGGCATTCTCCAGGGCATGGGCCGCAGCCTTGGCCGTAGCTAGGAATCCAATTAGGGCCCTTCAGCGCTGAGGGTCACAATGGCGCCATCGTCCCGGCTCCCTTGATCCGGCTCCCTGCATGCTCCGCTCCCCAGCCCGCCATTTGCTCTTGGGTCTGCTGCTCTGCCTGAGCTGGATCCTGCCGGGGCCTGGTGGCTCAGCCGCCTGGGCCGCCCGCGACACCAACAGCTACGACGGCAACATCTACGCCCTTTATGCGGGCAACGGCTCCCTGGTGCCGCCCCGCAACAGCCTGGCCGACTCCCTGGCCGAGCACCGGGTCACCGTGCTGGGCTTTTATCTCGATGACAGCGCCGACAGCAAACGCTTCGCGCCGGTGTTCAACGAACTGCAGCGCCTCTGGCTGCGCAGCGCCGAGCTGATCCTGGTGGAAAGCGATCTGGTCCAGAACCGGGGCGATGGCGGCCCCAGCGACCCCGCCCATTACTGGAAGGGCTCCATCCCCCAGGTGGTGGTGTTCGACGCGGCCGGCCAGGTGATTTTTGATGAAAGCGGCGCGATCAATATCGACGGCATCAATGCCGCCCTCACCCTGGCCACTGGCCTCAAGCCGCAGGGGGAAGGCACCAGCAGCAACAACGAGTTCAACGAGCTCAACAGCGAGATCACCTATTCCCGATGAGCGAGTCGCGCTGAAGGCGATTCCCCGATGGATTGGCGCCGCTGCCTAGTCGCCCAGAGTCCTGTCCGCTGAACCATTTCGCTTCTCGGCCCAAGAGCCAGATCCTGATGACGCCACCCGCCACTCCCAAGGGCAGCCCCGGGCCAGCAGCAACCCGGCAGGAAAGCGACAGCCTGGGCACGATCGCCGTGCCAGCAGAGCACTACTGGGGCGCCCAGACCCAGCGCTCCCTGCACTTTTTTCCCTTTGGCCAGCGCATGCCCCTGGCGGTGGTCCATGGCTTTGGCCAACTCAAGGCTGCCTGCGCCGAGGTCAACCTGGCCATGGGCAAGCTGGCGCCGGAGCTGGCCGCAGCCATCGTGGCCGCCGCCGAGGGGGTGGCCCAGGGCGAGCTCGATGGCGAGTTCCCCTTGCGGATCTGGCAGACCGGCTCCGGCACCCAGACCAACATGAACGTCAACGAGGTGATCGCCAACCGGGCGATCGAAGACCTCGGCGGCGAGCTGGGCAGCAAGCAGCCCGTCCATCCCAACGACCACGTCAACCTCAGCCAATCGAGCAACGACGCCTTTCCCGCCGCCCTGCACCTGGCCGTGGCCCTAGCCCTCAGTGATGAGTTGCTGCCAGCCGTGGAGGCCCTCAGGGATGCCCTCGATCGCAAGGCCCAGGGGTTTGCCGATGTGATCAAGATCGGCCGCACCCACCTGCAGGATGCGGTGCCCTTGAGCCTGGGCCAGGAGATGGGCGGCTGGGTGGCCCAACTAGACATTGCCTCCGAAGGTATCGCGGCCAGCCTGCCGCGGGTGCGGGAGCTGGCGATTGGCGGCACGGCCGTCGGCACCGGCCTGAATGCCCCCGCCGGGTTCGGCGAAGCGGTGGCAGCCCGGCTGAGTGAGCGCCTGGGCCAACCGTTTGTGAGCGCTAAAAATAAGTTTCAGGCCCTGGCCGGCCAGGAGGGCCTGGCCGCGGCCCACGGTGCCCTCACGGTGCTAGCCGGCAGCCTGATGAAAATCGCCAATGACATCCGCTGGCTGGCCAGCGGACCCCGCTGCGGCCTGGGCGAATTGGTCTTGCCGGAAAATGAACCCGGCTCCAGCATCATGCCGGGCAAGGTCAATCCCACCCAGTGCGAAAGCCTCACGATGGTGTGTGTGCAGGTGATGGGCAATAACACCGCCGTGCAGATGGCCTCCAGCCAGGGCAATTTTGAACTCAATGTGTTCAAACCTCTGATCGCCGCCAACCTGCTGGAAAGCATCGGCTTACTGGCCGGGGGCTGCCACAGCTTCCGCCAGCACTGCATCGAAGGCATGGAGGCGGACCGCAGCCGCATCGGCCAGCTTTTGGACCAAAGTTTGATGCTGGTGACGGCCCTGACCCCGGCGATCGGCTACGACCGGGCCTCGGCGATCGCCAAACACGCCCACCAGCACCAGCTCAGCCTTAAAGAAGCCGCCCTGATCCTGGGCACTATCAGCGCTGAAGACTTCGATCAACTGGTGCAGCCCCAGCAGATGGTCGGACCCCGGCAGGACTGAGCCCAAGCGGCCGCCTGGGCCGGGGACGCCTACGCTCCCGCAGTCATCGAGCCCTGGATGTGCCCGCTCTCCATCCCCTGATCAGCCTGGTCCTGGCCGGCGCCCTGCTCTTCGGCCTGACCCTGGTGGTGTTGGAGTTGCGCCATCGGCTGCGGCCGGCCTCGCCCCTGAAGCTGCGTAGTGGCGCCTGGCAGGTGCGCAGCGAAGCCAACAGCCTGCTGGTGGAGGGCGAAATCCAGATCTCCAACCCCCACCCCCGCATGGAGGTGATGGTGCCCGAGCTGAACGTGCGGCCCACCCTGCTGGGCCAGGGACGGGTCAACGCTGTTGCCATCGAGATCCAGATCGACCCCGACCACCCCGATGAACCGGCCCGGCCCGATGGCTATTGGTTCGCCTACATCGTCAAAGGTCGCAAAACCACAACGGCCCGGATCAGCCTGCGCCTCAGCGCCCCGGCCGAAACCCCGATCGGCCCCCTGCTCGACACCCTCTGGCTCGACATCGACTGGATCAACTACGGCCCCTTCGGCCGCCTGCAGCGCCGCGATGGCCTGCTGATTCCCCTGCGCCGGCCCGAGCCCGTTGCCCCGGCGAGCGCCCTCTGGCGCCAGGGCGATGCCAGCCAGGTGTTGCCGATTCGCACCCACCTGCTGGGCGTGCTCGACGATCCGGCCGAGGTGCTGCGCCACTACGCCGGCGGTCTGCTGTTGCCGGGCGACGTGCTCACGATCGGCGAAACGCCCCTGGCGGTGATGCAGGGTCGCTACCACCACCCGAGCACGGTGGAGCCCTCGGCCCTGGCCCGGCTGCTGTGTCGCGTTTTCCACCCCACCAGCAGCCTGGCAACGGCCTGCGGCCTGCAGAGCTTGATCGACCTGGTCGGCCCGGCCCGGGTCCTCGGCGCCTGGCTAATCGGCATGGCCCTGAAGCTCGTGGGCAGCAAGGGCTGGTTTTACCGCCTCGCTGGCGACCAGGCCCGCCTAATCGATGACATCACCGGCACCACGCCCCCCTACGACCAGACGATCGTCCTGGGGCCCGAGCGCCCCGCCGAGCTCTGCCGCGACCTGGCGGCCCAGCTGGGGGTGGCCGTGGCCGTGGTCGATGTCAACGACCTGGGCCGGGTGAAGGTGCTGGCCTCCAGCCCTGGCTGCGATGAAGCCCTGCTGCAGCGGGCCCTGCGGCCCAACCCGGCCGGCAATGCCAATGAACGCACCCCCTTAGTGCTGGTGCGTCCCTAGCCTAGGGGCGTCGATTGGAGCAGTCCGTCGATAGCATTACAGTAGGCCTGTTGATCTGGGCGATGCCCCTACCTAACGAGCCGAGCCAAGGGCCTCCCTCTGGTGCGGTCCGCCGCGACCTCAGTGGTGCCAATGGGCCCTTGCTGTCGCCATCGGCCCATCCCCTGGTGATTGAACCGCTAAGGGGCTGGCACATGCCCCTGATGCAGGACCCCGCCTTCCTCGATTTGCAGCCCCTACTGCAACGGGCCCTGTTACTGCAAGGGCCGGAGCAGCTGCTACATGTCCTAGCGGCCCGGAGGCCCCTAGCCCCCCAGGTGCTTGTTGCCTATCGGGATCCACAGAAGCCCCTGGCCCTGGTGGTGAGCCAGCGCCTTAACCGCAGCGGCAGCTGTTTTGAACTGCTGCACCTGCGCAGTGCCGAGGCCTGCCTGGCGGCCCCAGAGCTCGGTGGGGCCGCCGTGGGGTTGGCCCTGGTGCGCGAAGCGTTCCCGCGGGCCCGCAGCGCCGCCAGCTGGATCACCAGTTGCTCCAGCCTCGACCTGCAACGGCAGGGCCTGCTGCGCCAGCTGGGTTTCCAGCCCCTGCGCCAGGAAGTTCTCTGGCGTTGGCAGCCTCCCCAGGCCAAACCGGCACCCCGGGCCCTAGGCAGCGACCTACAAGTACGCCAGCTCAACCGCCGCACCGGGGCCCTGCTCTGGCACCTTGAGCAGGCCAGCTGTCCAGCCCAGCTGCGCCAGCTGCTGGATCGCCGCTGCGAAGACCTGCTCGACCAGAGCAAGACCCCAAGCCTGTTGCTGGTAGACACCAACCGCCAGGCGGCCGTGGCTGCGGTGCGCCGGCTACGGCGCTGCAGCGCGGGGCTGCCCGAAGTGGAATTAACGCTGCATCCGGGCTGGAAGCACCTGGTTGGCCCACCCCTCGAACAGCTGCTGCTGGCCGCCACGGCCGGCAGTGGCGCCTGCCTGATCCGCAGCGACCTGCTAGCTAGCGAGCTCAATGGCTGGTTGCACCAGCTCGGCCTCGAACGCCTGGGCGAGGAGGTGCTGCTCGGCCGCAGCGTCTGGCGGCGCCAGATTCCCCAGGCCACCGACGCCATGGCCCGGAGGCTGGAGGCGGTGGTGGCCCAATGGCAGCCACGGCGCCGGCCCCTGCCCACTCCCCTGGGCCGCTGACAGCCCCAACCTCCCTTCGGCCGCCCCAGTCTCGCCGGCCGCCCCAGCCCCGCTCGGTGCTGGCCATCGATGTGGGCCGGCGCCGCATTGGCCTGGCCGGCTGTGATGGCCTAGGGATCTGCGTCAGTCCCCTACCGGCCCTGCGCCGCGGCCGCTTCCCAGACGACCTGGCCCAGCTCCAACGGCTGGTGAGCGAGCGGCGGGTGCGGGCCTTGGTGGTGGGCCTGCCCCTCGACGCCCAGCAGCAGCCCACCGAGCAGGCACTCCATTGCCGGCGTTACGGCGAGCGCCTGGCCCGGGCCCTGGAGCTGCCTTTGGCCTGGGTGAACGAATACGGCAGTAGTTGGGCCGCGGCCGAGTTGCACGGGCTCCAGGGCGACCGCTCGGGCGCCCTGGACAGCGCCGCCGCCGCCCTGTTGTTGCAGCAATGGCTTCAGGAAGGTCCCGAAGCCACCCTGGTCGGGGCTGCTGGGGGAGACCCCAGTGGGGCTAGCCATGGGGCCTCAGAAGGGGAGCCCATCGGGAACGAAGCCGTGGCCAAGGAGAGCTCTCTGAGACACTCTAAAGAGATCTGAAAATTCCCCATGAGTGCCGAAGGCTCCAATTCCTCCGGATCCGGTGATGTGCCCACGGTGCTCGTCAAAGACAGCCAGGGCTTGCAACTACTTTGTTTCCTTGAGCAGCTGATCCCCCTAGACGGCCACGATTACGCCCTGCTCACCCCCGTTGACACCCCTGTCTGCCTGGTTCGCATTGCCGCCGAGGAGGATGGCGAAGACGAGGTGATCGAAGAACTTGACGGCGCCGAGGCGATCCTGTCGGTGGCCGATGTGGTTTTACAGGAACACGATCTCATCCTGGTCCGCTCGGCCGTCACCCTGACCGTGAGTGGCGAGCTCGATGAACCCGATCTCGACGAGCTCGAGGACGAACTCGAGGGTGAGGACGACGACGAGGACGACAGCGACCTCTACGAAATGTTGATCCAGTTCCGTTCCGGTGACCAGGAATACGGTCTCTACATTCCGCTTGATCCCTTCTTTGTGGTGGCCCGCTTAGAGGACGGCGTCGGCGTGCTGGTGGAAGACGAGGAATTCGAGCGCATCCAGCCCCGGATCGAGGCCGAATTGGACGAACGGGAGGGCAACGGGTGAGCTTGCCGCGCCTGCTGCAGCCGGACTGGCTTGCCAGTGGCACCTTGGCCGAGTTACCTCTGGAGCCCTTCCGGCGCCAGGGGATCCGCGCCCTGGTGCTCGATGTGGACCGCACCCTGCTGCCCCGGCGCCAAGCCCAGCTACCGGCGCCGGTCGAGCTCTGGCTGCAGCAGGCCAAGGCTGAATTGCATCTGCATCTTTTCAGCAACAACCCCTCTCGCGATCGCATCGGCGCCGTGGCCCACCAACTGGGCGTGAGCTTCACCACAGCGGCCGGCAAACCACGACGTAGCGCCCTACGGCGGGTGCTGGCCGACCTGCAGCTGCCCCATGGCCAGGTCGCCCTAGTGGGGGACCGACTGTTCACCGATGTGCTCGCCGGCAACCGCATGGGCCTGTTCACGGTGCTTGTCAAGCCCGTGGATCAGGCCGGCCAGCCCTGCCAGCGGGACCGACTCCAAGCTGCTGAGGTGCGCCTAGCCCGCTGGTTGGGCGCGGACCTGCATTAGCCAAAGAGCACCAGCCTCACAGCTTTAGCCGCCATTCACTCCATGGGACAGCGCCGGGTCATCAAGGTGGGCACCAGCCTGTTGCGGGGCCTGGAAGGCCGCAGCACCGCCGCCGTCATTGCCGACCTGGCCGCCAGTTTGAGCGGCCTGTGGCAACGGGGCGAACCGGTGGCCCTGGTCACCAGCGGCGCCGTTGGCCTCGGCTGCCAGGCCCTCGGCCTGCTGGAGCGCCCCAGGGAGCTGGAGGCCCTCCAGGCCGCCGCCGCCGTGGGCCAGGGCCGGCTGATGGGCCTCTACGACCAAAGCTTTGCCAGCCACGGCCGCAGCGTCGCCCAGGTGCTACTCACCCGGGGCGATCTGGCCTCGCGGCGCCGTTATCAAAACGCCTGCCGCACCCTGGACCAACTCCTGTGCTGGGGGGTGACGCCGGTGGTCAATGAAAACGACACCCTGGCCACCGATGAACTGCGTTTCGGCGACAACGACACCCTGTCCGCCCTGGTGGCCGTGGCGATCGGCGCCGATGAACTGGTGTTGCTCACCGATGTCGATGCCCTCTATTCAGGCGATCCCCGCAGTGATGCCGAAGCCAGGCCGATCGCCGAGGTGACCAGCCTGGTGGAGCTGGAGCAGCTCAGTAGCGCCGCCAGCGGCGGCGGCCGCTGGGGCACGGGCGGCATGACCACCAAACTGGCTGCCGCCCGCATCGCCACGGCCAGCGGCATCCGGGTGCGCCTGGCCGATGGCCGCGACCCGGCGGTGCTGGAAGCCTTACTCGCCGGCGAGCCAGTGGGCACCCTCTTTCATCCCAGTCCCCAGCCCTTGGCCGATCGCAAGGGCTGGCTGGCCCATGCCCTGCTGCCCAAGGGCAGCCTCACCATCGATGCCGGCGCCGAGCGGGCCTTACTTGAGCGGGGCGCCTCCCTGCTGGCCGTCGGCATCCGCGCCATCGAGGGCACGTTCTCCAGGCGGGATGCGGTACGCCTGCTCAGCCTCGATGGCCGCGAACTGGGACGGGGCCTAACGGCCCTCGGCAGCGAGGAACTGACCCAGGTGCTCGGCCAGAGCAGCGAGGCGGTGCGGCAGCGGCTCGGAGCGGTGGGGGATGCGGTGGTGCATCGCGACCAGCTGGTGTTGACCACAAGCCAGACGGCACCACTCCTACAACCCGAATAAGGGTGCTAGGGACGGGAGGTTCCCCGGCCCTAGCATCCGCGCCAGCCCAGTCGAGCCCGGCCATGCGCTTCAGCGACCTGCTCATCCAGCTGGGGGAGCTGCAGGAGTACACCCCCAGGCACCTGGCGGGTGACCCCGAACTCACAAGCGCCGCAGCCCTGGACCAGGCGGCAGCGGGCCAGCTGAGTTTTTTAGAACCCGGCCATGCCCTGGCGGCGGCCCTGGCCGGCTGCGGCGCCAGCGCCCTGCTGATCCCCCAGGACCCGGAGCTGCAGGAGCAGGCCACGGGCCAAGGCCTGGCCTGGGTGGCCCTCCGCAATCCGAGGCTGGCCTTTGCCGAGGCCCTCGACGCCCTCTATCCCCGCCAGCGTCCGCCCGCAGGCATCCATGCCAGCGCCGTCGTCGATCCCGGGGCGACGATTGGCCCCGGCGTCCATGTCGGCGCCCATGGGGTGGTGGCGGCGGGCAGCAGCCTTGGCGCCGGCTCGATCCTCCATCCCGGCGTAGTGGTTTACGGCGACGTCGAAGTGGGCGAGGGCTGTGAGCTCTACGCCGGTGCCGTTCTCCATCCAGGCAGCCGACTGGGCCGCGGCTGCGTCGTCCATTCCAACGCCGTGGTGGGCTCGGAGGGCTTTGGCTTTGTGCCCACGGCCAGCGGCTGGCGCAAGATGCCCCAAACCGGCCTGGTGGTGCTGGAAGAGGGGGTGGAGGTGGGCTGCGGCAGCACGATCGACCGGCCCTCGGTGGGCGAAACCCGCATCGGCGCCGGCACCAAGATCGACAACCTGGTCCACATCGGCCATGGGGTGGTGACCGGGCGGGGCTGTGCCCTGGCGGCCCAGGTGGGCATTGCCGGCGGCGCCAAGTTGGGCAACGGCGTGATCCTGGCCGGCCAGGTGGGGGTGGCCAACCGGGCCACAATCGGCGATCGGGCGATTGCTTCGTCCAAATCGGGCATCCACGGCGATGTGGCCGCCGGCGAGGTGGTGAGTGGCTACCCCGCTATCCCTAACCGCCTCTGGCTGCGCTGCTCAGCCGTGTTCAACAAGCTGCCCGACATGGCCCGCAGCCTGCGCCAGCTCAAAAACCAAGGCGAGTGAGCGCCAGGACGGCCAGTAACCTCGCGGGCTGCCCCCTGGTTCCGGCGCCGCCGGCCCTGCTGTGATGACGAGCTACCGGATCACGCTTCTGAGCGGCGACGGCATCGGCCCGGAAATCACGGCGGTGGCCCGCCAGCTGCTCGATGCGGTCAGCGACCGCCATGGCTTCAGCCTCAGCTACAACGAGCAGCCGATCGGCGGCGCCGCCATTGATGCCTGCGGCGAACCCCTACCCGCCAGAACCCTGGCGGCCTGCCAGGCCGCCGATGCGGTGTTGCTGGCAGCGATCGGCTCGCCCCAATACGACAGCCTGCCGCGGGAGCAGCGGCCCGAAACCGGCCTGCTCGGCCTGCGCTCCGGCATGGGCCTCTTCGCCAACCTGCGCCCGGTCAAGATCCTGCCGGCCCTGGTGGACGCCAGCAGCCTGAAGCGCGAGGTGATCGAGGGAGTGGATTTGATGGTGGTGCGCGAGCTCACCGGCGGCGTGTACTTCGGCACCCCCAAGGGGCGCATCGAGGCCAATGGCCAGGTGCGCGCCTTCAACACGATGGCCTACTTCGACTACGAGATCGACCGGATCGCCAAGGTGGGCTTCGACATAGCGCTGGCTAGGGGTGGCCGGCTCTGCTCGGTGGATAAGGCCAATGTGCTGGACGTCAGCCAGCTCTGGCGCGACCGGGTCGTGGCCATGGGCCAGCGCTATCCGGGCGTGGAGCTCAGCCACATGTACGTGGACAACGCCGCCATGCAGCTCGTGCGTGCGCCCCGCCAATTCGACGTGCTGCTGACCAGCAACCTGTTCGGCGACATCCTCAGCGACGAGGCCGCCATGCTCACCGGCTCAATTGGCATGCTGCCTTCGGCCTCCTTGGGCAGCGAGGGTCCTGGCCTGTTTGAGCCGATCCATGGCTCCGCCCCCGACATCGCAGGCCTGGACAAGGCCAACCCAATGGCAATGGTGCTAAGCGCCGCCATGTTGCTGCGGGTGGGGCTGAAGCAGGAGGCGGCGGCCCTGGCCCTGGAATCGGCGGTGGACACGGTGCTTGACGCCGGCTACCGCACCGGCGACCTCATGGCCCCGGGCTGCGTGCAGCTGGGCTGCCAGGCCATGGGCGAGCACCTGCTGGCGGCCTTGGCGGCCTAATCCTTGGCCGGCCCGCAGCCGATCGGGGCCTGGCCCTGCGACCTGCCAAACTCAGCACCGGTTTTCCTCCCCCTGCGCCGATGTCGAAGCGTCACCCGGTTGTTTCCGTTACCGGTTCCTCTGGCGCAGGGACCAGCACCGTCAAGCGCGCCTTTGAGCAGATTTTCAAGCGCGAAGACATCACCCCCGCCGTGGTGGAAGGCGACAGCTACCACCGCTTCGAGCGGGCCGAGATGAAGGTGGCCATGGCCGAGGCCCTGGCCAAAGGCGAAAACTTCTCCCATTTTGGTCCCGAGGCCAACCTCTTCGACAAGCTGGGCGAACTGTTTGCGAGCTACGGCGCCAGCAGCAGCGGCGAAAAGCGCTACTACCTGCACTCCTTCGACGAGGCCGCCGAGCACAACGACCGCCTCGGCACCAGCCTCAACCCGGGCCAGTTCACCCCTTGGGAGCCGATTCCCGCCGGCACCGACCTGCTCTTCTATGAAGGCCTGCACGGCGGCGTTGTCGGTGAGGGCTACGACGTGGCCGGCCTGGCTGACCTGCTGGTGGGTGTGGTGCCAATCGTCAACCTGGAGTGGATCCAGAAGATCGCCCGCGACAACGCCGAGCGGGGCTACTCAGCCGAGGCGACCGTGGACACAATCCTGCGCCGCATGCCGGATTACATCAACCACATCTGCCCCCAGTTCAGCCGCACGGACATCAACTTCCAGCGGGTGCCAACCGTGGACACCTCCAACCCGTTCACAATCCGGAACATCCCCAGCCCGGATGAGAGCTTCGTGATCATCCACTTCCGTAAGGGCGCCCGCGAGAAGTGGGGGATCGACTTCCAGAACCTGCTAAGCATGATCCACGATTCCTTCATGTCCAGTCCCACCTCGATCGTGGTCAACGGCGGCAAGATGGGCTTCGCCATGGAACTGATTCTCACGCCGATCATCCATCGCCTGATCGAAGAGAAGAAGAGACTGGCTTGAGCGCCTACGCTGGGCCGATCCGCCGGACCCAGTCACGGCTTCAGCTCTCCCACCAAAACGATCCGTCCCATCCTTTGTGATTGAGGCCGCGGGGGCTTTTCAGGGTTCACCCTTGAAAAGCCCTTTGCGCTGGGATCGGATCAACAGTGGCGACCTGATCGGCCGCGCCCGCCGCATCTATTTCACCTACCTGGAGCAATGCCCTTGCGGTGGCGAACCGATCGGCATCGTGCTGGCTGGCCAGGGCGATCTGGGGCGGGCCGTGTTTGAGCTACCGGTTCTCCTGCCCGACGAGCAATTTGTGCCCCTTGATCTGATCCGGGGCGGCAGGGCGCGGCCGCGCAGCCCCCGCGCTCCCTTCCGCTCACCCGGGCGTGAGGGTACCTGAACGTGTCTGGCGGTGAACAGGATCGATAAGCGATCGCCAGGGGCCAGCTCCGGCAGCAGGATGCAAAGCACCGCACCGGCCCTGGCAGGCCGGCGTTTATTCGCATGACAGGGATGGTTTGGGGAGTTGCCGCCTTGGGGCTCACGGGCCTGGATCGCCTTGGGGAGGATCTGGGCGCAGCGGCAAGCGCCCTGCCGCACCTAGCCACCATTGGGGTCCCCATGCCAGATCCCGCCAGCATGGGAACCTCGAGCCCGGGTTTTGGCCTCCTAGGCATCGGCGTCGCCCTGCTGGGCGCCTGCGTGGGCAGCTTTCTCAATGTGGTGGCCTGGCGATTGCCGCGCCAGGAATCGGTGGTGTTGCCCCCCAGCCACTGCCCCCACTGCGGCACACGCCTGGCCTGGTTCGAGAACATCCCCGTGCTGGGCTGGCTGGTGCTGCGGGGCCGCTGCCGCCACTGCGGCGCCCTGATTAGCCCCCGCTACCCGGCCGTGGAGCTGCTGGGCGCAGGCCTCTGGGTGGCGATCTTCCTGGCCACCCCGCCCCTGGCTGGGGGAACCATCTGGTTCGCGAGCGGCCCGATCGACTGGTGGCTGGTGGCTGCGGGCTGGCTCCTGGCCAGCGTGCTGCTGCCCATGGTGCTGATCGACCTCGACCTCCTCTGGCTGCCCGAACCCCTCTGCCGCTGGGGCCTGCTGCTGGGCCTGGCCGTGACTGCCCTCGCCGGCTACCGCCAAGGGGGTGGGGTGGGCAGTCGCCTACTGCTGGATCACCTGATCGCCGCCGCCGCCGGCCTGCTGGCGATGGAAGGTCTGAGCGCCCTGGCCCAACGCCTGCTGGGCAAACCTGCCCTGGGCCTGGGCGATGCCAAGTTGACAGCCCTGCTCGGGGCCTGGCTGGGGCTTTATGCCATGGGCATTGCGGTGTTCCTCGCCTTCCTCAGTGGCGCATTGCTCGGCAGCGCCTTGCTGCTGATCGGCCGGCTGAAGCGGGGCCAACCGTTCCCCTTCGGCCCCTACCTGGCGGCGGGGGGCCTGGCCGTCTGGATCGGCGGTGCCCCCTGGTGGAGCCAGCTGCTGGGCGCTGCCTTCGGCGGCGGCCTCCTGGGGGTCGGACGCCTTTAATGAGGTGACGACGGCGCTACCCGAGCCCGGGAGCGCCTGGCCATCAACCCACTGCCGTTTCCTGCTAGCTCCGTGTCGCTGTTCGACTGGTTTGCCGATCGCCGCAAGAACGCCCCGCTGGTGCGCTCCAGCCAGGAAGCCAGTGAGGACGACGGCCTCTGGAGCAAATGCCCCGAATGTGCCCTGGTGGTGTATCGGAAGGACCTCCTCGCCAATGCGAGTGTGTGCGGCAACTGCGGCCACCACCACCGCATCGATGCCGCCACTCGCATTGCCCTAATCGCTGATCCGGGCAGCTTTGAGCCCCTCGACCTGGAGCTCTCCCCTACCGATCCGCTCGGCTTCAAGGATCGCCGCGGTTACGCCGACCGCATCCGCGACACCCAGCAGTCCACCGGCCTCAAGGATGCGGTGAGCACTGGAATCTGCCGCATTGAGGGCCTACCCCTGGCGATCGGGGCCATGGATTTCTGCTTCATGGGCGGCTCGATGGGCTCGGTGGTGGGCGAGAAACTCACCCGCCTGATCGAAACGGCCACGGCCCAGGGGCTGCCCGTGCTGATTGTTTGCGCTTCGGGCGGGGCGCGCATGCAAGAGGGGATGCTCAGCCTGATGCAGATGGCCAAGATCTCTGGCGCCCTAGAGCGCCACCGCCAGGCCGAACTGCTTTATATCCCCCTGCTCACCCACCCCACCACCGGCGGCGTCACGGCCAGCTTTGCCATGCTCGGCGACCTTATCTTGGCCGAACCCAAGGCCCTGATCGGCTTTGCCGGCCGCAGGGTGATTGAACAGACCCTGCGCGAAAAACTGCCCGACGGCTTCCAAACGGCCGAATACTTGCAGGACCACGGCTTCGTCGATTTCATCATTGCCCGGCCAAAATTGAAGGCGACCCTGGCTGGCCTGCTGCGGCTCCATGGCGTTCGTCCCCGGGTGGCCGCTGGAGCCGTCTCAACGGTGGCCGCTTGAACCGGGCCAGGGGGTGCTGGTGGGGCCATGGCTTGCGCCAGGCGCTGGCCCTGGTTCTAGCGCTGGCGGTGATGCTGCCCTTGGCCGGGCTCCAGCCCCAACCAGCCTGGGCCGGCCCGGTGGCGTGGCAGGAGGTGCCCTCCACCGCAGCGGGCCGCCAATGGTGGGATCTGGGCAGCCTGCGCCTGAGCAAGCAGGGCACCCTCACAGTCTTAAGCCGCTTCCAGCCCGCCGTCGAGTCTGACTCCATTGAGCCCGCTGCAATCCCAGCCCCCCAAGCCCTAAACCAAGACGCTGCTGCCACCCAAGAACGGCGCCCCCGCCAACCCAGCAGCGAGCTCTACGTCTCCGAGATCGACTGCGACCAGGAACTGATGCGCGACACCTCGATCAACGGCATTCCCCAGTGGCGGGCCAGCTGGCAGCCCGTTGCCGGGGATGGCCTGATGGAAGAGGTGGTCCAGGCGGTCTGTGAGGCTGGAGGCCAACTACTCGCCTCCCGGTGACTTCGAGCCCATCGGCCATGGACAGCCAGCCCGACCCCAGGGCAGTCCCGGGCGCGGCACCCCCCCTGCGGGTGGCGGTGGCGGGCCTGGGCTTCGGCGAACAGGTGCACCTGCCGGCCCTGGCCGCCTGTGCGCTTACCGAACCGGTGGCCCTTTGGCATCCCCGCTCCGAGCGCCTGGAGCAGGCCTGCGCCGCCAGCGGCCTGCCGGGCTTCAACGATTTCGGCGCCCTGCTGGCCGAGCCGAGCATCGATGCCCTGGTGATCGCCACCCCACCCGGGCCCCGTTTTGACCTGGCCAAGACAGCGATTGCCGCCGGCAAACACCTGCTGCTGGAGAAACCGGTGGCCCTGAACGCCGAGCAGGTGCAGGAGCTGCAGCGGCTGGCCCTCGGGGCGGGGGTGTGCGTGGGGGTGGATTTTGAATACCGGGCCGTGCCCCTGTTTCAGCAGCTCGCAGGGTTGTTGCACCAAGGAGCCATCGGCACCCCCTGGCTAGTGAAACTCGACTGGCTGATGGGCAGCCGCGCCGATGCCCGGCGGCCCTGGAGCTGGTACTCCCAGCGCAGCGAAGGCGGCGGCGTGCTCGGCGCCCTCGGCACCCACGCCTTCGACACCCTCCACTGGCTGGTCGGCCCCAGCCGCGCCCTCAGCGCCACCTGCAGCACGGCCATTGCCGAGCGACCCCTAGGAAGCGCCAAGGACCCTGGCACGGGAGCAGGGCTCGCCATGGCCCCGGTCGATGCCGAAGACATTGCTTTGGTGCAACTGGAGTTGGAATCCGCCAGCGGCCAGAGCGTGCCAGCCCAGGTGAGTTTGGCCTCGGTGGCGCGGCCGGGGCGGGGCTACTGGATCGAGATCTATGGCAGTGAAGGCAGCCTGGTGCTGGGCTCCTCCAACCAAAGCGACTACGTGCACGGCTTCCAGCTCTGGCAGGCCCGCGCCGGCGAAGGCCTGCAACTGGTGGAGCCCGATCCCCAGCTGGCCTTTGAGCGCACCTGGGTTGATGGCCGCGTGGCACCGGTGCAGCGGATCTTGCACGGTTGGGCCACGGCCGTGCGCGCCGGAGCGCCCCTGGTGCCGGGCCTCTCAGAAGCAGTCCTGAGCCAGGCCTGCTGCGATCTAGCCCTGCGCTCTGCCAAGGATGGCCAGCGGCTGCGCCCCTGAATCGGGCCGAATCGCCCCTGGAGCCGACCTTCGGCGGGGATTGTCGCCTTGGCTGGGCCACCCCAGCGCCTTGCCTCGGCTGATCCGAATGGTGGGATCAGCTGAAAGGCCCCCCCCAGAAGGGCCCGGTTCTAGCCCAAAACTGGCCGGCCCCGGGGCCCAAAAGCGCCTGGGTGAGCGGGTAGAGTCTCGGCCAGTCCTAGCCAGGGCCATCGGTTCGATGCCCTGACGCCTGGCAGGCCCCAAGGCCCCCCACCCGTCTTCCATCTCCGCGAGGTTTTCCCATGGCGCTCGTTCCGCTTCGGCTGCTGCTTGACCACGCCGCTGAAAACGGCTATGGCATCCCTGCTTTCAACGTCAACAACCTGGAGCAGGTCCAGTCGATCATGGAGGCCGCCTCCGAGACCGACAGCCCGGTGATCCTGCAGGCATCCCGCGGTGCTCGCCAATATGCCGGTGAAAATTTCCTGCGCCACCTGATCCTTGCGGCGGTTGAAACCTATCCGGACATCCCGGTGGTGATGCACCAGGACCACGGCAACAGCCCCGCCACCTGCTTCGGTGCCGCCGCCAACGGCTTCACCTCGGTGATGATGGATGGCTCCCTCGAGGCCGACGCCAAAACCCCAGCCAGCTACGACTACAACGTGCGCGTCACCAAGGAAGTGGTGGATGTGGCCCACGCCATCGGGGTGAGCGTCGAAGGTGAACTGGGTTGCCTCGGCTCCCTTGAAACCGGCATGGGCGAGGCCGAAGACGGCCACGGTTTTGATGGCAAGCTCGACCACTCCCAGCTGCTCACCGACCCGGCCGAAGCGGCTGATTTCGTCGCCAAAACCAACGTGGATGCCCTGGCGATCGCCATCGGCACCAGCCACGGCGCCTACAAGTTCACCCGCAAGCCCACGGGCGAAGTGCTGGCGATCAGCCGCATCGCCGAAATCCACAAGGCCCTGCCCAACACCCACCTAGTGATGCATGGTTCCAGCTCCGTTCCCCAGGAATGGCTGGACATGATCAACAAGTATGGCGGCGCCATCCCTGAGACCTACGGCGTGCCCGTGGAAGAAATTCAAGAAGGCATCCGCAACGGCGTGCGCAAGGTGAACATCGACACCGACAACCGCCTGGCCTTCACCGCCGCCGTGCGCGAAGCCGCCGCCAAGGATCCCGCCAACTTCGATCCCCGCCACTTCAACAAGCCCGCCCGGGCCTACATGAAGCAGGTGTGCCTGGATCGCTACCAGCAGTTCTGGTGTGCCGGCAACGCCTCCAAGATCAAGCAGCGCGACATCAAC
Organism: Synechococcus sp. UW140; assembly: GCA_945875915.1. Lineage (GTDB taxonomy): Bacteria > Cyanobacteriota > Cyanobacteriia > PCC-6307 > Cyanobiaceae > BAIKAL-G1. Next base: position 29,009 of record CAMCMT010000019.1, on the reverse strand, counting down.
TACTACGCCGGCCTCTACGCCAAGGGCGTGCTCGATGCCAAAACGGCTGTTGCAGCCTGATCCTGTTGATTGAGGCAGACCGGACTGAGCGATCAGCGGGTCTGCCCAGTGCCGGAAAGGGGGGCCTCAGCCTCCCCTTTTTTGATGGCCCCTAAGGGGCAGCCCTGGGGGCCAGGGGTAAGGGCTATAAGACCTTAAACCCTTCCATTAGCAAGCCATAGAGAAGGCCGATGCGGGCCATATCGAGCAGTCTCAGGCCAAGCTTGTCGCCCGTCTGGCGGATCAGGGAACGGCGCCAGCGCACGGCCAACTCAATCAAGCCCACGGGCAACAGGGCCGCCAAGGGCTCCGAAAAGCCGGAGGTAGAGGTTAGCGTCGAGAGAGTCGTGCCCACGAAGTAGGCCCCAAAAAGCACAATCGCCAACAACGACAGGCGGCGCCATGGATTGACGGCCCAGCGCAGAAGCCGATCTACCGCCTCGTTGACCGTCAGTTGCAGGGCAGTTTGTTGGAATTTGGGCACAACAGGGACCCCTTGCGCGGAAAGGGGCATAAGGATTAACTAAGTCTTTAACGTAGCACCAATAAGGCTAAACCAGCCAGCCCAATCAATGGCTGAGCCTCTGCATAGATGGGTAACACATAACTTTATTGCGGCCAGGCGCAGGGCCTGGCCTTCGCCGCCCACCGCCTGGCCATTCGCCGCGAACAAGTCCACCCGTTCAGCGCGATCGCTGTAGCCCCGGTTGGCTAGTCGAGCATAGCGTTCCCACAGCAATTCGCCTTTCTGGCTGACCCAACCAGCAGCAACTCTTGGGCTGCCCCCCAAAGGATAGAAGTAGACACCACGGTGGCACTCAACAGACCAGAAACGTTTGATTGGCCTGGCACCAGCAAGCCATGACTGGGACCCCACCCTAAAAGGTCAGATCGACCTCCACATTCAGGCCAGCAATCGGCCCCATCGGGCCTCACCAGGCCTACAACCTGGCCTGGCAGCCGTGGAAGCCAGCAGAGGCGGCCTCTTTGGCGCTGGCGTGGTCTCCGCCTGCCTGCCGCTGTTTCGGTAAAAATTACAGCTTGCCGCCAGCCGAGCGGGCCTTTTAAGCCAAGAAACATAGTTAGTTCACCCGGAAAGTCTCCGCCCTCACGGCCGTGATGTCCTGATCAATTGTGCAGGTGTCCTAGGAACCGCCATGACTAGCATCGGTCGCATGGGGGCAGTAAATTATAAGGTGCCGGTGTCGGCATTGGTGATCGTATCGATCGAGTTATCCATCTGGGATGCAATCGACTGGCCACGATTGCGGGCGTCTTTAGTCGCTTTTGCCAACCGATCCACCCGTTTTTCCGCCAATTTTGTGTAGGTGTAGGCGGGCTCATTGATCACCAGCGGCACGCCCTGGCCGATAAGGGCCGGAATTTTGCTCACCAGGCGATTGAGCTTGTGCACATCGGCGCTGCTGATCAAGGGGGTCTGGCGCAGTTCGCCCCTGCGGGGATCACGGATCTCTTCCTTGTCGGCGATCAAGCCACCGCATTTAATTGCCCTGGCCTTGAGGCCAGGGTCCAGCAAGAAGGCTTAGTTTTGTTGCACTAGGGGCTGCAGCGCTCCGTAGGACTGCTTTGGCTCTCGCACCCCTGGCTGAGCAGCACCGACCAGTCGGCGAAGCCGCTGTTGATCCGCTCGGTGCTGGTGCCGGTCTCCGTGATCGTGTCGTTGACCGTGCGTAGGCCCTTCACCAGCACGGCTCTGGACCCCATCAGGCCCTAGTCGCCGCCATGGCCGTGACCAGGGCGGGGGTGTGTTGCAGCCACTGCCAAGGGGGAACAACCTGGAAGCGACGGAACACGCCGTACCGGTTTGCTGGGGATCGAAGCTGGGGGCTTGGGCCATGGCACAGGGGTGGTGGAAAGGCTACCGCGAGGTCCCTGGTGAGGACCAAGCGGATTTGCCAATCCCACGCTGAAAGCGGCCAAGGGGCGCGCAACAAAGCCGTAGGGAAGGGGCGCTCTGGGGGGCTTGTCCCATGGCATTGCCAAGGCCGAAGCTCCTGGATCCATGGCTGGCTGCGACCAGGCGCCCGCCGGCCCTACCAAGGCGACAGATATTCGCAATTGCAACTACTATTGAGAACAGTGGGGTATCCCGGCGCCCCATGGCTTCTGCGGCGGCTCCAATCGTCGCGATCCCCCTGAATCCCTACCCGCCCAACTCCCCTTGGCCGCCCTCCCCACCGTGACTGCCGCCAACCCCCAGGCGGAAGCCCTGCGCACCTCCCTTAATGGCCGGGGCCAACGGCTGACGCCCCAACGCCAGCGGGTACTGGGCCTGTTCGAGCGCATCGGCGAAGGCAGCCACCTCAGCGCCGAAGAGGTGCATCAACGGCTGCTCAAGGGCGAGGAGAAGGTCTCCCTGGCCACGGTGTACCGCACCCTGCGCCTGCTCAGTTCGATGCAACTCCTGCAGGAGCTGGAACTCCCCGATGGTGGTCGCCGCTTCGAGCTGGCCGGGGACACCAACCGGGACCACCACCACCTGGTCTGCGTGCGCTGCGGCCAAACCGAAGAATTTGAAAGCCACGACGTGCTCCGAGCCGGCGAACGGGCCGCCGGATTGCATGGCTTTCGCCTGCTCGAATGCGTTCTTAATGTGCGGGCCGTCTGCCCCAGTTGCGCCCAGGCAGAAGGGGATTAAACGAACCCACAAAAATGAATAAGACCTAGGTCTTCAACCAGCCCGGAAGGCGTTTCTACCTGCTCGAGCCTCAACGGCCCTGGGGGTAACGGCGAACGGGCACTGGCACCAGCACGGGCTGCATCAGGCCGCCACCGCCGTTGTCGTCATCGGAGCCCTCCCCTAGCCACCACATCAGGCCCAACAGCGCCACGACGACTGTGAACAACACGAGCTCCGTCACGCAGTCGCCTTGAAGTCACCTAACCATAGCCAGGTTGGCTCAACTTGGTGTGTCATCGGCTGCCAAATGCAGGGTGGGGTACCCGCCTAAGGCTAAGCGACTGGACTGGATTGGATTGGGAGCCCGACCTTTGCCTCAAACGCAACCCTTGGCTTCAGCCAAAACCCTTGCCAGCATCCTTAGCGACACAAGCTTGCAGTTGTTGGCGCAGCTTGCGGTGGTTGAGGTCACGGCCGATTAACACCAGCTGGTTCTTGCACTCCCCCTCCCATTCGGTGTCATCGATCGAGAAACGTTTGCCGGCCAGGTGAAAGACATGGCGCCGCTCACTTTCGTTAAACCAGAGAATCCCCTTGGCCCGAAACACGCCACTGGGCAGCTGGTTGTCAAGGAAGTTCTGGAACTTGCGTAGGGCAAAGGGTCCGTCACTGCTGAAGGAGAGTGACGTAAAGCCCTCAATCGCCAGGTGGTCGGCGGCTCGCTGCACGGGATCGTCGGCTAGGGCTTCTTCGCTGGGGCCGTGATCATGGCTGCAGTGGCCGTGGTCATGGTCACAGGCGCTGTGGTCCGCCTCGGCCTGGTGCGCGGCGGCGCCGTGATCGTGCTGGTGGCCGTGATCGTGGGAATGGCCATGCCCATGGCTGTGGTCGTGGTCATGGCTGTGGTCATGGGCCGGCTGGGCTTCGCCGGCCGCCACCACCCGATCCGACTCAAACAGGCCCACGCTCAGCAGCAGGGGTAGGGCCACCTCGCCGTGGCTGGAGCGCAGGATGCGGGCGTCGGTTTTGATCTCCTTGAGGTGGGTTTCGAGGGCCGTGAGCCGCTCCTCGCTGACCAGATCGCACTTGTTCAGCAGCAGGATGTCGCCATAGACCACCTGGGCCCGGGCCACCTCGCCCTGGTCAATCGTGTCGCTGAAGTTTTCGGCATCGATCAGGGTGATGATCGAATCGAGCCGGGTTGCATCGCGCAGGTCGCTGCCCAGGAAGGTCATCGCCACCGGCAGGGGGTCAGCCAAGCCCGTGGTTTCGACCACCAGGTAGTCCACCGGTTCGGGCCGCTCCAAGATCCGATACACCGCTTCGAGCAGCTCGCCATTGATCGAGCAGCAGATGCAGCCATTACTCAGCTCCACCATGTCTTCGCCGGTGGCGATGATCAGGTCGTTGTCAATGCCGATTTCGCCGAATTCATTCACCAATACGGCGGTTTTGAGCCCCTGTTGGTTACTGAGAATGTGGTTCAGCAGGGTGGTTTTGCCGGCACCAAGGAAGCCGGTGATGATCGTGACCGGCAGGGCGTTCTGACGAAGGGGCAGGCTAGTTGCGCCCTCTTCAGCCATGGCGCTCCTGGTGCCGGATCCAGCTGCCGCAGCCGACCCTGTCGATGCTCGCGAAGCCGTGCTGGTCATGCCTAGTTAAAAAACCTATTTCGCCACTTTGGCACTGCCGAAGGGAAATGGTCGGCCGGCCATCCCTACCTAGAGGGGGTGAATCGCCAGGGTTAGGGAAAGGTTCCGGCTAGGGCGACAGTTTTGATGGAGCTGGTCAGACGCTGGTTAGGTTGAGGATTGTTTCAAGGTAGGGCCGTTGAGCCTCGCGGTCCAACAGCTAGGGGTGCGCCGCGGCAGCGACCTGGCCATCGAAGCGGTCAGCTTCGAGCTTCAGAGCGGCAGCCTCACGGCCCTGGTGGGCCCCAACGGGGCTGGCAAAAGCACCCTGCTACAGGCAATCGCCGGCCAATTGCCCCTGGAGTCGGGCTCGATCCAGCTCGATGGCCGACACCTAACACTGCCCCTGGCCCGCCGCCAGCTGGCCCTGATGCCCCAGCGGGGCGAGATCGCCTGGGCCTTCCCGATCACGGTGCAGGAGCTCGTTGGCCTGGGGCGCTTGGTGGCGGCCCGCCCCGGCTGCTGCGACGTGGAGGCGGCCCTGCAACGGGTGGGCCTAGCCGCCCTGGCCAAACGGCGGCTCGACCAGCTCTCCGGCGGCCAACAGCAACGGGCCCTGCTGGCCCGCACGCTGGTGCAACCGGCCCAGGTATTACTGCTCGATGAACCCTGCGCCGCCATTGATCCGCCCGCCCGCACGGCCCTGCTGCAGGTGATGGGCCAGCTGCGCGATGCCGGCCTCACCCTGCTGGTCTCCAGCCACGATTGGGGCCTCGACCTGGATGCCTACGACCGGGTGCTGGTGCTCGATCGCCGGCTGCTCGCCGATGGCACCCCCCAGCAGGTGCGCCGGGCCCTGGGGGACCTGCGGGTGGGCAACCACCGCTGCGGCTAGCCCGGCCACTTGGGCGTCCAATTAGGCAATCTGGAGGGCCCTGGCCAAGCCGCACCCCCAAGCCTATGGATCGCTGGTGGGCCCTGCCCTTGCTCCTGGCCCTGCTGATCGGCGCCCTTTGCCCCCTGGCCGGAACCCTGCTGTTGGTGCAACGGCGCCTGTTTTTGGCCAATTTGATTTCCCATGCGGTACTGCCCGGGCTGGCTGTGGCCGTGGCCCTGGGCCTGTCCCCCGGGGTGGGCGGCATGGTCAGCGGTGTGGCTGGCGCCCTGGTTGCAGAGCGCCTGAGCCAGGGCAGCAAACCGGGCGACAGCCGCGATGAGGCCGTACTCAACACAGTGCTGGCGGGCTTTCTCGGCCTGGGCGTGCTGCTGATTCCCCTGCTGCACATCCGGGTTGATCTCGAAGCGATTCTGTTTGGCGACCTCCTGGCGGCCGGCCCCGGCGATCTAGCCGGCGCCCTGGCCGCCCTCGCCGCGGTGGGGACCCTGCTGGTTGGGCGCTACCACCAGCTCGTCTTCCTCGGCGTCGATCCGGTGGGGGCGGCCAGTGCCGGCTTGCCAGTTCGGCGCCTGCGTCTGCTCTTGACCCTGGCCACCGCCTTCACCGTGGTGAGCGCCATGGGCGCCGTGGGGGTGGTGCTGGTGATCGCCCTGATGGGGGCGCCGGCCCTGGTGGCCCTGGTGGGGGCCCGCTCATTGAAAGAGGCCCTGCTGCGGGCCGGCCTGGTCGGCATGGGACTGAGCGCCCTGGGCTTTGGCCTGGCCATCCAGCCGGCGATCAACCTGCCGCCAGGACCAGTGATCGCCCTGCTCTGTCTGGCCCTGTTGCCCCTGGCCCAGGTCCTGCGCCGGGCCCAGGACTCCTGAGACTGGGGCTTGCAAAACAACACAGGCCTAGCTGGCGGGTTAGGGAGTCCCAAACCACTCGGGCACGGCCTCGTAGTAGGCGGCGTTCTTCTCGTTTTCGCGGGCTTCCACCTTGACGCAGCAGGTCCGGCCGCCATCGCGGACTTGGAGCAGGCCATTGGCCCAACCCCAGACCAATTCGGCGCTGGCTTCCATGCCCACGTTGGCCATGACCCGCAGATCGAGGGCGCCCTGGTCATGGAGGAGCTGCCACTGGGAGAGCAGGGGGTCGTCGGCGTTCACCAAAAAGGTGTGGTCGAACTGGGCCGCCAGCTGGGATTCGAGGCCCTTGAGGCTGGAGAAATCAACGACAAAGCCGTAACTATCGAGGTCACTAGCCTCAAACCAGCAGGTGAAACTGCGGCTGTAGCCATGCACAAAGCGGCAGTGGCCTGGATGGCGCCACTGGCGATGGCAGCAGGGATAGCCGCTGAAGCTCTTGCTACAACGGAACGCTGATGGGCGGCGGGGGGCAGTCATCAGGCTGGGACGGGGTGTTGCGGGAGGATCAGAGCAGATGGAACAACAGCCCTTGCAGGCATCATTTCAGCCCCCAGATCCGGCCTTGCTCGGGCAGCTCCGCTTCAACGCCGCCGGCCTGATCCCGGCCATCGCCCAGGACTGGCTTGATGGTGCCGTGTTGATGGTCGCCTGGATGAACCGCGAAGCCATCGAGCGCAGCCTGGCTAGCGGCGAAGTGCATTACTGGAGCCGTTCCCGGGCCGAGCTCTGGCACAAGGGCGCCAGCAGCGGCCATTTCCAAAAACTGCACGGCCTCCGCTACGACTGCGACGCCGATGTGCTGCTGCTCACGATTGAGCAGGTGGGTGATGTGGCCTGCCACACCGGGGCCCGCAGCTGCTTCTTTGGCGAAAATCCTGGTGCGGCCGGGGGCCCCGAAGCCCTGCCACCGCCGGCCGATGCCTGCAGCGAACTCTCGCGGGTGATCGAAGACCGCCGCGCCAATCCGGAGCCCGGCAGCTACACCAACCGGCTGCTGGAGGGCGGCGACAACCGCATCCTCAAAAAGATTGGCGAGGAATGCGCCGAATTCGTGATGGCCTGCAAGGACGACAACCCGGCCGAGATTGCTGGCGAAGCGGCCGACATTGTGTTCCACCTCCAGGTCGCCCTGGCCCACCACGGCGTCCCCTGGCGCCATGTGCTGGAGGTGCTGGCCGAACGCCGTGGCGCCCCCAGGCGCCCTGGGTGAAACAACGCCCCCAGGCGCCCTGGGTAAAACAACGCCCCAGGCACCCTCAGTAAGCCGGCTCCACTACGGGACTAAGACCCGGCTGGCGCAGCAGCCAGCGCAGGGTGGCCCGGTCCCGGGCACTGAGGGCCAGTACGGGCTTAGCCGTGGGGCTGACGGCCATTACGTCGCCGCTCTGGTCGCTGTGGCCCCAGAGGCCGAAGGCGTGGCCGAGTTCATGCAGGCTGGTGGCCTGGATTGCTTCGGGCCGTTGGCCTGGGCTGATCAGCACCTCCACCTGGGGCTCCAGCTGCCACTGGCCCAGCCGCTGCACCTGGCGCAGCTGCAACAGGGCGCGTCCATGGCTGGCCCTCAGGGGCCCGTCGGGGCCACTCTCGAGGGGCGGCTTACGGCGCCAGAGGCGCACCTGGGCCTGGTCGGGGGTGGCAACCGCCTGGATCGGCAGCTCGGTTTGCCAAATCGCCAGCGCCGCCTCCACAGCCCGCTGCCAATGGGCCCCAAAAGGGCCGGCAGGGGTGCCCGCAGCTAAGGGTTCCACCCATACGCACCACTGGGAACGAATCGGCCAGCCAGCCGGGGTAGATTTTAGGCGCTGGTGATAATCGGCTCCAGCAGGATCGGCCCCCGGGGTTTCTAGACCACGGAGGGACTTGTCAACTTGCTTAGGGGATATACCCACGCCGGTAACCTCTCCAGCGACACTCCAGGGCCGGCTTTGCTGCTGAATCGGACAGTCGAACCTTGGGTTTTGCTGAACATCGGGGTTCCCACCGTTGCGCACCAGGGGCGGTGGCTCAAGCGTGGGGATTGGCAAAAAGGGCACGGGCGGCACGGCACAGACTGATCGGCGTCCTAGGCCTGGCCTCAGGCCGGCAGGCCCACGCCCCGGGCCATCAACACTGCCATCATCGGAATCAGGGCAAAGCCAACTAATTCAATATTTAAAATCCAGCCCAGGCGGGTGGCCAGGGCCTCACTCACCTTGGGCAACTCACCCTTGCGCAAGGGAATCGCCCAGAGGATGTAAGTAATAGTGGGATAAAGGGACAGGGCCCCCACCGACAGGTAGGCCCCCACCTTCCACCAGAACAGGGGGTTGTGGGTATAAAACTCGCTGCCCTGGCCCAAATAGAGAACCCGAAGGATGCCGCTACCCAGCAATGCCAGCGCTGCAAGGCCGTAAACCACATCGGTGATCACCATGGTGATCGCGTCCTTACGGTCCGGATTGGGCCTGATCAGGCGCCGTTCCAGCACTAGGGCCCCGAAGCAAACCATAAAGCTGAGGTAGTGGACGTAGGCCCCAGCGGCCCGAGGCAGCAGGTCAGTGGGCAAGTTGCTGAAGAGGGTGTGGATCGGTGCGGCGAACTCGAGCATGGGGCGCTATGAGCTAGGAACTTGACAGTAGCGGGGCCCTTCAGGGCCCGGGCCAGGCAGCGCCGCGGACGCGGAGATGCTGACTGAACCCGTCTTCATTGCAAAGCTGTAAAAATACTTGCGGAGCGAAAACCAGTTAACGGGCCCAAAAGGGAAGAAATAGCGAAAGTTGGAAGCCTTTCAGTTACTTCCAGTACTAACAGAAATCTGCCCTAGATTCTTCGCAAAGTCCAGAGGAGTGATGACAAGTTCGCTGAATGCATATCTAGGCGAAATTGGGCGTCACCAATTGCTTACACCCGAACAGGAGCTCACCTTGGGCCGCAAGGTACAGGCCCTTGTTGAGCTGCAGGAACGCTGCAGCAGTGCCGATGGTGTCGGTGAAGCCTGCAGCTACGACGATGGCGAAAAGCGCACCATGCGCCTGGGGGAGCGGGCCAAGACCCAGATGATCACGTCCAACCTGCGCCTGGTAGTCAACCTGGCCAAGCGTTACCAGGGCAAGGGGTTGGACCTGCTCGACCTGATCCAGGAAGGCACCCTGGGCCTCACCCGGGCGGTCGAGAAATATGACCCCACCCGCGGCCACCGATTCAGTACCTATGCCTACTGGTGGATTCGCCAGGGTCTCAACCGGGCCCTCTCCACCCAAAGCCGCACCATCCGCATTCCAGTGAATGTGAATGAAAAACTGACGCGCCTGCGGGCCGCCAAGGCCCGCTTGCTGCAAAGCAATGGCCTGTTGCCAAGCCCCCGGGAGCTGGCCTCCGCCATGGCCATTCCCCTTGAGGAGGTGGAAGAGCTCCTCGGCTGTGAACTGCGCAGTGTCACCGTCAGCCTGCAGGGGGTGCTGAAGTCGAAATCCGATCCCACCGAGCTGGTGGATGTGCTGCCCAGCAATGAAATGGCTCCGATGGAGCGGGCCGAACTGGCCGAACGCAGCGCCTCAGCCTGGACCCTGCTGGACCAGTCCAACCTCACCCCGAAGGAACGCACGGTGGTGATGCTGCGCTTTGGTCTCGATGGCGGCAACGAATGGCGAACCCTGGCCGAGGTGGCCCGTCAACTGGGTTGCAGCCGCGAATACTGCCGCCAGGTGGTGCAACGGGCCCTGCGCAAGCTGCGCAAGACCGGCATCCAGAGCGGTCTCGTCGAGATCGATTGAGGGCAGTTTGACGCCAGGGAAGGACGCCTGGGAGCGGGTGCTTACCAAGGGATCCAGATGGGCCCAAGCCCAACGGGGTGATGGGGCGGGCCAGCCACGCCAAGCCGATGTGCCTCAAAGCCGTCCGTCCAGCCTCGGTGCGGCCAAAGTGGTAACAATTCTGCCAACGGGCAACGCCATGGGTCCATCAACCCAGTCCCCGCCGCCCCAAACTGGGCCAACCCAGTCCCCGGAAACCATCGAGGCCGAGGTGCTGGGCAGCGCCGAAATCGATGAGGGCCTGCTCTGGAAACTACTGCGCCGGGCGGGCCGCAGCGTCGCCCGCCCGGCGCTCGAATGCCTCGAGCTGGTGCTCGATGCCAACACGCCCTTCCAGGTGCGTCTCACGATGCTGGCGGCCTTGACCTACCTGGTATTTCCCCTGGATCTGATCCCGGATTTCATTCCCGTGGCTGGCTTTGGCGATGATGTGGTGGCGATGACGGCCCTGCTGGGCCTCTATCGCAGCCACATGAATGATGCCGTGCGCACCCGGGCCCAGCGCAAACTGGACCAGTGGTTTCCCCTAGTGCGTTGATGGCCAGCCTCAGTCTCGAAGATCTGGAGGATCTCCAGAGCTTTCTTAAGGACTGGCTGCGCCATAGCGGCCGCACCCAGGCAGATCTGCGCCGGGCCCTGCGGGTCAGCTCGATTCGCATGCCAGTGCTGCTGGAGGAACTGCAACGGATCCATGGGCGCGAAGGCTTAAACGGCCTGGCCGAGCGCCTCTGCGGCATCGACCTGCTCTGGCAGGAGCAGCCAGGCAGCGGGGGAGACGACCTCCTCCCAGACCTGGACTCTTCCCTGGGCCAGCTGGACCTCTTGCTAGAGGAGATTCGTCAGGAGGCTGCCTCTGGCGGCCAAGCCGGCGGCTAAACCGCGGGACTAGCCAATCCCAATGGGCCAACCGCCGCCAGGGCAGGCAGAGTGGGGGCCGTTGTAGCAATCGCCATGGTCCCCCGTCCCCAGCCCCTAGCAGCCAAGTTCATCCAAACCCTGGTCGCCTGGCTGGGCCTGGCGGCAGCCCTGGCCGGCCCAGGCCTAGCCCAGAGCCAACGCTTCCTGCTCGGTCCTGGCAGCAACATCGGTCCGGAAACCAAGATTGAGCCGAAGAACTGCTTCACGGCCGCCGATGGCAGCATCACCTGTGACACCAAAATCGTGAATCCCAAAGGCGATACACCGGCCAAACCGATTTACGCCCCCTTTAACCAGTAATGGCAACGCCCCTAAGCAGCCAAAATCCGCAACCCCTGGCCCAACGCCTGTGCGGCTTCTTCGGCCGGTTGGGCGAGCGCCTACAAACCAAGGGCCTTGGTGACCAGCCCTTCCTGCGCCAGGTCCATCGCATCGAGCGGCAAGTGGCAAAGGTCCTAGCCGCTGCCTTAATTGTGGTGCTGGTCGTAGCAACTCTTGAGCTGCTGCACACCCTGATCGGCCTATTAACCGGTGGCGCGAACCACTGGCACGGCGATCACCTAACCCGGTTTCTCGACCAGATCCTCGGCCTGCTGATAGCACTGGAAGTCTTGCAAAATCTCACAGCCTACCTGCGCGAGCATGTTGTGCAGATCGAGCTGGTGTTGATCACGGCCCTCACGGCCCTGGCCCGCAAGGTGATCGTCATGCCGGAGGGGATGCTCAAAACCCCCGGCGAACTGGCGGGGCTCGGGGTGGCCGTGCTGGCCCTCTCCAGCGCCTACTGGCTGGTGCGCCAGTCCCACATCAGCCGCACCCCGACCAGAACAGAGCCAGCCAGAGGGTTCCCGGAGCAGGATCGGTTGCCTCAACCCGGTGACGTCGCCTAGGTGTGATCAACAGGCTGTCGCCCGCCTTGAGGCAGCGGGTCTGGGCTTCATCGGCAAAGCGCAACTGCGCGCCGCCCTGAAGCAGCAGCACCCATTCGCTTTCGATCTGGTCGTACCAGAAGCCCGGGGGATTGGCGAACTCGCAGGAATGGATCAGCTCCAGCCGCAGCTGGCCCTGGCCCAGCAACCGGTCGCTGCGCTCCAGACCTGGAGGGGGACAGGGTCGTGAAAGCAGGTTCTGGCCTGAACCGTTGTCCCCAGCAGCCAGCAGCTCCAGGCCCACGTCCTGGAGATCTGCCCCGTCACCACCGATCGACACCATCGCCTGACTGGACTGGCTAGGGGGCTCTCCCCAGCGCCTGGCGATCTCAAAACCACAGCTGCTGGCCAGATCCACCACCTGCTGGTGATTGGCGCAGTCGCTCAAGCGCTGCCGGAAGCCAGGATCGGCTTCGCTGAGGGCCACGAAAGCATTGAGCTGGCGTACCTTCTCAAGAAACTGCTGCAATTGGGCTTCAGCCATCAGCTCACAGTGGGGAGGGCTTTGGTCATGCGGTAACGCCGAAACTGGATGCCGTTGATCAACAGAGCTTCGATCCACACCACTCTCCAGCCCCGCCTTAGCAAAAGGGGGCGGGAAAACTGGCTGGCTTCGGTGCGGAGCTGGCGCAGGTTCTGGCTTGCTGCCAAGGCCTCCAAGCGGATCAACAGGCGGGTGGCATGGCCTTGGCGGGCGGAACGGCCGCGGCAATAAAGCAAAGACAGGCGATCGACCGGCTCCATCAGGGCAAAGGCTTCGATCTCGCCCGACTCCCTACAACTGACCAAGCCGCTGCCTTGGTGGAGGGCGGCCGCCAAAGACCCAGGGGCACCAACCTGACTCAGCCAGGCAGCGACGTGACGGTCGCTGTAAAGCGCAGGAGCCTGGCTTGACACCGCGTCGCCATAGATCGCCAGCAACTCGGAGTGATCAGCGGGCGTCAAGGCACGAATGGGGGCCATGGCAAACGGATCGTCGATTGCCAGGATGGCAGCAATGGTGGGGGGACAACACTAGCGATTGAGCCGACAACCACGGCTAGCACTAACGCTGACAATAAACCGATTGCAGAAAACGTAACAAGCAGCTTAACGGCCAAGCCTATTGTCTTCGTAGCGGGCGATGCTGTAATTTACAAGAGCCATTAATTTCCACCTCCCGATGCTCACCGGATCTGAATTGCTGTCCAAAGTCAAGGACCTCGGCGACGCCGGCAAATCCGAAGTCGTGCGCGCCTGCGGCTATGTGTCCAGCAAAAAGGATGGCGCCGATCGCTTGAACTTCACGGCCTTCTACGAAGCCCTGCTGGAAGCCAAAGGGGTTGAATTCGGAGCCAACAGCAAGATCGGCAAGGGAGGCCGCAAGCTCAGCTACGTAGCCACGGTTCAGGGCAACGGCAACCTGCTGATTGGCAAGGCCTATACCGCCCTGCTAGAACTCAATCCCGGCGATGAATTCGACATCAAGCTAGGTCGCAAACAGATCCGCCTGATCCCCGCCGGCGGCAACGACGAAGAGGAATGAGCCCCGGCTCCCAATCGCCAGTCGCACCCCAAATCAAGCCAGCCCAAACGGGCCCCAACCTAGGCTTGTGCCAAATGCCTGACTGGCTTGTTAGCGCCCCTTTACCTGTTTAATCAAATCGCCAGAACGCTCACCGATAGGGCCCAATCGCTTGCCGGATCCCCAGGCAAAATCCTCCGCCTGGGCTGGGTCCTGAATCTGTCCCTCAGTGCCCTTTTATGGACCTCTGGCCTGCTGGCTGGGCCCGGCCTGGCCTTCGCGACAGGTCCCGATGGAGCAGCCCTCTTTGAGGTCCACTGCGCCGGTTGCCATATCCATGGGGGCAACATCATCCGCCGCGGTCGCACCTTGAAGCTGAAAGCCCTGGAGAACCAGGGCATCACCAGCCCGGCAGCGATTGCCACGATTGCAAACCAGGGAATCGGCCAGATGGGGGGCTATGGCGAGGTGCTAGGGACCGGGGGGCCCGAGCAGGTTGGCCTCTATGTGTGGCAGCAGGCCTTGGCCGGTTGGGAGCCCCTGCCATCGCCATTTGTCCAGCCCGAGAGCAGAGTTCCAGCCAGTCAAACCAATCCGATCAACCCGGGGTAACCGCTCCTGGTTTCAGTTGGCTTGCGATTTAAAGGGCCTGGATCCAGGGATACACCGACAGCTCCACCCAGATGCCTTCACGCCAATAAATGTCACCGTGGAGCAGGGCCTCTACCTGGTCTTGGCTTTCGGCCTCATAGATGCCAAAGACCAGGCGGCTATCGGCGGTGGGGCCCAGGGTAATCAGCAAGCCATCACGCTGTTGCTGGCGCAATCCGGCCAGATGCTGCTCCCGGAAGGGCGTGCGCTTCTCTAGGGAGTTGTCGCAATAGCGACCCCAAAGCACAAAGCGCATGGCAACCGATTGCAGCACAAGTGCAAACCTTAAAACCCGGCCAACCCAGCCCAAATTGAGGAGAATGGGGGCATGCCTAGTCGCCCGCCCGGCCACTGGCATGCTGACACCTGCCCCTGACCCTTTAGGGCTGTGGGCCCGGGTTGGCCCTGGGAACCGGAAGCAGCCCTGCTGAATCCGCCAGGGCAAGCCCAGAGCGCTCCAGGGATGCCAAAAGCTCGAGGTTGATCGCCTGCTGGCGATCAAAGGCCAGATTGGGGTCCGAAGCATCGAGAAAGTAGGCAAGCTCAAACAGCAGCCCAGCGGGGGTTAACTCCACCAAGTGGCAGCGATCGAAGCGCGCTTGGGACCAGGGGCTGATGGCGGCCTCGGCCAGCTGGGGAAAACGGGACGCCGCCTCGGCGCCGCTGTCGAGGCGCAGCACCAGCCGTTGCAGGACGCGCCGCTCCTGCTGGTCGCCGTAGTTGCGAAAGGTTTTAGCCAATAAGTTGGCATTGTTAACCACCACCAATTCGCCATCAAGGCTGCGCAGGTGGGTGGAGCGCAATCCCACCTTCACCACCCGGCCCGTGACATCGTCAAAGCGCAACACCTGGCCGAGCTGGAAGGGCTGCTCCAGCAGGATCGTGAGGTAGCTAAAAAAGTCCCGGGCCGGCACCTGGAGGGCAAAGCCAATGCCCAGGCCCGCCCCGGCCAGGGCACCCAGCACGGCCGTGAGCTGCAGGCCCTGGTTTTGCAAATACACCAGGCCGCCCAGCAGCCAAATGGCGCCCCGCAGCATCGGCAGCAGGGCCGACAACCGATCCAGCCCTGCATTTTCGCCCAGCCGGCTCGCAGCCGAAACCAGCAGCCGTTCCAGGCCCCGATTGATCAGCCGCACCACCAACAGCAGGACCACCAGGCTCGAGGCGGCTTGGTAGAGCTGGTTGGCCTGGGCCGCCATCGGCAGGGCCGCCCTGGTCCAGTCCGCCACCAGCACCAGGGCTAGCTGGCTGGCCGTGCGCAAAGTCGGCCCGGCCAGAAAGGGATCCCCCTGGCCCTGGAGCCGCCTTAAGGCCAGCCGGCGCTGGGCCAAGGAGCGCAGAACCAGCAAGGCTGCAAGCCCCAGAGCCAACCGGCAGGCAGCGGCCACCAAGGGTTGGTTCAGGGCCAGGGGTTGATTCAGGGCGATGGCTGGGCCCAGCCCGTCCTGGAGGCCCGTCAGGCCAAAGGCAGGGGCGATCTCAGGCCAGTTCAGTGGTCTAGGGCCGCGCGGAGCTCGGCACAGAAGGCTGCAGCGGCCGTGGCTGTTGCCGGGGCCGGCTCCTGGGGAGAGGCCGCCGCCGCCGCCGCCATCACCTTCACCAAGGCGCTACCGACGATGGCGCCATCGGCCCCCCAGTCCCTGACCTGGCGGGCCTGATCGGCGGTGGCGATGCCAAAGCCCACCGCCACCGGCGTGGGTCCCATGGCCTTGAGTTGCTGCACCAACCCTTCAACCCGGCCCTCCAGGCTGGTGCGGGTGCCGGTCACACCGGTCACGGACACCAAGTATGTGAAGCCGCAGCTGGCGGCAGCGATACGGACCATCCGCTCTGCTGGGGTGGTGGGGGCCACCAGCAGCACCAGATCCAGGCCCTGGGCGGCAGCCAGGGGCGAAAGCTTGGCGGTTTCCTCTAAGGGCAAGTCTGGCACCACTAGACCGGCGGCGCCGGCGGCGGCGGCCTCCTGGCAGAAGCGCTCCATGCCTCGGCTCAACAGGGGATTGCTGTAGGTGAACAGCACCACAGGAGTGTGTAGCTCCCCCTTCAAGCTCGCGAGCATCTCCAGCACCCGGCCCGGGGTGGTGCCTGAGGTCAGGGCCCGGCCGGCTGAGGCCTGAATCACGGGCCCATCGGCAAGAGGGTCGCTGTAGGGAATGCCGAGTTCAATCAGGTCGGCGCCGGCCCCCTGGAGGGCCAGCAGGCTGGCCCTGGTCGTAGCCAGGTCTGGATCGCCAGCCACCAGGAAAGGCATCAGGGCACAGCGCCCCTCTTGCTTGAGCCGCGCAAAACAGCGCTTGATCAAGGTGGCGGTTCCGGCAACAGGGGAGATCGCGTCAGCGCTCATCGGGCCGATTGGCAGGCAATGACCGTGAGCCTATGGGGCGAGCGGTCCACCGGGGTCGGCGGAATCGTCCAACTGACCCAGGTCCCGCAGCAACCGCTCCTGCTCGGCCGCGGGCAAGGCCTCAAAACGCTTCTGGAGCTCGTCTTCAGTGGCGGCTTCATAGCGACTGCGGTACTCCCGCCGCTGCTGCATGTAAGTCATGTTGCCGTTGACCACCCGGAATAGGTAGGAACCGATCCAGCCGATAACGATCAGAATCAAGACAGCTTCAGCGGCAATCCCGGCTGAGGCCTCGCCGAAGCCGGCCAGCTGGAACAGCCCGTAGCCCCCGGCCCCGAGGCCAAAAAAGGCCACACCCAGGATCAGGGCCTTGCCGCGGGTCATGGGATTGCGCGTAGGGGCGGGCGAAGCGGGAGGAGGGGCCATCAGGCCTTGCCCTGGCCTGCCAGGCGCAGATTCAGAAACGGGGAGAACAGGATCAGGCCAGGGAAAAACAGGAACACCAGGCCGTAAATCCCCGTGCGCTCTAGCTTGCCCATCACCATCCAGCGCCGGTTCATCCACCAATAGAGGGCCAGGGGCACCACCACCAGGTAGGCGCCGCCGAGGGCCACGGCAGCGCCGAGCGCCAAAAGGATGTCGGTGCTTGGCAAGCCAGGCAAAACCACGGAGCCACGATCGATGAGGCCACCTGAATCTAGGATGGCTAGGAGGTGGCCGCCCAGGGGGCATCGCGTCGGGGGCATGGCGAAATTGGTAGACGCAGCGGACTTAAAATCCGCAGGCCGCAAGGCTGTGGGGGTTCAAGTCCCCCTGCCCCCATCGCTACAGGCGCTAATCCAAAGATTGGATCCATCAAGGCGATGGCCTCGCTAGCAAACAGCTGCTTGAGCAGCCCATTGAAAAGCCCGGCGACTAGGCACCGGGCAGGCAAACGATTCCTCCTGATTAAACAGAGCAATAAGTAGTAGTGACTTCGTAAATTATAACCATGTTTTCATGGCTGATGGGTGAAAGTCAATCACTTCGGAGCAACAAACGGCGTCGCCTGGGGCCTTGGGCTTTAAGCGTCAATGTCCATCCCCTGGGGCACCTGACACGATGCAAAGGGTGACCAAATGGCCTGGACGCGTTGAATCAGTGAGACTGTTGGAGCAGGGGCCGCAGCGTCAGTTCACTCCTAGGTGATGCTGAGGGGGGGTATCTTCCATCAATGGAGCCTCCGAATCCCGTCCCAATCACAATCGATCAACCGGCCTGGAGTTGCAATAGGAGTTTCTACGGATAGGGCGCAACAAAGGGCCTTAACCGCCAAGAACGTACGGCGCCGATCTCGATCTCAAGGCCAAACATCTGCTGCTGCCTGGGCTGAGCCAGCGAAGCCGACGTTCAGGGCGAATACCAAAAGGCGCAGCGGCGCTGCAGGGGTTCCAGTTCCCAGCCCTGGGCCTCGTAGAAGCCCACCACTTGGGGATCGGCGAACAGGCTCACCCGCTCCACCTCCATGGCGCGCAGCTGGTTGAGCACGTAGTCCATCAGCTGCTTGCCCAGGCCGCAGCCCTGGTAGAGGGGATGGATAGCCACATCCCAGACGGTGGCCTCGATCACGCCATCGCCGGTGCAGCGGGCGAAGCCCACCAGCCGGGGTAGGCGCTGTTCATGGCGCCAGAGCCCCACCCAGAGCAGGCTGTGCTCAAGGGCCTTGCGCACCCGGCGCACGGGCCGACGGCTCCAACCGACCGCATCGCAGAGTTGCTCCAGTTCAAACAAGTCGATCTCCCGCTCGCAGCTGAGCACCAGGGCCAACTTGGGGTTGGCCGTGCTGCAAAGGCGATGCTCGCCGCCGTACATCCCCGCCAGGGCTTCGTCCTGGGAGCTTTTGGAGTCGGAGGAGCTGACCATGGGTGGATCCTGGCCGATGGGGGCGATGGCTGTTGCAGGCTGGGGTCTCTTTATGGCAGCGGCCTTGTCCCCACGCCCCCTGCTGGTGTTTTTGCATGGCTGGTTGCTATCAGGGCGGCTGTGGCAGCCCCTGGTGAAGGAACTGGAGCCCCAATGGGACTGCTGGGCCCCGGACCTGCCGGGCTTTGGCGATCGGCCCAGGCCCAGGCAGCTCCAGCCCACCCTGGCCTCCTTCGGCCGCTGGCTGGCGGAGCAGGCCCGGCACCAGGCCGCTGGCCGGCCCCTGGTGCTCGTCGGCCATTCCCTCGGTGGCAGCGTCGCCCTCCACGCCGCCGCGGGTCTAGAAAACCAACTGGTGGGGCTGGTCCAGATTGCCGCCGGCGGCGGGGTATTTCAACCACGGGTCTTCGCCCGGGTGCGCCAGGCCGGAGCGGCGTTCATCAGCCTGCGGCCCCGCTGGATGGCCGACCTCCCAGCTTTGGAGGCGATCCGTGGTCCCCTAGTGGCCGAAGAGCGCGCAGCCCGGGGCCTCCTGGCCTGCAGTACCAACCGGGGTGCCGTACGCCAGCTGCCGGCCCTGACGGCCGCCCTGCAGGTGCCCAGCCTCTGGCTGGTGGGTAGCGCTGATCGGGTGATGGAACCGCGCTATGTCAGCCACCTGGCGGGCTACGCCGCCCAGCACGAGCTGGAGGTGCTGCCGGGGCTGGGCCACCTGCCCATGCGTCAGGACCCCGCCCTGCTGGCTGAACGGATCAGCACCTGGCTCCAGACCCTGCCCGGCTAGGCCGCCGGCGGCGCGGCCTATGGCCTCCTAGAGCCGGGCCAGACCCCGCTCCTGAAGGTCGGCCAACTGGGCGTAGAGGCCGCCGGCGGCGCGCAATTCGCTATGGGTGCCCTGCTCGACCAATTTGCCGCGTTTGAGCACCAGAATCCGGTCTGCCGCCTCGACGGTGGCCAGACGGTGGGCGATCACAATCGCCGTGCGGCCCTGCAAGAGCCGCTCCAGATCGGCCTGGAGGGTCGCCTCAGTCGAAGGATCGAGGAAGGCGGTTGCCTCATCCATCACCAGAACCGAGGGGTTGCGGATCCCCACCCGGGCTACCGAGAGCAACTGGCGTTCGCCCGAAGAGAGGTTGCCGCCCCGTTCGCGCAAGGGGCTTTCCAGACCCTGGGGGAGGCGGCTCAGCAGGGGATCGAGGCCCAGTTCATGGCAGAGACGCTGCAGCTCGGGGTCGCTGATCTCGGCATCGAGGCGCAGGTTCTCGGCCACGTTGCCGCTGAACAGGAAGGTGTCCTGGAGGACCACCCCCAGCCGCTGGCGCAAGGTTTGGATCGGCAACTCGCGGATGTCAATGCCATCGAGCAGGATCCGGCCCTGCTGGGGTTCATAGAGGCGACAGAGCAGGCGAATCACCGTGGTCTTACCCGATCCGGTGGGACCCACCAGGGCCACATGCTCGCCGGGGGCGATGCTGAAGGAGAGATCTTCCAGGATTGGATTGTCGCTGCGGTAGGCGAAAGACACCCGCTCAAATATCACTTCCCCGGCACTATTGCGCTGGACGCCACTGAGCTGGGCCGCTTTGGAGCGCTCATCGTGGGGGAGCTCCTGGATGTCAATCGACTCTTCAAACAGTTCACCAATCCGCTCAATAGCGGTGAGGCCGCCCTGGATCTGGGTGAAGCGTTCGGCCAGTTGCCGCAGGGGATCAAACAGGCGCTGGGAATAGAGGATGAAGGTGGTGAGGGTGCCCAAGCCCATGACCTCCGCCGACACCATCCAGCCCCCTAATGCCAACACCACGGCGATCGCCGTAAGGGCAACCCATTCGATCAGGGCTGAAATGGTGCTATCGAAAAAGATCGTGCCATCAACGGCCTTGCGATAGGCATTGGTGGTGCTGGCAAAGCGGGCGCTGTTGTAAGACTCGCGGCGAAACATCTGCACCACTTCAAGGCCCTGCAGGTTTTCCTGCAGATCGGCATTGAGCTGGCCCAGCTCCTCGCGCACCCGGTAATTGGCCTTGCGGTAACGCCCCTGCAACCAGAGGATCGTCAACGTGACGGGCACCTGGCTGGCCAGGAGCAGGGCACCGAGCCGCGGCTCAATCGAGACCATCGTGATCGCGATCACCAGCAGGGTGACCAGATCAGCCAGCACGCCCACGGCGCCACTGCCGAAGACCTCGGCCAGGGCATCCACGTCGCTGGTCAGGCGGGTGAGCAGCTTGCCGACCGGGGTGCGGTCGTGGAAACGCAGGGAGAGGTCGAGGGCGTGGGCAAACAGGTCGTCACGGATTCGGGCCGTGAGCCGCTGGCCGACGGCCTGCACGTTGTAGCTCTGCACCCCCTGCAAGCCAAGGCGCACTACCACGGCCACCAGCAACAGGCCCACCAGGGTCCGTAGCACCTCGGGCACGCTCTGGCCCGCCAACCAGGGCATGGTTGGCTCGTGGCGGAGGGCCGAGATGGCCTGGCCCACTAGGAGGGGTTGGACCGCAGCCCCAAGGGCCACGGGGATCAGCAGCACCAGGCTGAGGGTGAGGCGGCGCCGGTCCTGGGCCAGATAGGGCAGCAGCCGCCATAGCCGTTGCCGATCGCTACTGGCCATCAGGTCGCTACCGCTGCAGCGGGGACTGGGGTCGGAGCGGTGGGGATTGCAGCCGCAGCTGGTGTGGCCGACAGGGCCGCCAGTCGGTCCACTAGGGCCTGCAGGGGACCGTGGTCGAGCCGCATCGACAGGGGGTGACCCACCAGGCGGGCCGTGCTGTGGAACAGGTCTTCGATGGCGATCAGGCCGTTTTCCTCCAGGGTGCGGCCGGTGGCCACCAGATCAACAATCGCTTCGGACATGCCGGTGATCGGACCCAGTTCCACCGAACCTGCCAAATGGATCAGCTCCACCGGCAGGTCGAGGGCGGCGAAATACTCCTGGGCGCAGCGGGTGAACTTGCTGGCAACGCGGCAATGGGCGGGCAGGTCCACGGCCTGGCGGTAGCCGCTGCTGGCCTTCACCGCCACACTCATGCGGCAACCACCAAAGCCCAGGTCCACCAGTTGGGCCACGGGTAGGGCGTGCTCGCGCAGCACGTCGTAGCCGACCACCCCAAGCTGGGCCTGGCCGTAGGCCACGTAAACAGGCACATCGGCATTGCGCACCAGCAGGGCCCGGGCGCTGCCGCAGGCACTCTCCACGCGCAGCTGGCGATTTACCGGATCCAGCAGGGACGAAAAATCCAAACCCGCGGCGGCAAAGCGGCGAACAGAATCCTTAAGCAGGCCGCCTTTGGCCAGAGCGACAGTGATCATGGGGATCGGCCTAGACATGGACTTTAACGATGTATCCGAGCGCAGCGGGATCGGCCAACCCCCAGACGGCGAGCTCGCCCGCCCGGGCCGCGGGGGATGGCACATGGCCCCTACCAACTGGTTTCGCCAGTAGCGCCACTGAAGTGAGCCTGATCCCAGTGCTCGAGGACAACTATGTGTTTGTCCTCCATGGCGTTGGCAACGGTGGCACGGGTGCAAGCGATGCACCAGCAGGCCAGGCCGTGGTGGTGGATCCAGCCGTGGCCGAACCGGTGATCGCCTGGCTGGACAAGCACCAGCTGGAGCCGATCGCCGTGCTCCACACCCACCACCACCACGACCACATCGGCGGCACGCCGGAGCTGCTCCAGCGCTGGCCCCAGCTGAAGGTGATTGCCGCGGCGGCGGATCGCCAGCGGATCCCCTTCCAAACCCAGGGGGTGGGCGATGGTGATCGCCTCAACCTGCTGGGGCGGGAGATCCTGGTGTGGGCCATGCCAGGCCACACCCGCGCCCATATCGCTTACTACCTGCCGCCCCTTGCTGGGCCCCTGGATCAGCAAAGCCAGGGCGAATTGTTCTGCGGCGACACCCTATTTGCCGGGGGCTGCGGCCGGCTCCTAGAAGGCAGTCCTGAGCAGCTCTGGCAGTCACTGCAGCGGCTTGCTGCCCTGCCGGCGCCCACCCGGGTGTGGTGCAGCCACGAATACACCGAGGCCAACCTGCGCTGGGCCCACCACCTCCAGCCGCACGATCAAGCCATCAAGGACCGCTTCCAGCAGGTGCTCAGCGAGCGGGCGGCCGAACGGCCCACCATCCCTACCACGATTGGCGAGGAGTTACTCAGCAACCTTTTTATGCGGAGCCGCGACGCTGGGGAGTTCGCCCACTACCGCCACAGCAAGGACCACTGGCGGGGCTAAGCCGCGCCCCAAGGCCGCTCCTGGCGATCAACCTTCCCAATAACATCGTTCCACCCCCCGTTACGCCCCGCTCCGATGTCTCCAGCCCCCAGCCTTGAGGCCGTCGTCACGGCGGCGGCACCTGCCCCCGTCGGCCCCTACAACCAGGCTGTCAAGGCGGCTGGACTGTTGTTTTGCTCCGGCCAGATCGCCCTTAATCCAGCCACGGGCGAGATGGTGGGCTCGGGCGATGTGGAGGCGGAAACCCGCCAGGTACTGACAAACCTGCAGGCGGTGCTAGCCGCCGCCGGCTGCAGCCCCCGGCAGGTCGTCCGCACCACGGTGTTTCTGGCCGATCTGGCCGATTTCGCCAAGGTCAATGCCCTCTACGCCGAGGTCTTCGGCGCGGGCGTCTCTCCAGCCCGGGCCTGCGTGCAGGTGGCCGCCCTGCCCAAAGGAGGCCGGGTGGAGATCGATTGCATAGCGGTGCTGAGCTGAAAGCCCTGACCCAAAACCCCTAGGGCTCCAGGCCTGGGGGGGTTAAAGGCAGCTTTTCAATTCCCGCACGGCCTGCAACTGGCCGTAGTAGTAGTTGGCCCGGGCGCGGCGATCGCCATCTTCCAGGCTATCGAGGGCATCAAAGCCCAGGCTCTGCCAGAGCTCGTGGCCGCAGGCCCGGTTGATCTCATCCACCGCCTCCTGCTCCAGATTGGCGAAGCGGCGCTGCAAATTTTTGATCTGGGCAACAGACATGGCTAAAAGTGGCGCAAGCCGGCCATACTACAGCAAAGTAGTACAAAAAGACTAAATCCCTGGCTCAAATTCCCCGGGGACCTTGCCCTGGTTAGAAGGGAAGCTTTTTCTTGGCGTCCTTGTCGAGGTCAGCATCCAACTCCCGCAGGCGGCGCAGGATCGTGGAGTAGTACTCCTGCAAGTAGGCCTCCAGGCCCGTGGTCTCGCCGGGATCGAGACCAAAAGAGTTATAGCTGTCCTCCATCGGCGCCGAAAGGGTCACGCCCCCGCCCGTCACGGCGTCAAAGGCCAGGCGATCGGCCACATTCAGGCTGGCTTCAAAGAAGTTGGCCACCCCCCGCATCAAGCCGATCAGCACGGGCTGCACCCGGAAGATACGGGCCGTTCTGCCGCTGAACTTTTCGCACAGCTGGGTCACCTCACTGGTGGTCCAGGCCCGGGGGCCGACCACCGGCAGCGCCTGGCGACTGGTTTCAGGGCGTTCCAGGGAAGCCACAGCAAAGCGGGCCACATCCTGGGTATTCATATAGGCAATCGGCGTGGGCGTGCCACTCACCCATACCGTTTGGCTTTCCAGCACGGGGATGGCGAATTGGCCGATTACGCCTTGCATAAAGGCAACGCAACGCAAAATCGTGTAGTCGAAATCAGAGGCCAGTAGCAGCTGCTCGGTGCAGTATTTGATGTCCATCAAGGGCACATTGCGGTGCTTCTCGGCATCCAGCAACGACACAAAAATAAATCGCTTAACCCCGTTCTGCTCACAGGCATTCAGCAGGTTGAGCTTGCCTTGCCAGTCGATCTGGTAGATGCTGGCCTCATCCGTAGGGCGCGTGGTGGCTGCATCGATCACCACCTCTTGGCCCTCTAGGGCGTAGTCAAGGCTGGCGGGTTCGAGCAGGTCGCCTCGGGTCAGTTCACAGCCCCACTCCTGCAGAAAAGCAGCCTTACGGGGTGAACGCACCATGCAGCGCACTTGATGGCCGGCATCGAGGCCATGCCTGGCGATCTGACGACCGAGGGCGCCCGTACCACCGATGACCAGGACCTGCATGGAGGGGCGCCAGGGAGGGTCGACTTTAGGGCTGAGCTGGACCCAGCGCGATCGCCGTCCGGGGACTGGGCTTATTCCTTTTCTAATTTGAGCAGCAATACGCCACCAACAAGGCCGACCGGGATCAGCACCCAGAAGATCGCAGCGATGCTAAAAATTTCCGAGGCCATGGCCCAAACCCGTGATCGCCTACCTGTTTAGCGCGGCGCCCAGGGCCCCGGGGACCTAACCAGGCCGGGCGACATGGGCTGCTACATGGAGCAGCCGCTCCCAGGGAGCATCACAGCGCAGTTGGGCCGGCATCACCCCGCTGACCTGGGCGCTCCAGCCCTGCTGCCGCAGGGCCTGAACCAGGGGCTCCAAGGGCGGCGGTCCGCCGCCCAGGCGCTTGGCCAGCTCAGCCAGGGGCCAGCAGCGGGCGGGCAGGCCGTCGTCGCGCCGCAACTGGGCCAGCAACCGCGCCCCCGCCGGGCTGAGGCTGGCTGAGCTGCTCCCTGAAATCGAGGCCATGGCCTCCAGGCTGGCCAAATCCTGCAGGGGACCGATCCAGAGGGGCCCGGAAATCGACAGGCTGGCGTTGGCCTGGTCCGGGCAGAGGCAAGGTCGCCACTGGCGCAGCTGGACCAGGCTCTGGACCTGCTGGTCACCGCAGCCGTGGCAATGGGCCAGCAGGCCCAGCTGGCGTTCCGCCAGGGGCCCGCTCTTGCGCCGCAACCGCACCGCCGTACGGAAGGTGCGGCCCTCGCTGAAACTGAACACCGGCTCAATCCCCCGGCCCAGCACCCAGGCGGCCCGGGCCTGCACCCCCAATTGCAGCCGCAGGGCCAGCTCCCAGCTGGCGGGATGGGCCCGGGCCGCCGCCCCCAGGGAGCGGATCGCCGCCGGGCGGTCGTGGCCGGTGGGCGAGCGGCCATCGGTGCTGGCCAGATACAACACGCCGTCAAAGGCCAGGGCCTCTAGGGCCAGGGGCACCAAGGCGCTGGGACAGCCAAAGGCATCGAGGTCGATCAGGTCAAAGCGCTGCTCGCGCAAGAGGCAGCTAGCCAGGAGCTTTTGGGCCTTGTGCGTCGTGCAGCGCCCACCGCCTAAACCGGCCAGGTTGGCCTCGAGCAGGGCCAGGCGATCAGGGTCCGCGTC
Organism: Synechococcus sp. UW140; assembly: GCA_945875915.1. Taxonomy (GTDB): domain Bacteria; phylum Cyanobacteriota; class Cyanobacteriia; order PCC-6307; family Cyanobiaceae; genus BAIKAL-G1. The sequence continues at coordinate 3,698 of CAMCMT010000019.1, read as the reverse complement.
ATTGGCCCAAACCTCGGCCGCCCCGGCTTCCACGCCGTAGCGCAGGCTGCGAATGCCACAACCGGCCATCAGATCCAGCACGCGCAGGCCCGGGACTTCGGGCCTGTCGCTGCGCCGCTGGGCCGCCAGCTGCTGGGCCAGAAGCACGCCCAAATCCCGTGAAGGCCGTGATTCAGGTCGAAAAAAGCCGCTACCTACCAGGAGGCGGACGGAGCCTTCCTCGATGGTGCCTGTGGCATGCGCCCCCTCGCCCCCAAGAACGTTCAACCGCCGTGCCGCGCCTAGGGCAAGGCTGGCAGCCGGTGGAACCGGGCCTGGGGCCCTGCCCTGGGAGCCCTGAAAACCCCAGCCCGGCCAACGACCGGCCAAGCTGGATTCCCCTGGCCCCTTCAGCCCCCATGCTGGCTAGCCCCGTCCCTTGCCCAGTCGCCCCGGCAGGCGCGGCCTGGGGCGAGGCGGCGACCTGGCGCTGGCGGGGCCTGGCCGTCCATTGGCGCCGCCTGGGGAATCGGAACGATCCGGCCCTGGTGCTGCTCCATGGCTTTGGCGCCGCTAGTGGCCACTGGCGCCATAACGCCGGCGCGCTCGCAGAAGCCGGCTGGTGCGTTTATGCCCTCGACCTGGTTGGCTTCGGCGCCTCCAGCCAGCCCAAGCTGCGCCTCGACAACCGCCTCTGGGCCCGTCAGGTAGCCGCCTTCTTGGAACAGGTGGTGCAAGCCCCAGGGGTGTTAATAGGAAACTCCCTGGGCGGCCTGGTCGCCCTGAGCTGTGGCGTCTGGGCACCTGGTTGGGTGCGGGCCGTTGTGCTGGCTCCCCTGGCCGATCCCACCCTGCTGATGCCCGTGCCGAAGCGGCGCCCCCCCTGGCGCCGGCGCCTGCAGCGCTGGCTGGTCACCTGGGCCTGCCGGCTGCTGCCCCTGGAGCTGCTGATTCCCCTGATCGCCCGCACCCCCCTGCTCGATGGCGCCCTGGCGGCCGCCTACCCCAGCGGCCAGGGCCCCGATCCAGAGCTGCGCCGCCTGGTGGCCCGGCCCGCCCTGCGGCCCCAGGCGGCCCAGGCCCTGCGGGCCATGAGCATCGCCATGGCCCTGCGGCCCCGGCGGGCGACGGCACCGCAGTTGCTGGACCAACTCGACCTCCCCCTGCTCGTGATCTGGGGCAGCCGCGACAGCCTGGTGCCGCCGTCGGTCCGACACCAGCTGCAACGGCACAGGCCAGACCTGGACCTGGTACTGCTCGAAGGGGCGGGCCACTGCCCCCACGATGAAGATCCCGAGCGGTTCAACCGCAGCCTGCTGGACTGGTTAGGGCAGCTCCCAGACCCAACCCTGCGCACCGATGCGTAATTTGGGGGCCGGATTGGCAAAGAGAGCGCCCTGGGCATGAAGCACACCCTTTCGGTGCTAGTTGAAGACGAATCCGGCGCCCTGAGCCGCATCTCCGGCCTGTTTGCCCGACGCGGGTTCAACATCGAAAGTTTGGCGGTGGGACCGGCCGAAAAGCCAGGCTCCTCCAGGCTCACCATGGTGGTGGAAGGTGACGACCGCACCCTTGAGCAGATGACCAAGCAGCTCAACAAGCTGGTCAATGTGCTCAGCGTGATTGATCTCTCAACCATCCCGGCAGTGGAGCGGGAGCTGATGCTGCTAAAAGTTTCAGCCAACGCCGAAACCCGCGGCGCCATTTTTGATCTCGTCCAAGCGTTCCGGGCCAAAGTCGTCGACGTGGCCGACGACGCCATGACCCTGGAGGTGGTGGGAGACCCCGGCAAACTCGTGGCCTTAGAGCAATTGCTCGAGGCCTACGGCATCCTCGAAATTGCCCGCACCGGCAAGGTGGCCCTAGAGCGCGCCTCGGGAGTCAACACAGAACTTCTAAAGGCCAGTGTGCTCGAAAAGCGTGTACCAGCCTAGACACAATGGGCTCAGGGGTTTCCCTTGACGAGGGTGCCGCCTTCCACAACGACAGCCTTGATCAACTTGTCCCCTTTTACGAGTCGGTCAACGACCTCCATGCCCTTGGTCACCTGCCCAAAGACCGCGTAGCGGCCGTCAAGCTCGGGCAGGGCGCGCAGGGCCATATAAAATTGGGAACTGGCTGAATTGGGATCGTTGCTACGGGCCATGGCCAGGGAACCTCTGGCATGCACAAGCTTGATGCGGCCCTGCTGGCCCGGACCCGAGAGGGGAGCGCCGTAGCGGGGTTCGGCCTCACCGGCCAGGGGAATTTCCAGGGGGATCTGGCGTTGCTGGCCCGTAGCCGGATCCATGAAGCCCCCAGAACCCAGTAGTTCGGGATTCACCTTCGGATTGGCGCTGAGGGGGTCACCGCCCTGAACGACAAACGGCACCGGCTCCTTCACGACCCGGTGAAAGAGGGTGCCGTTATAGATGCCCCGGCCCACCAGATCGACAAAATTGCCGGCGGTCAGCGGTGCGCTGTCGCCATCGAGGTTGAGCTGCACCTCTCCTTTGTTCGTAGTCAAGAGGATCACCGCCTTGCCCTTCAAACAGGGCAGGGTTCCGGCGGCACAGCCCAGGGCCGCCGGGGGCTTGGCCCCGGCGCAGGCCGCCAAAGCAAAGGGGCTAAGCAGCAACACCGCCATTAACAAGAGGCGACTCAAGGCGGTGGTTACGGGAAAGGGAGACTTGGCCATGGCTCAGACGCCCTCCAGGGGGACGCCTAGAAAGCGGGCCAATTCGGCGCCACCCTGCTCCAGTTGGTCCAGGGGCATGGGTTCGCCGACCCGGGTCAGGGGCAGGTCGCGGCGACCCTGCAAACGCAGGGCCAGGCGACGGCGGGGGCTGAGGCCATCACGCACCTCCACCTTCACGGCCTGGATGTCCTTGATCGGCACTTCCACCTTGATCAGCTGGCGAAAGCCCTGGCGGGTCACGAGCAGTTCGCCACTGGCCCGGTCAAAGCGGTTGGTGCCGGCACCCACGTCGATGCCAATCACGGTCCATAGATAGGTTGCTAGCAGGGCGGCGGCCAGGCCGTAAAGGCCCATCACCAAACCCTGGGGCACCCAGATCAGGCTGGAAGGCTGGCCCAGGGGCAGCAGATCCAGGCCGGTGTAACTAGAGGCACTGGCCAGCAGGAAGCCCACGCCGCCAATGGTCACGGCCCCTGCCACCAGCACATTGGAGAGGCGCCGAGAGCCCAACACGGACTGCTCAAGCAGCTCTTGGGAGGCACCCGTCTTGGCGGGGGCTGGGGTTTGACGCGAAGCCATGGGTGGGGCAGAACCAGGGGGGTCTGCCATCTTGGCTCCCCCCCTGGCGGACGCGGCGGCCCCATTAACGGACCCACCAGAACTGGCTCCAAGGCCGGGCCTGGTCAGGGTGCCGAAGCCCTGGCGCCGGGACCAGGGGCCAGGAGGGCGAAAAAACCAATTGGACGCTGGCATGTCAGCCCGTTGCGACGGCCCTCGCGATGCCGGGGAACGTTGTTACGATCGCCCGGTCACCCTCAGCCCGCGGGAATCCGCCCCGCACTGCCCATTTCCAAACCATGACGATCGCTGTAGGGCGCGCGCCTTCAGCCCGGGGATGGTTCGACATCCTCGACGACTGGCTCAAGCGCGACCGCTTCGTTTTTGTCGGTTGGTCCGGCCTGCTCCTGTTCCCCACGGCCTACCTGGCCCTAGGGGGTTGGCTCACCGGCACCACCTTCGTCACCTCCTGGTACACCCACGG
>CAMCMT010000018.1 GCA_945875915.1 Synechococcus sp. UW140 | reverse complement strand
CCCCTGCTGGAGCGGGCCGCCGCCACCGCCAGCCTCCAGGGGCGGCTCTGGCAGGGCCCCCAGCAGCTGCCGAACTGGCGGGGCGCCGGCGGAGCCGTGGCCGAAATCTTGGCCAACCTGCTGGAAAACGCCTTTCGCTACAGCCCGATTGAAGCCAGCATTGGCCTGCACTGCGTCGCCTTCGCCAGCGATGCCAATGGAGGTGCTGGAGATGGTGCTGGGGGTGAGCCCACCGCCGTGTGCCTCACCGTCTGGGATGGGGGTGCGTCGATTCCGGTTGGGGAGCGGCAGCGGATCTTTAGGCGCGGTGTGCGGGGCCGGGACCAGGGCGCCATCCCTGGCAGCGGCCTTGGGCTGGCCCTGGCCCGGGACCTGGCCCGGCGGCTCGGCGGCGACCTGGAGCTGGTGGTGCCACCCCAGGCCGTTGACCCGGCCCTGCCGGACCAGGGCAACGCCTTTCGCCTCACCTTGCCGGCGCCGCCGCCTGCAGCGACCAGCCCCGGCGACGCCGTCGCCCCTATTTAGGGGCCGGGCATGGCCAGAGCCAACGCCATTAACAGAAGGGTCCAGCTGCCGGTCCATTCGACGCAGGCCCCGTAGGTATCGCCGCTGTGGCCCCCCAGGCGCCGCCCCAGGCCCCATGGCACCAGCACGGCCGGCACCAGCCCCAGCCAGCCCTGCCAAGGCAAGCCCGCTGCCGCGCTCCAGGGGCCAAGCAGGCCGAGGAGCAGCAACGCCGGCAGCAGCTCCTGGCCAAAACCGGCCCAGTGGCGGCGGTGGAATCCGGCGCTACCGCCTTGGCCGGGGCTATCGCGCAGGTAGGGGAAGGCGCCCATGGCCACCAGGGGGGCGATCCGCCCCCACACCGAGGCCCAAACCAGGGCCCAGGGGGCCGCAGCCGCGAGCGTGACGAGGGCCGCAGCCCGCAGCAACAACAGCAGCACCAGCGCCTGGACGCCACTGGCCCCGACCCGGCTGTCCCGCATCGCCTCGAGGCAGCGGTCGCCGGCGGCCAGGCCATCGGCCGTGTCCATGGCGCCATCGAGATGGAGGCCGCCGCTGAGCCAGATCGCCAGGGCCAGCACCAGGGCCACCTGGGCTAGCAAGGGCAGATGGCCCTGGCCCAGTCGCCAGGCCAGGGCTTCAATCGCGCCCAGCAGGGCGCCGATCCAGGGGGCGAAGCGGGCAATGCGTTCAAAGCGGGGTCGGGGCCAGGGCGGCAACGGCAGAACGCTGTAAAAGATCCAGGCCCCGGCCAGGTCGGCGAGCCAGCCAGGTGTTGTTGCCAACCGCAAGGGCGCTTGGGGTGGAGCCATCAACGCAAACCCTCCGGCGCAGGCAGAGCGATCCTGGCGCGACGCCTTCTTAAGTTCCAGGTCTTGTTGATCCAACGCGCTCCCTTGAGCTCCAGCGGCCCGACCCAGACCCCGCTCTCCGGGGGCGAGACCGCCCAGCCAGCGGCGGCGCCCTTCCACTTTGAGATTTCCGCCCGTAGCAACCGCAACCGGGCCCGCTGCGGCTGCTTCCACACGCCCCATGGGGTCGTGACGACGCCCCGATTCATGCCCGTGGGCACCCTGGCCACGGTGAAGGGCGTGAGCGCCGCCCAACTGGCAGGCACGGGCGCCCAGATGGTGCTGGCCAACACCTACCACCTCCATCTCCAGCCCGGCGAGGCCGTGGTGGCGGAGGCCGGCGGCCTGCATCGCTTTATGGGCTGGAGCGGGCCGCTGCTGACCGATTCCGGTGGGTTCCAGGTGTTCAGCCTGGGCGCAATCAACAAGATCGACGACCAGGGCGTGGTGTTCCGCTCGCCCCGGGATGGGGCCCGGATCGAGCTCACCCCCGAGCGGGCCATGGAGATCCAGATGGCCCTAGGGGCCGATGTGGCCATGGCCTTCGACCAGTGCCCCCCCTACCCGGCCAGCGAGGCCGATGTGGCCGCCGCCTGCCGCCGAACCCACGGCTGGCTGGAGCGCTGCATCGGCCGCCACAACCGCCCCGACCAGGCCCTATTCGGCATCGTCCAGGGGGGCTGCTTCCCCCAGCTGCGGGCCGAATCGGCCCGGGTGGTGGCCTCGATGAACCTCCCAGGCATCGCCGTGGGGGGCGTGAGCGTGGGCGAACCGGTGGAGGAGATGCACCGAATCGTGCGCCAGGTGGGCCCCCTGCTGCCGGAGGACAAACCCCACTACCTGATGGGGGTCGGCAGCCTGCGCGAAATGGCGATCGCCGTAGCTGAGGGCTTTGACCTGTTCGACTGCGTGCTGCCGACCCGGCTGGGGCGCCACGGCACGGCCCTGGTGGAGGGGGAGCGCTGGAACCTGCGCAACGCCCGCTTCCGCCACGACCACACGCCCCTCGATCCCAGCTGCGGCTGCCCGGCCTGCCGGCACCACAGCCGCGCCTACCTGCACCACCTGATCCGCACGGAAGAACTGCTGGGCCGCACCTTGTTAAGCCTGCACAACCTCACCCACCTGATCCGCTTCACGACCGCCATGGGCCGGGCGATTGCCGAGGGTTCTTTTGCAGAGGATTTCGCTCCCTGGGAAGCCAACTCTCCGGCCGCCGACACGTGGTAGGGTCCGCTGACCGATCGCCTATGCACCCAGGAATGGCCCTCTCCGCGCTGCTGGCCGCTTCCGCTGTTCACACCCTGGCCCAGCTGCCAGAGGCCTACCAGGCCTTCGCGCCGTTGGTGGACATCCTGCCGATCATTCCCTTCTTCTTCCTGCTGCTGGCCTTCGTGTGGCAGGCCTCGGTGGGCTTCCGCTGAGCTGACTGCCCAGGCCGGGACTGTGGCGGCCCTAGCTTTTGGGCCCTGAAGCCCCTTCAGGGCATGCCCTATCATCGTTGACAAACCGGCCAGAAGGTTGACAAAACGGCCAGAAGCCTTGACTTTCTGGTCGGTTTTGTTGTAGGTGGACTAGCCCTGGCGCAGCACCTGCCAGGCGAAGGCGGGCAGGGAGAGCATGCGGCGCCAACGGCTGGGTTCCTGAATCAGGCGAAAGAGCCATTCGATCTGGCAGCGGCCCATCCAGCCCGGGGCCCGGGTCTTGACGCCGGCCCAGACATCGAAACTGCCGCCCACCCCCATCCACAGGCCCGGCCGGCCCTGGTGGAGCCGCTGGGTCCAGGTTTCCTGGCGCGGCACCCCCAGGGCCACAAGCACCAGGTCCGGTTGCAAGGCCAGCAGCTGCTGCTCCAGGGCCGGCCAGGCCCCAGGCTCCTGGTAGCCGTGCACCGCCATCACCAGCGGCAGGCTGGGCAGGTCCTGGGCCAGGCGGGAGCGCAGGGCCGCCATCACCTCGGGGCTGGCGCCCACCAGCGCCACACGCCACTGCATCTGGGCGGCGTGCTCCAGCAGGCGCCAGGCCAGTTCAATGCCGGGGCTGCGGCGCACGCGCCGGCCCTGACGGGCCAGGGCCCAGACCACGCCGGCACCATCGGGGATCACCAACTGGGCGGCGGCGATCGCCTCTCCCAGGGCCCGGTCGGCCCGGGCGGCCATCGTCATCTCGGCATTGAGGGTGACAATCTGGCCGCCGCCGCCCTGGTGCAGGGCTAGAGCCGCGGCAAACACGTCGGCGCAGACCGCCACGGGCACCCCAAGCACGGTCATCTGGCCGAGGCTGTCGTCATGGCCAGAGGCGGCCGGCTGGCTTGGATGGGCAGTCGCCATTGGTGCCAAGGGCTGGACGGTCGGCGGGTGAGAATCTATGGCCCTTGCCCTGGCCACCGCCGGAATGGTCTCCTCGCCCGCATCCGGAACGCCGGCCCAGTCCGAGCTGGAGTGCAGCACCCAGACCAACGCCGGCGCCCGCCAGGCTCCCCTGCAGCTGGATCCGGCCGAGGCCAGGCGAAGCCTGCAGGCGCTCGATGCCCAGATCGAGGCCGTGGTGCTGGCCCGCCAGCACCCGATCAGCGGCCTGCTACCGGCCAGCACCGCCCACACGGTGCATGGCAACTACGGCGATGCTTGGGTGCGGGACTGCGTCTATTCGATCCAGTGCGTATGGGGGCTGGCCCTGGCCTACCGGCGCCTGGGCGGCCACGACACCCGGGCCTTCGAGCTCGACCAACGGGTGTTGCAGCTGATGCGCGGCCTGCTGACGGCGATGCTGCGCCAGGCCGCCAAGGTGGAGCGCTTCAAAGCCAGCCTGGCGCCCCTCGATGCGATCCACGCCAAGTTCGACACCAGCAGCGGTGAGCCGGTGGTGGCCGATGACGGCTGGGGCCACCTGCAGCTGGATGCCACGGCCCTGTTCCTACTGCAGCTGGCCCAGCTGACCCGCTCGGGGCTGGTGGTGGTGCAGACCAGCCACGAGCGCGACTTCCTCCAGAACCTCGTGTACTACGTGAGCCGCGCCTACCGGGTGGCGGACTACGGCATCTGGGAGCGGGGCGACAAGGGCAACCACGGCCTACCGGAGCGCAATGCCAGCTCGATCGGCCTGGTGAAAGCGGCCCTTGAAGCCCTCGATGGCCTCGACCTCTACGGCCCCCATGGCGACGGCCGCTGCCAACTCCTCATTCCCCTCGATGCGATCGTGCGCCTACGCCGGGCCCTGCGCAGCCTGTTGCCGCGGGAATCGGCCAGCAAGGAGGTGGACAGCGCCTGCCTGGCGGTGATCGGCTACCCGGCTTGGGCGGTAGAGAATCCGGTCTTGGTGCAGCGCACCCGCCAGAAGATCCGCCAGGAGCTGGGCGGCGCCTATGGCTACAAGCGCTTCCGCCGCGATGGTCACCAGACCGTGATCGAGGACCACACCCGGCTCCACTACCAACGCGAAGAGCTGGCCCAGTTCGAGAGCATCGAATGCGAATGGCCCCTATTTATCGCCTATGAGCTGGTGACGGCCTGCTGCGAAGGGCGCTGGCAGGAGGCCTGGAGCTGGCGCGACCAGCTCGACCGCCTGGCCGTTGATGTGGAGGGGGTGCCCCAACTCCCCGAGCTCTACCTGGTGCCGGAGGCGGCCATCAGTGCCGAACGACGCCAGCCTGGCAGCCAGGTGCGGATCGCCAACCCGAATGTGCCCCTGCTCTGGACCCAGAGCCTCTCCTGGCTGGGGGATCTGCTGCTTCAGGGTCTACTGCTGGCAGAAGACCTCGATCCCTGCGGCCGGCGCCTGGCCAGCCCCCTAGGGGCCGATCGGGTGCTGGTGGCCCTGGTGCCAGCTAACGCCGCCATTGCCGAGGCCCTGGTCCAGGCGGGGTTGCCCGTGACACCGCCTGGGCCTTGCGCCGACCACCCCAACAGCCTGCGGGTCGCCAGCTCCCAGGAGCTCAGCGAACGGATGGCGGCGGTGGGGGCGAACCCGAAGCTGGGCCTCAGCGGCCATCCCGACGTGCGGATGGAAGCGATGGCCACCGCCCGCCTCTATCGCTGTGGCGACGAACGGCTGGCCTTCCTGGCGGCCGTGCTAGAGGAGAGCACCTTCTACCTCTCCGACGATCCGGAACAGCTGGTTGATGCGGTGGGAGCCGAGCTGCGCCTCCTGCAGCGCCACTGGCACCACAGCCAGCCGCCCCTGCTGCTGATCCCGGTGGCCGAGGGGCCCTTCCAACGCACACCCGAGGCCCTCCTGCGCCTGGGCCGCCAGCTGCAAAGCGGCCAGCTGGAGGGGGTGCCGGTGCAACTGGGCAACCTGGCCGAGCTCCAGGACCTAGCCGGCTGGGTGGACCTACCCGCCCAGGCCCAAGCGAACAGCAGCGTCCGTCCCCTCGGGCGACCGTTGCTGCAGGCCAGCACCAGCAAGCAGCCCCTCACCGCGCTGGAGGAGCAAGAACTCGAGGAGATCCCGATCCCCGATCTGGCCGAACGGCTCTGGCGAAGCACTTCCCTAAGCGAACAGGCGGAGGTGCTGGAGCAGTTGGTCCGGCGCCTAGGACCCCAGACCCTGCTCCAGGGACCGGCCGTAGGCGACAGCGTCTCGTTGCAGGTGCTGGTGGAGGAGATCTACCGCCGCGGCCTCGCCCAGGGAGATTGGACCGTGGTGCGCCGTTGCGCCGGCACAATCGGCCTGGTCCATCCCCAGCTAGAGGATGCCCTCACCGACCTGCTGGTGCGCCAGAAGCAGGTGATCGTGGGCCGCAATTACACCCACGAGTCCCTGATCAGCCAGCCCCAGGGCAGCCAGGCGATCGCCGCCATGATCGAGCGCTTCAGCGGCGTGGACGGCCGCGAATGGGTGCTGCAACAGGAACTGCTGCTCGCCCTCGATGGCCTGGCCCGGCTGGAGCCGGCCCTACTCAGCGGCAGCCTCACCCTGCAGCTGGGCCAATTGCTGTTGCTACTGACTGGCGAACTGGCGGCGGAACGGGACCTGGCCGCCGATGAAGCCTTCGAATCCCTTTGCAGCCTGCCCCCCCACGCGATCCGGCGCCGCCTACGGGCCGTGCTCACCGACGTGGAGCAGGCCAAGGCCACCCTGCAACGCAAGGAACAGCTCCATGTCAGCGGCCGGGTGCACTGGGACGTGCCCGACCCCCTCGAAGAGCTCCCCCGCGGTAGCGGCTGGCTGCAACACCGCCAGCGGCTCGGGGCCCTGCAGCAGGTGCACCGCGATTTCTACCCCGGCATCTGGGACCTCCTTCACCACTGCCGCGGCCTGGTCATCGGCGACAAGCTCGATCGCCGCAACCGGCTCGAAAGTGGCCCCCTGCTCAGCGAGAAGACTCCGGGCGAACGCAACTTCGCCAGCCTGGTGGAACACCTGCTCAGCAAGATCGACGCCTCGGAATACCGCCAGCTCTGCACCGAAACCCTGCTGACCCTGGTGGCCTTTGTGGGCACCAACCCGGAGGTGCGCTTCAACGACTACCTGGCCCTCGATGTGGTGATCGGCCATGCGGTGCGGGTGGGCTGGCAACAGGAACACCCCGAAACTCCCAGCGCCGTCTATAACCAGCACAAGGCCGAGGCCTGGGATCGCTTTTATATCTCCTCACCGGGCCAATGCCGGCGCTGGCAACTACTTGCCCTCAAGGACTTGGCCGAAGGCGGGTTCACCATGGCCGACGAGGTCGATGGGCCTGATGACGCCGAAGCTGCAGATGGGCTCGAGGCCGGCGGCAGCCCGGACTCAAATCGGAGCGCTGAGGGTCATGCAGATGTTGGGTTGCTCGACACACTGCTCAATTAGGTCGGCGAGCTGGAGGGCTCTAGAGGCCTGCAGGCCATCGACGGCGGGAATTTCCCGGCCGCGGACGCATTGGAGAAAGTGCTCGAGTTCGGCGTAGAGGGGCTCAATCGAGGTGGTGCTCACCTCTTCGATGAAGCCATCGTTGCGGTAAAGCAATTCACCGTGGTCGGCGGACACCGACTGGTGGGTGCGGCGGTGGATATGGAGGCTGCGGTTGAGGAAATCGGTTTCGACCAGGCTGTCGCGGCAGTGGGCGCTGAGGCTGCGGATCTTGCGATGGGCCATCTTGCTGGCCGTGAGGCTGGCCACCACCCCATTGGCAAAGCCGAGGGTGGCGTTGACATAGTCGATCGGGCCATCGCCACTGCGGCCACCGGCGGCCGCCAGCTGCACCACCGGCGACGCCGCCAGTTCCAACACCAGATCGATGTCATGGATCATCAGATCCAGCACCACCGACACATCATTGGCCCGGTCGCCATTGGGGCTGTGGCGCCTTGCTTCGAGCACAACCACCTGCTCATTGGCCACCACCTTGGTGAGTTCGCGGAAGGCGGGGTTGAAGCGCTCGATATGGCCCACCTGAAGCAGCCGGGCCGAGCCTTCTGCCGCCCGGATCAGGTCGGCGGCCTCCTCCTGGCTGGCGGCGATCGGCTTCTCAATCAGCACATGTAGGCCCGCCTGCAGGCAGGCCATGCCGACGCGGTGGTGCAGCAGGGTCGGCACGGCGATGCAGACCGCCTCCACCTCCTGCAACAGGTCGGTGTAGGACGGAAACCAGCGGCAATCAAACTGCTCGACTGCCAGCTGGCCGCGTTCGGCATCGGGGTCGGCGACACCAACCAGCTCGGCATCGCGCAGCAGGCTGAGCACTCGGGCGTGGTGCCAACCCATGTTGCCGATACCAATGACGCCAACGCGGACGGGCTTCATGGCGCTGGGGTCGGGGTTGAGGATCACGGCAGACGGGGGAACAACGGAGGTGCTCCCTGGAGCCAGCGCCACGATTATCGACGATCAGCTTGCCGGCTCGCGGCCGCGGGCGGTGATCTGGACCCGTTCGATGCGCGGACCATCCATGGCCACGATCACGAACTGGTGGCCTTGCCAGCGCAAACTCTCGCCGGGGGCTGGGATGTGCTGCAGCCGCTCGAGCAAAAAGCCGGCCAGGGTGTGGTGACCATCGGCCTCCGGCAGGTTGAAGAGGAGTTGGCGGTTGAGTTCGGCGATCTCCAGATCGCCCGCCACCAGCCAGCTGTCATCGCGCAGCTGCTGCAGGTCGTCATCGGCACTCTCGGCATCGGCGCCATCGCCGACGATTTCGTTGGTGAGATCGGCCACGGTGACCAGACCTTCCGTACCGCCGTGTTCGTCGACCACCACCAAAAGCGGTTGGCCACTGCGAATCACCGGCAACAGGTCAGCGAGCGAGGCGGTTTCCTGAACCCGGGCCACCGGGCTGATGTAAGGGGCTAGGGGCGTGTCGCTCTGGAGCAGGCCCCGGGCGATCGGTTCGGCCAGGCGCCGCAGGTCGAGCATGCCGCGCACGTCATCGAGGGACTGGCCAATCACCGGGAAGCGGGCGTGGTGGGTGGCGTGCACCGCCTCCATCATTTCGGCGAAGCGCACCCCCAAAGGCAGGGTGACCATGCCGTTGCGGGGCACCATCACCTCGCGCACCTGGGTATCGCGCAGGGCGAACAGGCCCTCAAGGATGCTGCGCTCATCGGGCATTAAGCCGGTGACGCTGTTGGACTCGATCAGGGTTTCCAGCTCGCCGGCCGAGAGGGCTGGCACGAGCTCATCCCAGTTGCGCGGCAACCCCAGCAGCCGCAGCAGGCCATCGCCGAGGCGCTCGAGCAGCATGAGAAGGGGCGCGAGGGTGGCATTGACCGCCTCGAGCAGGGGCGCCAGCCGCAGGGCCGAGGCTTCCGGCCGGTGCAGCACCCAGGCCTTGGGCACCAGGCCGCCCAGCAGGGTGGCCAGCACCACCAGCAGCAGAAACACCCCCAGATCGATCCAGGGCCGCTGGGCGGTGGGATCCCAACGCACCGCCACGCCGCGGCCGGCCCAGCCCAGGGCCACCAGGGCCAGGGCTGCCCCCAGCTGGGTTGCGACTAGGGCCCGGCGCAGCCGGTGTTGCAAGCGGGCAACGGAGCGGGCGCCGCGGTGGCCATCGGCGGCGAGGAGCTGCACCCGGCTGGGGCGCAGGTGGATCAGGGCAAATTCCCCGGCGGCAAAGAAGGCCAGCAGGGCAAGCAGTGCTGCCAGGGCCAGGTACAGCATGGATCGGGCTCTGGATGGGGGTCCCGGGGATCGAACCCGGCTAAGGCGAATTATGAGTGCGCTGCATTCACCAGATTGCTAGACCCCCGACATGGGGCGTGCCAGCTGAAGCGCCCCGGTCATGCTGGCCTACCAGGGGCCCCGCACGGGGGCCGGAGCGCCAGATTCGACGGCAACGGGCAGTCCACAGCCCCCCTGGGCCAGGCCAGAGCAGTAGCCGTTGAAAACATCGGCGGTGCGTAGGGGCATCGGATTCGACTGGGCTTCCAGCAAGACCCGATTCGTCGTTTCGATCGCCGTGGCATCCCAGATCAGCGTCTGGTCGGGGAAGCCGAGTCCCATCACTGTGTTTCCATCGCGCCCAGCCACGGCAATGCCGAGCACATCAGTGAATTGGTGCACCAGGTCCACCCCCTGGGCGAAGGGCGCCGTCCAGGTGTAAGCGCGGCGCTCCACCAGCTGGGGCGTCGTCACGACGGGACCGCAACGGGTCACCACCACCGGCGAGAGGGGGGACGATGCCGCAGCTGCTGCCCCCTTCAGCGGGAGGGGGGCTTCCAGGGAACTGACGCAAACCACCGGGCCGGCTTGGGCCGGAGCCGATGGGGCCAGGGCAAGGGCAGACCCGAACAGTGCCGCAAGCAGGGTCAGGGTGCGGGAGCAATCCTGGCCATGAGTAGGGGATTGGCCTGGGCTGGGTCCCTGGCCACGGTCCCTGGACAGGGTGGCGGCCGGTTGGGGAGGAACCACCGCGCTAGGGCCTACAGGGCGGGCCATTAGTTCGACGCAGGATTAAGAAGCAAACTAATCAAACACTCTTCAAAAGGCCAGCCACCAAAGGCAACCATGGCGCCCCCCCTTCCCAGCACCGCCCCTGAACAACGCCAGCGCCTGCTCGATCTGCTGGCCGAAAGGGCCTATCGCCATGGCCACTTCACCCTGGCCTCGGGCCGCAGCAGCAACCACTACGTGAACTGCAAACCAGTGAGCCTTAGCGGCGAAGGGCTGGCCCTGCTGGCGGCCCGGATGCTGGACCTGGTGGAGCCCCAGGCGGTGGCGGTGGCGGGACTCACCCTGGGGGCCGATCCGCTGGTGAGTGGCGTGGCCCAGGCGGCGGCCCTGGCCGGCCGGCCGCTGGATGCCCTGATCGTGCGCAAGGAGGCCAAGGGCCACGGCACCGGCGCCTGGCTGGAGGGGCCCCTGCCCGAACCCGGCACCGCCATCACCGTGTTGGAAGACGTGGTGACGACCGGCGGCTCCTCGCTTAAAGCCGTGACCCAGCTGCGCCAGGCCGGCTACACGGTGAACCGGGTGGTGACGATCGTGGACCGCCAGGAAGGGGGTGGGGCCGCCATGGCCGCCGCCGGCCTGGAGCTGGTCAGCCTGTTCCTGCTGGAGGAGGTGGCCGCCACCAGCGCAGCCCGCCAGCAGCCATGAGCAGCCCTCAAGCACTCCCCAATCCCGATCCCTGGGGTGGCCCAGCTAGCCCGGCCTGCTGGACCAGCCCGGTGAGCCTGATCCGACTGGAGGGTGCCGATAGCAAGCGCTTCTTGCATGGCCAGAGCAGCCAGGCGATTGAGCTGGCCGCGCCAGGGGCCTGCCTGGCCACCTGCCTGATCACGCCCACGGCCCGCCTGCGGGGCCTGGCCCTGGCCCTGGTGGATGGCACGGGCCTGGATCTGGTGGTGCTGGAGGGCGAGGGCACCGCCATCCACCAGGCCCTCGACCGGGTGCTGTTTCCAGCCGATCGGGTGCGTCTGGACGCCCCCCAACCCGCCAGCCTGGTGCGCTTGGCGGGGCCCCTGCCAGAAGGGGTTGTCAGCGGCGCATCGGGCCAGTGGCAGCCGGTGCCGGGAGGCGCTGGACTGCTGCTCCAGCCCGAGGTGAGCCTGGGCGGAACCGCCGGCAGCCCGGCTGTGTTGCTGCGCTCCGGCGACGCTCGGCCGGCCTGGCTCGATGACCTGAGCCCCCTGGACCCGGCTGGTTGGGAGCACTGGCGCCTGGGCCAGGGCTTCCCCGCCTCCCCGGGCGAACTCAACGACGGCTGCAATCCCTTCGAGCTGGGCCTGGCCAGCTGGGTGAGCCTCAGCAAGGGCTGCTACGTGGGCCAGGAAACCCTGGCCAAGCTCGCCACCTACGACGGCGTCAAACAGCAGCTGCGGCGCTGGATCTGGCGGGCCGACGGGGCTGGGACTCCACCTGGAAGCCCCCCAGATGGCGATCCCCTGAGCCCTGGCACGGCACTGGTGAGCGCCGCCGGCGAACGGGCCGGGGTGATCGCCTCCGTGCTGCAGCTTCCCGCCCCGGATCCGGCGGGGGCGGTGGTGCTGGGCCTAGCCCTGGTGCGCCGCTCCGCCCTGGCCGCAACCGGTCTGCTGGCCGGTGGGCGAGCCCTGGAGATCAGCACACCGGCGGCCTTCGAAGCGCCGCCAGTGGGGGCGGGGAAGGGGGCCTAGGGAGCCAGGTCAGGCCCCTGGTCTTCATCGAGAAGCCAGCGGGCCGCGGCCCAGGTGGCCAGGCAGTCGTCGCGGTTGTAGGCAAAGATCCGGCGCAGGCTGTGGCGGCTGCCGCGGCCATGGGCGCCGCCAAAGCCCAGGCGCCACTGGCGCCACCAGAGCAGGGCCCGGGCCCCATCCACCCCCTTTTGGCTCCAGCGGAAGCCCCGCCAGCTGGCCACCGCCTTGAGGCCGTAGCTGGACACCGGCAGCCACCAGCAGCGGCGGATGCGTTGGTGCAGGTCGATCAGACGGCGGCGCAGGGCCTCCAGCTCCAGCTCGGACGCCCCCTGGCGCTGGGCCAGCCGCAACAGGGCCAGGGATTCGGTTTCGCCGTAGTGGAGCACCGGCCAATCGGGCCACTTCGCCAGCAGCTGGCTCAACCGCTGCCACAGCCGGGCCTCGCCCTGTTCCTGCAGGGCCAGTAGGGGGTGGTAGGGGGCCTCGTTGGGATCGAGCCAGCCGCCGGCGCCATCGCGGCCGAGGCGCAGGAAGCCGTGCAGGAAATCGTCGCGGGCATCGGGATCGGACTCGATGTCGTAGATCAGCACCCCCGGGGCCTGGGCCAGCTCCGGCAGGGCGGGGCGGCGATCGCGGCGCAGGGGCTGGCCGCCCTGCTGCACCTGGGCCTGGGTGATCAGCTCAGAGGCCACCTCGCGCAGCTGTTCGCCATGCACGGCCAGGGCATCGGCCAACTGCTGGGGATCGGCCGCCGCCAGGTCGCCGAGGCGCTGCAGGCCCAGCTGCTGCAGCAACTCGCGCCGCTTGCCGCCGATGCCACTCACCTCGCTGAGGTGCCCTTCGGCGGCGGCTTCGCGGTCGCAGAGGCTGCGCCAACTGCAGAGCACGCATTTTTTGCGGTCGTTGACCAGGGGCGGCGGGCTGGAGCGTTCCAGGTCGCCGGCCAGGCGCTGCAAGCTTTCATCGAGCTGGTGCTGGAGGCTGCTGCCCAGGGCCAGGGACTCCCGCTGCTGGCCGGCCCCCACCCCCGCCAGCACCAGCCCATGGCTGACCGGCGCCTGCTGGGCCTCCCCCAGCAGGCGGCCCCAGAGGGTGAGGCTGAGGCGCGGTTCGCGGCTGAGGCGGTAGCCCTGGCGGGCCAGCACGGGTTGGTAGGCAAAGGCGCCCCAACGGCTTTGGCCGGCGCCCCGCACCAACAGGGCGGGATGGGCCTCCACCGCCAGGCCGGCGGGCCCGACACCAAAGAGCCTGACCCCCACCACCGCGGCGGCACCGGCCTCGCAAGCGGCCAGGCCATGGCGGGGCCGCTCGGGGCTCAGGCTGGAAAAACTGCGGCGCTGACCATCGAGCTGGAGGCTGCGATGGGCGCTCCAGATCCGCTCACTGGGATCGCCATGGCGATCGAGCCAGGCCCGCCGTTTGCACCGCAGCCAGCTACCCAGGAGCCGGTCGGTGAGCGGGGAAGGGGCCAAGGGGGAAACGGCCAAAGGAAGGGGGAAGGGGCAGGGCCGCCAAGGACCTGGTTGGACGCTAGGGCGGCGTCCTGCTGCGGCTAGGGGCTAGGCCGGGCCCGAACCCCGCCGGTGGCCTGCCGCCGGGCCGGCACCCTGAAGCCCCGCTAGCCCCCATTTGGCTGCTAGCACCAACCCACCTGCTGCAGCTCCAATGGCGTCCGCGCCGCTTCCCTTAGAAGCCAGTCCGATCCAGTTCGGCACCGATGGCTGGCGCGGCATCCTTGGGGTCGACATCACCATGGAGCGCCTGCTAACGGTGGCGGCCGCCGCCGCCCGGGAGCTGGCCTATTCCGCCCCGGCGGGCCTGACCAGCCGCGAGGTGGTGATCGGCTACGACCGCCGCTTTCTGGCGCCGGAGCTGGCCGAAGCGATTGCCGCCGCCGTGCGCGGCGCCGACCTGGACCCCCTACTCAGCGCCACGCCCGTGCCCACCCCGGCCTGCAGCTGGGCGGTGGTGGAGCGGGGCGCCCTCGGGGCCCTGGTGATCACCGCCAGCCACAACCCGCCCGAATGGCTGGGCCTGAAGATCAAGGGTCCCTTCGGCGGCTCGGTGGAGGGCGACTTCACCAGCCGGGTGGAAACCCGCCTGGCGGCGGGGGGCATCAGCGTGCCGATCGATGGCACCACGCCCCGCTTCGATGCCATGGGCACCTACCTGGCCGGCCTGGCCAGCCGGATCGACACCGCCGCCCTCTCCCAGGGGCTGGAACGCCTGGGCCTGCGGGTGATCGTGGATCCCATGCATGGCTCCGCCGCCGGCGGGCTGGGCGCCCTGCTGGCCGGGGCCAGCGCCGCCGGGGTGCTGCGCGAAATCCGCTCCAACCGCGATCCCCTCTTTGGTGGCAACCCGCCGGAGCCCCTGGCGCCTTACCTGGAGCAACTGATCGCCGAGGTGAAGGCCTCCACGGCCGCCGGCCTGCCGGCGGTGGGGATCGTGTTCGATGGCGATGGCGACCGCATCGCGGCGGTGGATGAGCGGGGCCGCTTCTGCAGCACCCAGCTGCTGATGCCCCTGTTCATCGACCACCTGGCCCGTGCCCGCCAGCTGCCGGGCACGGTGATCAAAACCGTGAGCGGCTCGGACCTGATGCAGCTGGTGGCCGAAGACCTGGGCCGCAGCGTGATCGAGATGCCGGTGGGCTTCAAGTACATCGCCGCCGAAATGCTTACAAGCGAGGTGCTGGTGGGGGGCGAGGAATCGGGGGGGGTGGGCTTCGGCATGCACCTACCCGAGCGCGATGCCCTGTTTGCCGCCCTGCTGCTGCTCGAGGCCCTGGTGGAGGGCGGCCTACCCCTAGGAGAGCGCATCGATGCCCTGCAACAGCGCTGTGGCGGCGCCAGCCACTACGACCGCCTCGACCTGCGCCTCAAGGACATGGCCAGCCGCCAGCGGCTGGAGCAACTGCTGGCGGACGGGCCGCCCGAGCAGGTGGCGGGGGTGGCGGTGCGGGCGGTGATTCGCACCGATGGCGTCAAGCTGCGCCTGGGCCCCAACCACTGGTTGATGCTGCGCTTCTCGGGCACCGAACCCCTACTGCGCCTCTACTGCGAAGCCCCCGATCCGGAGCGGGTGGCCGACGTGCTGGCCTGGGCGCGCCAGCTGGCCGAGGCGATCTGAGCATGGACGCCAGTGCAATGGACGCCCCTGGGAGCGAGTCGGCCAAGGCCACCCCCGCGCCGGCCGGCCTGACAACCCTGGTGATCGCCAGCGGCAACGCCGGCAAGATCCGCGAATTCGCCAACTTGCTGGCGGCGTTCCAGTTGGGGATCCAGCCCCAGCCCGAGGGCCTGGAGGTGGAGGAAACCGGCGACACCTTTGCCGCCAACGCCCGGCTCAAGGCGATCGCCGTGGCCCAGGCCACCGGCCAGTGGGCCCTGGCCGACGATTCCGGCCTGGCCGTCACGGCCCTGGGCGGCGGCCCGGGGGTGCAATCGGCCCGCTACGCCGCTAGCGATCCGGCCCGCATCGCCCGGCTGCTGGCAGCCCTGGACGACGCCAACCAGGAGCGCCGGCGGGCTGGCCTGGCCCCGGACCGCAGCGCCCGGTTCACGGCGGCCCTGGCCCTGGCCAACCCTGCGGGGGAGGTGGTGCTGGAGGTGGAAGGCCACTGCCCCGGCACGATCCTGGAGGCCGCCCGCGGTAGCGGCGGCTTCGGCTACGACCCGGTGTTTTTCGTGCCGGAAACGGGGCAAACCTTTGCAGAGATGGACAAGGCGCTCAAGGGCCATATCGGCCACCGGGGCCGGGCCTTCGCCCAACTGGCTCCGAGGCTGGGTCAGCTGCTGGGCACTTGAGCCGGCTTGAAAGCTGCCGCCTCCAGCGGGTTCCCGCCCGGCTTAGCGCGGCGCCGCTTGGCCAATGGCAGTAGCACTAAGGGTGTCCCCACCCTTGGTTCCGGATGTCCAAAGCCCAACTCTCCGCCTTTTTCCTCAAGGTGGATGCGGATCCCGCCCTCAAGGCCCGGGTTGATTCAGCCGCCGGCCCCGATGCCGTGGTGGCGATTGCCATCACCGAAGGTCACAGTTTCTCCGCCGCCACCCTCAGCCGCCACATCCGCGGCTGAGGCCAGATCGTCCACGGCTAGATCACCGACAGCCAGATCACCAACCGCCGGGATCCAACCTTGGAGCTGCCAGTCGACGCAGCCGTTAGCGATCAGGGGGTCTTGGCGCACCAGGGCTTCGGCGGCGGCGTAATCCGCCGCCGCCAGCAGCAGCAAGCCGCCCCCACCCGGCCGGCCCGCCTGGTCGACCAGGTAGCCGCTACTGATCACCACGCCCTGCTGGCGCAGCTCCGCCACCCAGGCGTGGTGGGCCTGGAGATGGGCCTGGAGCTGCGGGCGCGGCAGCCGAAAGGTTTCGGTCTTGATGAACCAGGCCATGGCAGGGCTGCAAGGGTTAGGGCTGGCAAGGGCCCGATCAACTTGGCTGCTACCAACTGGGCTGCTGCCAAAGGGCGGGCGGGGCCCAACAGGGCCCCCAACCCCAGCTTGATCAGGCCGGGCTCCAGCTGCCGTGCAGGCCGTAGGGAAGGGCCAGGGGCAGCTCCACCAAGGCCTGCTCCGCCATGGTGGCGGCATCGAGGATCACCAGGTCGCTGGCGCAGCGGGCCCCGTTCCAGACCAGCACCAGCACCCAGCCCCGATCTTCCGGTTGGCCAGCGGCTGGGTCGCCAGCAACCGTGGCGCCAGCGGCCCCGGCGGCCTGGGGGTAGGGCGCCATCACCGGCTCATTGACGAAGCCCCGGGGCGAGGCGCTCCAAACCCGCCGTTCGCCACTGAGCAGGTCGACCTTTTCAATCGCCTGCAGGGGATCGTTGCCGTGCTCGCGCTCGGCCACCGCCATCCAGCCATAGCGGGCCGCCAGGCCCTGGTGGGCCGGGTTAACCATGGCGAACTCGCAGCAGCGCGGCTCCAGCAGCTCCAAGCTGACGCTGGCGGTGTTGAGATCGATGCGGCAGCGCTTGAGCTGGCCTTCCGGGAGGCTGTCGAAATCGATTGTGCGGAAGTCGACGTCTGGGCCGATCGAGGGGAAATCGGCATAGAAGATCGAATCCACCACCACCTCGCCGCTGGCGTCTTCAAAGGCGTTGAGGTGGTGGAAGACAAAGCCTTCCGGCGCCTTGATCAGGCGGGGTTTCTGGCCGGCAAAGGCGCCACTGGCGCGGGGCACCAGCCAGAACTGACCCTGCTGGCCGGGCTTGGAACTAAGGCACTGGGCCGCCCCCTTCTGGCCGAGCACGAAGCCGAGGGGGTTGAAGGCCACGGCGTTTTGGAGAAACACCGCCCAGTTGGGGGTGATGGCGAAATCGTGCAGGAAGGCGAAGCCCTTGAAGCTGTAGGAGTCGTCGGCCAGGAGCTGGCCGGCCTGGTCGCCTGTGGTGGCGAACTCCATCAGCCGCACCGTGCTGGTGGGGCCGGCCTTGACGCCGAAGGTCACCAGGCGGGGCTCACCGTGGTGGCCGGGATCGAGGCGCGGGTGGGCGCTGAAGGCCTCATCGGGCTTGAGCACGCCATCGAGCAGGGTGATGCCCTTGGTTTCGAGGGTGTCGGGATCGAGGGCGTGGGGGGAGCTGGCCTCCCAGAGGGCCAGGAGCTGGTCGCCCAGCCGCACCACCTGGGTGTTGGCGATGTTCTTGAGACGCAGGTCAAAGGCGTTGGCGATCGGGCCGCCGGGCTTCTGGGTGCCAAACACGCCGCGATACAACACCTTGTCGGCCTGCTCTTCCGCCAGCCAACCCTCCGTGCGCACGAAACGGTTGCTGAGCTGGAGCGCGCCGGAATCAAAGCGCAGGGCGGCAATCATGCCGTCGCCATCAAAGGGGTGGTGCACCCAGTGGCCGCCCCGCTCGAGCCGGCCCGGGCCATTGCGATAGAGGGTGCCGGCCAGCTCGCTGGGGATCGTGCCCCGGGCGGCGACCAACGGCACGGCGGTGAGCTCCACGCCCACATTGCGGAAAGCACTGGACCAATCGGCCCGGTCGTAGGCCGCCCCAGCGGGGGCCGACCTGGCGTCAGCGGCGGTGCTGCCCTCGGGACTGGAGGCTCGACTCGGGGCAGCGGTCATGGCAAGGCACTCGGCGTTGCCCCATCATCCCGTAACGGAGTGTGAAGCGGTTGCCCCGGCCCTGGGATCGACTTCCGCCCCGGCCGTTGGGCTCCATCACCCCTGAAACGCAAGCGTTCGGAAGCAGGTGAGCTCAGCTCCCCGCCCGCTCCAACACGCCCTTGCTGCTCGGCACCGCCCCGGCGCGGCGGGGATCGCGCTCCACGGCCAGGCGCAGGGCCCGGGCAAAGGCCTTGAAGCAGGCCTCCACGATGTGGTGGGAGTTGACGCCAGCGAGCTGGCGGATGTGCAGGGTGAGGCCGGAGTTGTTCACCACCGCCCCAAAGAACTCCTTGACCAACTCGGTGTCGTAGCTGCCGATCTTCTGGGCCGGGATCACCAGGCTGTAGCTGAGGTGGGGCCGGCCGGAGCAATCGAGGGCCACCTGCACCAGGGCCTCATCGAGGGGCGCCACAAAGTGGCCGAAGCGGTGGATGCCGCGCCGATCGCCCAGGGCCTGGGCCAGGGCCTGGCCCACGGCGATCCCCACGTCCTCGTTGCTGTGGTGGTCGTCGATGTGGGTGTCACCGGCGGCGCTGATCTCCAGGTCGACCAGGCCGTGGCTGGAGAGCTGATGAAGCATGTGGTCCAGAAAGGCCACGCCGGTGGCCACCTGGCAGCGGCCGCTGCCATCGAGGTTGAGCCGCACGCGCACATCGGTTTCGCCCGTGACGCGATGGACCTCACCGATCCGCTCACCGATCCTGTCTTCGCCGATGCCCATGGGCCTTGAACCGCTGTGTCTTGAGCCGATCATGACGAAAGGCCCCGGCGCCGGCACGCCCTAGGGACGCCCAGGGCCTGGTAATCACATCCCCGTGATGCAATAGCCCGCATCCACATAGATCACCTGGCCGGTGATGCCGGAGGCCAGGGGGCTGGCCAGGAAGGCGGCCGTGGCTCCGACTTCGTCCTGGGTGACGGTGCGGCGCAGGGGGGCCTTCTCTTCGACGTTGTGGATCATGTCGAGGATGCCGCCGATGGCGGAGCTGGCCAGGGTGCGGATCGGGCCGGCGCTGATGGCATTGACGCGCACCTGCTTCTCGGGGCCCAGTTCGGCCGAGAGATAGCGCACGGAAGCTTCCAGGGCCGCCTTGGCCACGCCCATGACGTTGTAATTGGGGATCGCCCGCTCGGCGCCCAGATAACTGAGCGTGATCACGCTGGCGCCGGGATTGAACAGGGGCTTGGCGAAGCGGCAGAGGGGCGCCAGGGAATAGGCACTCACCTCCAGGGCCCGGCCGAAACCCTCGGGGCTAATGGCGGAGTAATCGCCGATCAGCTCCTCCTTGCCGGCAAAGGCCAGGCAGTGCACCAGCACATCGATCGAGCCCCACTGCTGCTTCACCTGCTCAAACACCGCCTCGATCTGGGCGGGATCCTGCACGTTGAGGGGCTCAAACAGGGTGGGGTTGAGGGGCGCCGTCAGCTCGCGCACCTTGCCCTCAAAACGACCCTTCTCATCGGGCAGGTAGGTGATGCCCAGCTCGGCGCCGGCGGCGGCCAGCTGCTGGGCGATGCCCCAGGCGATCGAGCGGTTGTTGGCGATGCCCGTGACCAGGGCCTTCTTGCCGCGCAGATCGAGGAGCATGGGATGGGATCAGTTGGCGGGCATTCTCCCCCAGCCCTTGCCACCCCTCACTGGGGCGCTAACGCCGCCCCTTGGGACTCCAACTTCCGGGCCGCCGCCGCGCGGGCCTCAGGATCCTCAAAGGTTTGCAGCAGGGCCGAGTCGCGCGCCGGCAGGGAGCCGCGCTTGACGGCAGCAGCTTGCAGGGGCGGCTCCAGCCACTGCCAGCGGCTGCGGGGGGCGCGGGCCTGGCAGAGGGCCCCTAGCTCCTGGCGCAGGGCGCGGACCACATCGCGGCGGGCCACGGCGTTAAAAAATTCCTGGCGGGTGGCCAAGCCGGAGCTGAAGGGGGCGCTGCCATTGCCATTGAACAGGCGGGCCCCATCAACCACCCAGCGGGGCCGGCAGACGCCGTTTTCACTGGTGTCGGTCTCGAGCCAGAGGTGCAGGCCATAGCCATCGGGCTGGTTGACCACCGCCAAGCCGTCGTGGGGCTGGCTGCGCTGCAGCGGATAGATCCGCCAGCTGGGCCGCTGCTGGGCCGGCACACAAGCCGTGAGCCCCCCGATCAGGGCGGCTAAGCCCAAGGCGCTGAGGCGAACGGCGACATTCCCCACAAGCGGACGGGGGCCTGGCCCGGGGGAATGGCTAGGGGCGCCGGAGCGGTGGTCCATCCTCAGCAGTCCGATCGGGGGCAGCGATGACGTCACGATGGCGCGCCCATCGGAGTGGCCCAGGGGGATTGGCGGGATGGGGGGCTTAAGGTTGTCCTCATGCAGGTGCCCCCTTTCAGCCTCACCGAGCAGCTCCAACACCTCGGGGAGGAGTTGGAGCAGGCCGTGCTCCAGGTCTTGCGCAGCGGCCAATACATCGGTGGCGGCGTGATCGCTGCCTTTGAAAGCGAGTTTGCCACCAGTGTGGGCACGGCCTTCGCGATCGGCTGCAACAGCGGCACCGACGCCCTGATCCTGGCCCTGCGCGGCCTCGGCATCGGCCCGGGTGATGAGGTGATCACCTGCTCCTTCAGCTTCTTTGCCACGGCCGAAGCGATCAGCGCCGTGGGCGCCACGCCGGTGTTCGTGGACGTGGAGGAGAGCTCCTACCTAATCGATCTCGACCAGCTCGAGGCGGCGATCACGCCCGCCACCAAGGCCCTGCTGCCGGTGCACCTGTTCGGCCGCCCGGTGGACATGGAGCGGGTTTGCGCGATCGCCGCGGCCCATGGCCTCAAGGTGGTGGAGGACTGCGCCCAGGCCACAGGCGCCAGCTGGGCCGGCCGCCCGGTGGGCAGCTGGGGCGATGTCGGTTGCTTCAGCTTCTTCCCCACTAAAAACCTCGGTGGCGCCGGCGATGGCGGCTCCGTCACCTGCAACGACCCGGAGCTAGCCGCTCGCATCCGTGAGCTGGCGGTGCACGGCATGCCGCGCCGCTACCTGCACACGTCGCTGGGTTACAACAGCCGCCTCGATGCGATCCAGGCCGCCGTGCTGCGGGTGAAGCTGCCCCACCTGCCGAGCTGGGTGGAGCGCCGCCGCGGCCTGGCCCAGGCCTACCACCAGGCCCTAGGCAGCCGGCTGGAGATCCACCTGCCCGAGGCGGGCCCCGCTGGCCACAGCTGGAACCAGTTCGTTGTGCGGGTGCCCCGCTGCCCTGGCGCCAGTGCCTGCGCAGGCAGCTGCACCCCCGCCGCCGATAGTGCCAACTACGGCCTGCCCGAGGCCAGCTGCCGTGACTGGCTCAAGCAGGAGCTCCAGGCCGCCGGTGTCACCACAATCATTTATTACCCGATTCCGATCCACCGCCAGCCGGCCTACGCCGAGCTGGGCTACGCACCGGGCTCCCTGCCCCGCACCGAGCAGATCTGCGCCGAGGTACTCAGCCTGCCGATCTTCCCGGAACTGGCCTGCGAGCAACAGCAACGGGTGATTGAGGTGCTCAGCGCCCTGGCCGGCAAGGTGCAGAGCCAGGCCTGCGCCAGCGTCGCCGCCTGATCAGCAGGCACCCCTAAGGCTTTGGCAGGCCGGCGTAGAGGGCCTTGAAGCGGGCCTGCTGCAGGCGATGGTCCACTAAGGGGGCCGGATAATCGCCCCGCTCTAAGGGAGCGATCTCGCCCCTAATCAGATCAGCCGTGGCCACATGGGCCAGTTCCGGCAGCCAGGTGCGAATGTAGTTAGCCTCGCCATCAAAGCGGCCGGCCTGGGTGGCGGGATTGAAGATGCGCAGCGGCTTGGGATCCATGCCACTGCTGGCGCTCCATTGCCAGCCGCCGTTGTTGGCCGCCAGGTCGCCATCCACTAGCCGCTGCATGAAGGCGGTTTCGCCCCAGCGCCAATCGCAGATCAGGTCCTTGACCAAAAACGAGGCCACCACCATGCGGCAGCGGTTGTGCATCCAGCCGCTGGCATTGAGCTGGCGCATGGCCGCATCCACGAACGGCATGCCGGTGAGGCCCAAGCGCCAGGCCTCAAACCAGGGGCGGTTGTTATCCCAGGGGAACTGGCGCCACTGGGGCCGGTAGGGGCCGTCGGCCAACTCGGGGAAATGGAAGAGGGCGTGCTGGTAAAACTCGCGCCAAGCCAGCTCCTGCTGCCAAACCGTGATCGAAGCCAGGGCCTCATCGCTGCGGGCCGTGAGCCGGGCCGCTTCGGAGGCCAGCCAGGCCTGGCGCGGGCTGAGGCAGCCGAGGCTGAGGGCGGCACTGAGGGCCGAGGTGCCGGCCTCACTGGGGATGTTGCGGCCCGGTTCGTAGGCAAACAGGGCAGCGCCATGGCCCGAACCGGAGGCGCCGCCATCGGCGAAGGCCTCCAGCTGTATCCCTGCCGCCCGTTCCCCAGGGCGGCAGGGGCAGAGGTCGGCGCCGTCAAAGGGATGGCCGAGCTCGCCGGCCGTGGGCACCGCCGCTAGGAGGGGCAGGTGCTGCCACAGGGCCTGGGCCTCTGGCCCCAGGGCGGCGTGGTCTAACCCCACCAGGTCCTGGGGCGCCACCGCGGGGGTGAGCAGGCCAGCGGCATCTCGGACCGTGACCTGGCCGCGCCAGTTGCGCAAAAACGGCCCATAAACCCGGTAGGGCTCGCCCGAACCAGTGCGGATCTCCTCGGGCGGCACCAGCAGCTGGTCCCAATCCACCAGCACCCGCCGGCCGCTGGCCTGCAGGGCGGAAGCCACCTGGCGATCCCGCTGGCGGGCCGCCGGCTCCACGTCCCGGTTCCAGGTCACCACCGCGGCGCCGCAGGCCTCGGCCAGGCGCGGCAGCACATCGATCGGCCTGCCCCGCACCAGCAGCAGCTCACTGCCCGCCTGGCGCCAGCGCTGCTGCAGCTCCCGCAGGCTTTCGCACAGAAACCAGAGCCGGGCCGGCGCCAGGTCCGCCGCTTCTAACCACTCCGGGTCGAACAGGTAGACGCCGGTGAGGGCCGGGGTGGCGGCGGCGGCGGCAGCTAGACCGAGGTTGTCGCCTAGGCGCAGGTCGCGGCGATGCCAGAAGAGCCAGCGGTCGGGGGCCATCGGCTTAGAACCCCAGCAGTTGGCGGGCCCGGAACCAGGCGGTCACGCTCTTGCCATCGAGGGCCTCATCGCCACTGGCCAGGGCGGCATCGAGGTCGGCGGGGGTCATCAGCAGCACCTCCAGGTCCTCGTCGTCGTCGCCGGCGGGCTGGTCGGCCAGCAGGCTCAGGTCCCGGGCCAAAAAGAGGTGGATCACCTCATCGGAGTAGCCGGGACAGGGCAGCATCACCCCCAGGGGATCCCAGCGGCTGGCGCTGTAGCCGGCTTCTTCCTGCAGTTCCCGTTTCATCGTGCTGAGCGGATCCTCACCCTCATCGAGGGTGCCGGCTGGAAACTCGAGGATGCGGCTGGCCACGGCGAAGCGGTACTGGCGCAGCAGCACCACCCGGCCATCGTCGAGCACGGGCACGGCCAGGGAGGCGCCGGGATGGCGGATCAGGCCAAAGGTGGCCTCCAGGCCGATCGGCAACACGACCCGGTTGAGCTCGAAGCGGATCTTGCGGGCAGCGAGGGCGGCCGTGGTTTCCAGCAGGCGCGCGGGCTCGGGGGGCGGCAGGGGCGCCATGGGCAGGCCAAAACTGCCGCCAGCTTGGCTTACTCCGGCCAGCCGGTGCGGCCCGGGAGCCGCTGGGGCGCCGCCTCGCGCAAGCGGGGCAGCAGGGCCGCCAGCAGGCTGCCGCAGTCCTGGCTTGGGCTTGGGCCCGGGCTACAAGCACCAGCAGCCCCAGGGCCCGGCGGCACCAGCAGGGGATCGATCGCCGCCAGGGGCGCCAGCACAAAACTGCGCTGCTGCAGGCGCGGATGGGGCAACTCCAGCGCCGGCGCCTGCACGACCTGATCACCCCACCAGAGCAGGTCAAGGTCCAGGGTGCGGGGCCCCCAAGCCTCCAGGCGCTGGCGGCCAAACTGCTCTTCCAACGCCTGCAGACCCTGCAGCAACTCCAGGGGCCGGGGCTCCAGGGCGCCCACCCCCTCCACCAGCAGCACCCCATTGAGATAGGCGGGCTGGCCGGGGGGGCCCCCCACCGGTTCGGTGCGAAACAGGGGCGACCAGCGCAGGCGGATCGCACTCGGCTGGGAGCCGGGCTCGGGGCTGGGCCCTGGGCCGGGCTTGGGGCCGGCAGAGGATAGCGGGTGAGGGGTTGGGCGGTCCAAGGCCAAGGGGGCCGCTGCGGGCCGTGCCAAGCCCCCGCAGCCGGAGCCCCCGGAACCGGAAGGCGGGGAGCCCAAGGGGCCGCCAGCCTGGCCCCGCTCCTCTAGTAGCCCCTCCAGGAGCGCCTGCAGCAAGGGACGCACGGCCCCCAGGGTGGCGAAGGGATCGCCCAGGTTGGCGCCCAGGGCGATCGCCAGGCTGGTGGCCCAGGGCAGGGCGGCGCCACTCACCGGGCTGGCGGGGGCCACCAGTCCCTCACCCCCGGGCTGATCAGCGAGACTGGCGATCACGTGTCTGGGCCCGGGCTTCTCCATGGTTGCAAGCGGAACCCCCGCCGCCGCGAGGGCGGCGTCCAGTGCCGCGGCTGCCGCGGCCCGGGCCTTTCCGCTGGCCGCCATCACCGGCCACGGCACCTTGAAATTAGCCCTGCTGCTGGCGGCCGTGGATCCCGGCCTGGGCGGCGTGGTGATCGCCGGCGGCCGCGGCACGGGGAAATCGGTGCTGGCCCGCGGTCTGCATGCCCTGCTCCCCCCCATTGATGTGATCGACCTGGGCGAGCCGGGGGCGGCTGGCGCCAGCGGCCCCCAGCACCCCACCGCCCTCAACATCGATCCCCAGCGCCCCAGCGACTGGGACGCCGCCACCCGCCGCCGCATCAGGGACCTGGGCGGCGACCCCAGTGGCGCCGATGCCAGCGCCCTGCTGCCCACCAAGGTGATCCCAGCCCCCTTCATCCAGGTACCGCTGGGCATCACCGAAGACCGGCTGGTGGGCTCGGTCGATGTCACGGCCTCGCTGGCCAGCGGCCAGGCGATCTTCCAGCCGGGCCTGCTGGCCGAAGCCCACCGGGGCGTGCTTTACGTCGATGAGCTCAACCTGCTCGATGACGGCATCACCAACCTGCTGCTGGCGGCGGTGGGCTCCGGCGACAACCGCATCGAGCGCGAGGGGCTGAGCCTCTCCCACCCCTGCCGCTGCCTGCTGATCGCCACCTACAACCCCGAGGAGGGGGCCGTGCGCGACCACCTGCTCGATCGCTTTGCCATGGCCCTTTCGGCCAACCAGGTGCTGGAGCTGGGCCAACGGGTGGAGATCACCCGCTCGGCCCTGGCCCACGGCGAATCGAGTGGCGCCTTCCGGCTCCAATGGCAGGAGGAAACCGATGGCCTGGCCACCCAGCTGCTGCTGGCGCGCCAGTGGCTGCCGGATGTGCAGATCAGCCGCGAGCAGATCGGCTATTTGGTGAAGGAGGCCCTGCGCGGCGGCGTGGAGGGGCACCGCTCCGAGCTCTACGCGGTGCGGGTCGCCCGCGCCCATGCGGCCCTCAGTGGCCGCGACCGGGTCGAAGCCGACGACCTGCAAGTGGCCGTGCGCCTGGTGATCGCGCCCCGGGCCCGCCAACTGCCGCCCCCCGATCCCGACCAGCCCCTGGAACCGCCGCCGCCACCCCCCCAGGGCGACCAGGCCCCCGAGGAGCCCGACCAACCGGACGAACCCGACCAGAATGGGGACGAGCCCGAGGACGACTCCGAGGAGGAGGAACCCGAAGACGACAACCCCGAGGACGCCCCGCCGCCCTCGATCCCGGAGGAATTTCTGCTCGATCCCGAGGCCACGGCGATCGACCCCGACCTGCTGCTGTTCTCGGCCGCCAAGAGCAAGGGCGGCGGCAGCGGCAGCCGGGCGGTGGTGTTCAGCGATTCCCGCGGCCGCTACGTCAAGCCGATGCTGCCCCGGGGGCCGGTGAAGCGCATCGCCGTGGATGCCACCCTGCGGGCGGCGGCGCCCTATCAAAAGGCCCGGCGCCTACGCCAGCCCGATCGCCTGGTGATCGTGGAAGAGGGCGACCTGCGGGCCAAGCAGCTGCAACGCAAGGCCGGCGCCCTGGTGATCTTCCTGGTGGATGCCAGCGGCTCGATGGCCCTCAACCGCATGCAAAGCGCCAAGGGCGCCGTGATCCGCCTGCTCACCGAGGCCTACGAAAACCGCGACGAAGTCGCCCTGATCCCCTTCCGCGGCGAGCAGGCCGAGGTGTTGCTGCCGCCCACCCGCTCGATCACGGCGGCGCGGCGGCGGCTCGAAACCATGCCCTGTGGCGGCGGCTCGCCCCTGGCCCACGGCCTCAGCCAGGCGGCCCGGGTGGGGGCCAATGCCCTGGCCACGGGCGATCTCAGCCAGGTGGTGGTGGTGGCGATCACCGATGGGCGCGGCAATGTGCCCCTGTCGCGCTCCCTGGGCCAGCCCGTGCTCGAGGGCGAAGAGCCCGTGGACCTCAAGGAGGAGGTGAAGCAGGTGGCCTCGCGCTACCGGGCCCTGGGCATCAAGTTGCTGGTGATCGACACCGAGCGCAAATTCATCGGCAGCGGCATGGGCAAGGACTTAGCCGAGGCCGCCGGCGGCCGCTACGTGCAGCTGCCCAAGGCCAGCGACCAGGCGATCGCGGCGATTGCGATGCAGGCCGTGTCGGAGCTCTAGGGGCGTGCTCTAGGGCGTCAAGGGCGGGCCGGTTTGGCCTGGGGGCCCTGCTCCTTGGCGGCTTTCTGCTTGGCTGCAGCCGTTTGGACGGGATAGAGCTCATCGAAGAACTTGCCCAGGCCAATCGTCACGCTGCGCACCCCATCCATGAAGGTGGGATCGGACGACAGCTTGTTGACATCACCACCGACCGCATCCCAACGGGCCGTGAGCGTTTTGGCGTTGGTGGCCGTGGCCTTGAGATCACCAATCGTTTTGGGGTTATCGAGGGCGGCCACGATGCTGGTGAGGTGGGCCGTGGCCTTGGCGGCGTCGGCCGTGGCCTTGTTGAGGTTGGTGAGGGTGGGGTCGGCCTTGCGCACGGCAGCGGTGAGATCGCTCACCAGCACCTTGCTGCTAGCCATGAAGCGATTGGCCTCCTTGGCGGTGAGCTCAAAGCTTTCGGTGGTGGACACCACCTTGGGGATCAGCTTTTGGTTGTTGGCCTGGTCAAGCAGGCCCTGGAGGGTTGATGTGACGCTGGCCATGGTTGGGGCGGTCTGGCCCTCAACGCTGCCGCCGTTGCAGACAATGCGGCTGGGGGCGCAGGCCTGGGCCAGGGGACCTGGTTCGCTGGCGGCCGGGGCCGCTCCGGCACTGAGCAGGGCCACCTGGGAATCGCCGCCCAGCAGGGAGGCCGATTGCACCTGGGCCACCACCGGCCGGGACAAGACCAAATCGGGGTTGGTGATCTCCAGCTCGGCGATCACGGCCGAGGCCGTGGCCCGGATCGAGCTGACCCGGCCCACGAGCACGCCCCGGTAGGTCACCGACGAGCGGTCGGCCAGGCCGGCGGCGTCGGCGAAGCGCACCTGGATCGTCCACTGGCGGCTGGCCAGGGAGATGCCCTTGAGCCAGAACCACAGGCCGGCGCTGCCGCTGACAGCCGCCAACAGGGTGAAGCCAACAATCGCCTCTCGCACACTGCGGCGCATGACTTCAGAGCTCCGCCGGCTGCATGGGGCCGCTCAGGTTACCGCTCCGGAACTGGGTCACATAAGGATTATCGGTGTGCTCGAAATGGGAGACGCTGCCCAGCCACTGCAAGCGGCCGTCGTAGAGGAGGGCCACCCGCTGGGCCGAGCGCAGGATCGTGCTCATCACATGGCTCACCACCACGCTGGAGCCACCGACCACATCGCCGGTGCGCACGATCAGGTCCTCGATGCGGGTGCAGGCCACCGGATCAAGGCCGGCCGTGGGTTCATCGAAGAGCAGCAGCGGCACCTGGCCGGGCGGCTGGCTGGGATCTTCGATCAGGGCGCGGGCAAAACTGACCCGTTTCTGCATGCCGCCACTGAGTTCGCCGGGCAGCAGATCTTCGACGCCGTAAAGGCCCACGGCCTCTAAGCAACGGCTCACCCGTTCGCGCACCTCCCGATCCCGCAGCTGGCCGTGGCGATAGAGCAAAAAGCCAACGTTTTCGCAGACCGTGAGCGAGGCCAGTAGGGCCGGGTTCTGGAACACCAGCCGCACATCCGGGGGCTGGCGCTGGTCCAAGCGCAAATAGGTCTGGGGCACGCCATGGATGCGCAGCTTGCCGCTGGTGGGCAACTGCAGGCCGGCCAGGATGCGCAGGATCGTCGATTTGCCCGCCCCAGACGGGCCCACCACCGCCAGGCGCTCGCCGGGGTGGAGGGTGAGATCCACCTGGTCGAGCACCAGCCGCTCCCCCCAGGCCATCGAGAGCCCCACCAGCTCGGCCACAGGTGGAGCGGCAACGGCTCCAAGAGCTGCGCCGGCGCCAGCAGCCTCAGCAGCGCGGTTCTGATCCATGGGGCCATCCTGACCCGTCATCCGTACAGTTTGAACACTTACCTACCTAGATGGGCCTGCCCGCCTCCAGTCGGCCGCCCCGGCGGCGTAGCAGCCGGCCCGGCTGGATCGGCCGCGGCGACCTGCGCCAACGGGATCTGATGAGCCGCTCGAGGCGGGCGGTGCGCTGGCTGCAGCCCGGGCTGGTGGTGAAGCGCTGGGTGGTGACCTCGGGCCTGGGCCTGCTGCTGGCCCTACTCGGCGGCGCCGTGTGGCTCGATCTCAAGCCGATCTACTGGAGCCTGGAATCGATCAACTGGCTGCTCAAAAACATCACCACGGTGATGCCCCGCGGCATCACCGGCCCGGTGGTGCTGGTGGTGGGCGGCGGCCTGATCTGGCTGGGCCAGAGCCGCAGCTTCAGCTCGATCCAGCAGGCCCTGGCGCCTGAAAAGGACACGGTGCTCGTCGATGCCCTGCTGGCCCAAGGCAAGCTCAACCGAGGCCCCAACATCGTCGCCATCGGTGGCGGCACCGGCCTCTCGACCCTGCTCTCGGGCCTGAAGCGCTACAGCAGCAACCTCACGGCCATCGTCACCGTCGCCGATGACGGCGGCAGCAGTGGCGTGCTGCGGCGCGAGCTGGGCGTGCAACCCCCCGGCGACATCCGCAACTGCCTGGCGGCCCTCTCCACCGAAGAACCGCTGCTCACCCGCCTGTTCCAATACCGCTTCAAGGCCGGCAGCGGCCTGGAGGGCCACAGCTTCGGCAACCTCTTCCTCTCGGCCCTCTCGGCAATCACCGGCAGCCTGGAATCGGCGATCACGGCCAGTAGCCGGGTGTTGGCGGTGCAGGGCCAGGTGGTGCCGGCCACCAACGCCGATGTGCGCCTCTGGGCCGAACTGGAAAACGGCGAGCGGATCGAAGGCGAATCCCGCATTGGCCAGGCCAAGAGCCCGATTGTGCGCCTCGGCTGCATCCCGGAGCGGCCGCCGGCCCTGCCCCGGGCCCTGGAAGCCATTGCCCACGCCGATTTGATCCTGCTGGGTCCGGGCAGCCTCTACACGTCGCTACTACCGAACCTGCTGGTGCCCGAGCTGGTGGAGGCGATCCGGCGCAGCAAGGCGCCCCGGCTCTACATCTGCAACCTGATGACCCAGCCTGGCGAAACCGACGGCCTCGATGTGCAGGGCCACCTGCGGGCGATTGAGGCCCAGCTGGCCAGCCTGGGGGTGGGCGAACGCCTGTTCACGGCCGTGCTGGCCCAGGAAGTGCTGGCCCATGGCCCCCTGGTCGAGAACTACCGCCTGCGCGGAGCTGAACCGGTGCTCTGCGGCACCCGCCAACTCAAGGCCGATGGCTACGACGTGATGCTGGCGCCCCTGCAGGGGGCCCGGCCCAGCGCCACCCTGCGCCACGACCCCCGCAGCGTCGCCCTGGCCGTGATGCGCTTCTATCGCCGCCAATGCCGCGACAAACGCCAAAAGTCCTAGTAGGCGTCCTGGAGCTCGTAGAAATCGGGCTGCACGTAGTCCTTGCGCAGGGGGTAGCCCTTCCAGTCCTCGGGCATCAACAGGCGCTTGGGATGGGGATGGCCGGCGTAGTGGATGCCGTACATATCGAAGGTTTCGCGCTCCTGCCAGTCGGCGCCACGGAAGAGCCCATAGAGGCTGGGGATCGTGAGGTCGCCATCGCGCTCGAGGAACACCTTGAGCCGCACCTGCTCGGGCCGGGCCGTGGCGGGCAGGGCGTTGCAGGTGCCGGCGGGATCACTGGCTAGGGCGATCTGGTCGGCCAGAACGGCCAGTTTCACCAGCTCGTAGAAGCTCACCAGGCGGCCGCCGGGCCCCTCGTCGTAGCCGCCCTGACATTGCAGGTAATCAAAGCCACTGGCCTTAAGGGCAGCAACGATCACTGGCAGAAACAGGGGCTCCACACCCAGGGTCTCGATGCCGAGGTGGTCGGGCTCGAGACCTTGGTGCCCAAACCCCTGGGAACTAAGCCAACGGCTCACCGGCCCAGGCTCGGCCACGGTGATGGCCTCTGCGGTAGTCCCAGCGGCGGTGGACCCGGGGGCAGTGGTGGCGGCGAGAGCGCCCGCTTCAGGGTTGGTGGGCTCAGGCATCGGCTTGACCTTGGCGGGGGGCGGCTTGCAGGGGCAGGGTTTGGGCCGGCAGGGGGACGGGCTCGGACGCTGGCTGGCTGAGGTCTAGGGGCTGGCCAGCCGCCGCAGCCAGGGCCGCCCGCTGGGTTTCGGCGCGCAGGTAGGCCCCCGTCACCACCGGCTGCACCGCCTTGAGCTGGTGGGGCACCGTGCAGTAGCGGTGGGTGGGGAGCAGGTTGCCCCGTTCGGCCAGGGATTCGTTGCCGACCTTTTTGCGCAGCTTGATCACCGCATCAAAAATCGCCTCGGGCCGGGGCGGGCAGCCGGGCATGTAGAGGTCCACCGGGATCAACTTGTCAACGCCACGCACGGCCGTGGTCGAGTCGGCGGAGAACATGCCGCCGGTGATCGTGCAGGCGCCCATGGCGATCACGTACTTGGGCTCGGGCATCTGCTCATAGAGCCGCACCATGGCCGGGGCCATCTTCATGGTCACGGTGCCGGCCACGATCAGCAGGTCGGCCTGGCGCGGGCTGGAGCGGGGCACCAGGCCGAAGCGGTCGAAGTCGAAACGGGAGCCCAGCAGGGCGGCGAACTCGATGAAGCAGCAGGCCGTGCCGTAGAGCAGGGGCCAGAGGCTGCTGAGCCGGGCCCAGTTGTGCAGGTCGTCGAGGCTGGTGAGAATGATGTTCTCGGACAGCTCGGCCGTGACCGTGGGGGCGCCGACGGGGTTGCAGGTGGAGGCCCGCAGGTCGCGCAGGGCGGCAATCGAGGCGGGTTCGGCCGTGCTCAAGGAGCTGGGGGAACCGGCGGGGCTGGTGGGGGTGAGGGTCATGGATCTAGGGGTTCAGCTCCACTCGAGGGCGCCCTTGCGCCAGGCGTAGGCCAGGGCCACCACCAGGATGGTGATGAACACCAGGGCTTCGATGAAGGCGAGCAGGCCCAGGCGATGGAAGGCCACGGCCCAGGGGTAGAGGAACACGGTCTCCACGTCGAAGATGACGAAGACCAGGGCAAACATGTAGTAGCGAATGTTGAACTGGATCCAGGCGCCACCAATCGGCTCCATGCCCGATTCGTAGGTGAGGTCCCGTTCGCCGGTGCGGGACTTGGGGGCCACCAGCTTGTTGGTAACCAGCGCCAGCACGGGCACGGCCGCCGCGATCAGCAGGAAGCCCAAAAAGGCGTCGTAGCCGTCAAGAACGAACAAAAGCAGCCCAGTCCAACCTGGAGGTCAGTCTGACACCCGCAAGCGAGGCCTGGGCCCCCGCCCCGGGCGCCGATGGGCAGCCGGACACCGACCGGCCTGCAGGCCTGCGAAACGGCCTCAGCCCTGGCTTGACTAGAGTTTGATCACGCGCAGAGGGGTCGGTGAGCGACGAGATCACGGATCAAGAGGCCAGTCCCCCCGGCCTGGACCAGCAGGAACCGGAGCCGGTGGCCGAGCTGGAGCTGGCCCCAGACTTCTCCGAGCACCGCTTCGAGTGCCGCAGCTGCGGTTTCGTTTACGACCCTGCCGAGGGGGTGAAAAAGCTGGCGATTGCGGCCGGCACGCCATTTCTCGAGCTCGATCCGCTCAGCTTCCGCTGCCCGGTGTGCCGCAGCAAGGTGGCCGCCTTCAAGGACATCGGCCCCCGCAACAAACCCAGCGGCTTTGAGGAGAACCTCCGCTTCGGCCTAGGCGTGAACCAGCTGACGCCCGGCCAGAAGAACGTGCTGATCTTCGGCGGCTTCGCCCTGGCTTTCGCCTTTTTCCTGTCCCTCTATTCCCTGCGTTGATGCCTGCGCCGATGCCCGCGACTCGTCTCGCCTCCCTGGTCCTTTCCCTGGTGCTGACCTTGGGCCTGGCCCTGGGGACCAGCGGTTGCGTTTCCTTAGGCCTGCCGGTCGCAAGCGCCAGCCCCTGGCAGCCGGTGGCCCTGGAGAACCGGGCCAACCCGCTTGATTTGGCCTTCGATACCGACTCCCACGGCTTTTTGGTGGGCAGCAACCGCCTGATCCTGGAAACCAGCGATGGCGGCGCCAGCTGGCAGGAACGGGCCCTGGACCTGCCTCCTGAAGAAAACTTCCGCCTGATCAGCATTGATTTTCGCGGTTCTGAGGGCTGGATCGCCGGCCAGCCGGGCCTGCTGCTGCACAGCACCGACGCCGGCCAGAGCTGGACCCGCCTGTTCCTCGACACCAAGCTGCCCGGCGAGCCGTACCTGATCACGGCCCTGGGCAGCGGCACAGCCGAGCTAGCCACCAACGTGGGCGCCATCTATCAAACCGAGGATGGCGGCACCAGCTGGCAGGCCACCGTGAGCGATGCGGCCGGCGCCGTGCGCGACCTGCGCCGCAACGCTGACGGCCAGTACGTGAGCGTGTCGGGCCTGGGCAACTTCTTTGCCACCTGGCAGCCGGGCCAGGCGATCTGGCAGCCCCACCAACGGATCAGCAGCCAGCGGGTGCAGGCCATGGGCTTCCAGCCCGATGGCACCTACTGGATGGTGACCCGGGGAGCCCAGATGCGCTTCAACAGCGATGCCAGCAACCTGGATGACTGGAGCAAGCCGGTGATCCCGATCACCAACGGCTTCGGCTACTTGGACATGGCCTGGGATCCCAGCGGCGCCATCTGGACCGCCGGCGGCAGCGGCACCCTGCTGGTGAGCACGGACGCCGGCAAGAGCTGGCAGAAGGATCCGGTGGGCGAGACCCAGGGCACCAACTTCAACCGCATCGCCTTCCTGCCGGACGGCAAGGGTTTTGTGCTGGGCGAGCGGGGCCACCTGCTGCGCTGGGTCGGCTAAGGCCTGGCGAGCGGGCCAACTGCGTCCCTGTGTAACCAAGCCGCCGGCCCAGACCCGGCGGCAGCCACCGGGCCCTTAAGATCAATCAGTTGAACGCTTGCTGCTATGGCTGCCGGCTCCACAGGGGAACGTCCGTTCTTCGAAATCATCACGAGCATCCGCTACTGGGTGATCCATGCCGTGACCCTGCCGTCGATCTTCCTGGCCGGGTTCCTGTTTGTCTCCACTGGGCTTGCTTACGACGCCTTTGGGACCCCTCGCCCTGACGCCTATTTCCAGGCCCAGGAGAGCAAGGCTCCAGTCGTGAGTCAGCGCTTTGAAGGCAAGAGCACGCTTGATTTGCGCCTGAAATAAGCCATGACCCAATCCCCCGCCTCCACCACGCCGCGCAACTACCCGATCTTCACGGTCCGGTGGTTGTCGCTCCATGCCCTAGGCATTCCCACGGTGTTTTTCCTGGGTGCCCTGGCCGCCATGCAGTTCTCCCGCCGCTAAGGCCCAAGGTCATGCAACGCACCCCCAACCCCAACAACCTGCCGGTTGAACTAAACCGCACCAGCCTTTATTTAGGCCTGCTGTTTGTGTTCACCATCGGCATTTTGTTTTCCAGCTACTTCTTCAACTGATCGGGAGGATTCACGATGAGCGGCAAGAAATCGAGCCTGCCTGACGGCCGGATCCCTGATCGCCTTCCCGATGGCCGGCCCGCCGTCGCCTGGAAGTCCCGCTGGACCGAAGGGGTGCTGCCCCTCTGGCTGGTGGCGACTGCCGGTGGCATGGCCGTGATCTTTGTGGTCGGCCTGTTCTTTTATGGCTCCTACGTGGGCGTCGGTTCGGCCTGATCGCAGGCTCCCTGTTCTGAATTGCAAACGATCCCGATTAACTCACTAGATCCAGCGTTCAGGACAGAGCCCTAAGCCAGTGACCAGCGAGCAACCGATTCAAACTGTTGATTGCGATCAACAGCCAACCAAAAGCTCCCGCCGCCGGCAACGCCCGAAGCGGCGGGAGCTTTTTTGCCCTGCCCACCCTGAGAAGCAGATCGAGGGCAACGGCCGCAAATACTTTCTGCACCTGCTCACCGTTGAACAGCTCAAGCAGCGGGGCATGTCCGAAAAACGGGCCAAGCTGGTGCTCAATGCCTACCCGGTGCTAGTGCTCAGTAACGAATGGCTCGAAGAGCTGTTTTGCCCCAGCTGCGGCAGCAGCCGCTGGTGCCACGTCACCAAGGTGGACAAGACGGAGCACACGGTGCGCTGGGCGCCGCGGGACCTGTGGGAGCAGGTCGCCCACGTCGATCCCAGCGTGGCCAACCCCACGGTGAGCGAATTCACCCGCCGCGAAGCCCGCCGCCATCGCCGGGTGACTGAGGCCGGCAAACGCTATTTCGATTAAGGCTTCAAACCGCAAAGCTCAAGCATCCAGTAGGGCCCCCACAGGAGAGGGCGCGGCCCCTCAGGCCCGGCTGTAGTCCAAATACCAGCGGGCAAATCGCTCCACGCCCACCTCCAGGGGGGTGGAGGGGGCAAAGCCGACCCAGTCCCGTAGGCGGCTGGTGTCGGCGGCGGTGGCCACCACATCACCGGGCTGCATCGGCAGAAACTCCTTGATGGCCTGGCGCCCGAGGGAGTGCTCGAGCAGCTCGATGAAGCGCAACAGGGCCACGGGCTGGGCATTGCCCAGGTTGAAGAGCCGGTGGGGCGCCGCCGCCGTGGCGGGGTCGGGCTCCATGGAATCGAAATCGGGATTGGCCGTGGCGGGCCGATCGAGGCAGCGCAAAACCCCCTCCACCACATCAGCGATGTAGGTGAAATCCCGCTGCATCTGGCCCTGGTTGAAGACCCGAATCGGCCGCCCCGCCAGGATGGCGTCTGCGAACAACATCGGCGCCATATCCGGCCGGCCCCAGGGGCCATAGACGGTGAAAAAGCGGAGCCCCGTGGCCGGGAGACCGTAGAGATGGCTGTAGGTGTGGGCCATCAGCTCATTGGCCTTCTTGGTGGCCGCATAGAGGCTCACCGGATGGTTCACCGCATGGTGCTCGGCGAAGGGCAGCTGGCGGTTGCCGCCATAGACCGAACTGCTGGAGGCATAGACCAGGTGGCCAACTCCCTGGTGGCGGCAGCCCTCGAGGATGGCGCCGAAACCAACCAAATTGCTCTGTAAATAGGCCGCCGGGTTCTCGATCGAGTAGCGCACCCCCGCCTGGGCGGCGAGATGCACCACCCGGTCGGGGCGCACCTGGGCAAACAAAGCGGCGATCGCTTCTGTGTTCTCTAGATCCAGCTGATGGAACGCAAAGCCCCCCGCCTGAGCCCCCGGCAGCGCCTGCAGGCGGGCTAGGCGGGCTTGCTTGAGGGCGGGGTCGTAGTAAGCGTTGAGGTTGTCGAGCCCCACCACCCGCTCGCCGCGGTTGAGCAGCGCTTCAGCAACGGCGGCGCCGATAAAGCCGGCGGCGCCGGTGAGGAGGGTGCAGGCGCCTGCAGGGTTAGGCACAGGGATGGCCGTGGAGCTGGGCTAGCCAGGGAGCGAAGGGATCGAAAATAGTCTCCCACAATCACTATCAAGTCCAGGCATTCGCTTCGGATTTTGCTATTGGTTCAACGCTACCAACTACGAAATCAGCCCGGTCACCACAAGGCTCACTTTGCCGCAGATCTGCGACGCCTCAGAGCGATCTCCCCCCTAGGCAGAGCGCATGGTCTTGGAGAATTCAGCAAGCTTTAAAAGCCCTGACAGAAGATCCTCTTGAGACCGCCCAGCAAATGCTCGAACTCCCTGGCTAGGGCAACAAGTTAGCGATTCAGGCCAAAAGAACTTGGATTTTTGAAGTCCAAATCCTCAAAACCAAGCTTGACACGGGCAACGACAGCAACCTAAACTTAGGCAAAGGGCATGCTATCAATGGCGACAGCAAAGATTCCCTCTCAACTTGAAATTAGACATAGGCACCAGGCCGCCGTGGTGACGCCGATCTACAAGCCAAGCCTGGATCTAGATGAAGCGCTGGCCCTAGCCCACAACTTCAAAACACTAGATCAAAGCCCCTGGATCCTGATTCACCCGCCATCGAACAGGTCGCTGATTGAAGGAATTATCAGGAAGAACCCTACGATCTCAATTACGTCTATTGAGCTTGAAGCCAACAACTTTGCCTCGATCGCAAGCTACAATAAGATGCTGCTATCGCGCTTCTTCTATCGCCACTTCGTGTCCTACTCGCACATTCTGATCGCCCAGTTGGACACGCTTATTTTTACTGATCATTTAAGCGACTGGGCTGCCCTTGGCTATGCCTATGTGGGCTCACCTTGGTATCTGGGGATCGACAATCCCAAGCACCCCCTGCAATGGCTTGGCGGTGGCAACGGGGGCCTGTCCTTGCGGCACGTCCAAACCAGCCTAGAGGTCTTAGCTCGGCCAAGGTGGCTCTATCGCGCGATTCGCCGCTATGAACACCAAAGCCTGCCGGGGGAATGGCTACGGGCGGAGTTACGGGCGCTTCGCCAGCTATTAGAACGCTCGAACGGCACGTCCCAAACACCCCAAATGTACGAAGATCTGTTCTGGAGTTTCATTGCCCCCAGACTCAACCCCGCCTTCAGCGTTGCCCCCCCTGAAATCGCGATAAATTTTGCCTGGGAACTCAATCCGCGTGAGCACTACCAACAGACAGGCCAATTACCTTTTGGCTGCCATGCCTGGGCCCGCTATGATCGAGCCTTCTGGTTAGACGTATTGGAAGCTTAAACTCAATGCGCTATAAAATTTTGAACCGCTACCAATAGCAGGCATCGTCTACAAGGCTCACACCAGGAAATAGCTCGGCACCGCTTGGCCGCACCCAATGCTGATTAAATAGTGATTGGTATTCGGAAGCATCAAGCCAACGTTTTCCATTGATTCCAAACAACAGCTGTGTGGCCCCTGCCATATGAACACCTATACGGCCTATCTCTTTGCAAAAAGTCGCGAGTGGCAAGCCGAATGCTCCACAACCAATAATAGCTATGTCAAAATTTTTACTGCCGACTTGATCCTTTAACCAAGAAAAAGCATCACACCAAGACTCAAAACCTTCTGTTTGGCCAGCAAGACACTGGGGTGCTCGGATCACCTCCAAATCAAAAACAGGAAGTACATTCGGATCCACAAATAACTTCTGCCGAGAGGAGTGATACTGGCTAAGGATAGATTCCTTAAAGGGGTGAACAACTAAGACCCGCTTGCCTTTAAGCTGCGAAGACCAAGGATTATCAGAAAGGAACGGCTCAAGATCCAGCCTATCGATCAACGCAGGGCACACCTTGAGATCATTAACTATTTTTGCCTGAAATTCAGTTGGCCAAAAAGCCAATACATCAAGACCTGAGATTCCGTTCCAATAGATTTGGGAAAAGCCAGACAACGTTGCCGCGTCAACCGGAAAGATGCCAGAATATTCATGGGACTGCCTTAAACTCTTTCGAGAATACCTGGAATTGCGATATCTCCATTCCCCGACTATTCTCGCCTCCGTTCTGCCCATTCTCCCAACAGCCAAGGGCTTACCAAGCGCGATCAGCTCATTCAGCAGCTGACTGGCAACAGGGGCAGCTAAAATATTTGCAAAAACATGCGAAAAGCGCTTTTTATCAATTCCAGCGACAAGATCATCTCGCTTGTGCGCTAAATTGCGTTTCAGCTCTTGCGGCAAAATCATGGGATCTACTTAATCGCTTAAAACCATACCATTGACATGCACCATAGCACAGCCAACCCAGAAAAGGCTTTAAATCTAAACAACGACTCTTTCAGGCAATAAATAAAGAATAGGTGGCCAAATAGACCAATGAAAGACTGGCCGAGAGCCCCACAAATCCAGTGAC
This sequence comes from Synechococcus sp. UW140, assembly GCA_945875915.1. GTDB lineage: Bacteria > Cyanobacteriota > Cyanobacteriia > PCC-6307 > Cyanobiaceae > BAIKAL-G1. The sequence goes on along the minus strand of CAMCMT010000018.1, from coordinate 10,639 downwards.
TAGATTATGTCGACGGATGGTTAAGCAAGCAAGCAACGCCAAACTGGCTAGATCAATCCACACCCGCGTGTAATCCGGGAACCGGGCCAAAATTTGGGTGCTAGTGCACAGGGCCGGCAGCAGATACAGCGCTGCCGTGAAGCGCAGCCAACGGTTGAGGCCAGGCCGGAGGGCAACGACCAGCAATAGGCCCAAGCTCAGCAACCAGAGACCGAAACAGAGGCTGTCGAACAGGCGTTCAGCGCCACCCATGGGCCCGCCAACCAGGGGGAGAAGGCCCAGCAACTGGAGGGCCTTGGTGGCGATGCCCAGGCCGGGCCAGGTGAAGTGGAGGCCCACCAGCAGGCCATCGGCCGTGGCCGGGAAGCGGGCCTTGAGGCTGGCGGTCCAGGCCAGCAGGGGCAGGGGCACCAGGGCCAGGGGGAGGAGCCAGGTCCAACGCCGCTCCCTCAGGCTGGTAAGGCCAGAAGAGGCCCAGGCCAGCAAGCCCGTTTCTCGGCTGAGCAGGGCCACCGACAGGCTGGATACCAAGAGGCCAGGGCGCTTGCTGCGATAGGCCACCGCCGAGATCAGCAACAGGGTGGTGGCCAGCAGGTCGGCGGTGTCGAGGCTGAGGGTGATCCAGTAGCTCGGCAGGGCCAACACGGCCAGGCCCCACTGGGGGGAGCGCTGCTCGAGCTGGGCCCAGCTGGCCACCAGGGCGCCACAACAGCCGATTAGGGCGACATTGATCAGGCCCAGGCTCCAGGGGATCAGGGCCGGCTGGCCCAAGCCCACCAGCCAGGCCAGCAGGGGATAGAGCAGGCGTTTGCCCCGGTAGATCGGGTTGTCGAGGGCGGCGCTGGTGCCAGGCAGCTGCTGGAGGGGATCGAGGGCCAGGCTGAGGAATTGCTGGCCATCGTTGCCGCGCTTGCCGGCCAGGATCACCAGATCGGCGCCCTGGAGCATGGGGGAAAGGGGCAGCTGGTCGCCGATGCGGGCCAGGCCGGTGGGGTTGCCGCCGTACTTGCCGAACACCAGCAAGGCCCAGACCAGCAGGGCGATTAAGCCCGTGAGCAGGCCGACGGCCCGGGGCTGGATTGCCCCCGAACCTCCCTGGAGCAGGGCTTTCACCGCCTGCTTGAACACGGGCCAGGACGGCCAACCGGGCAAGGCGAGACCGGCACCCCAAAGCTGGCGCAACCAGCGGTTTTCATGCCACCAGGGGCTCTGGGGCGCCAGCGCTACGGCAGGCCGGTCTTGCACCACCTCTTCAAACAACTGCTGCCAAGACGCCAGCACCGCCTCGGGTCCATAGCGGCGCTGGACATGGGCCTCCCCCTGGGCGCCCAGCTGCCAAGCCCGCTGGGGATCGGTGAGCAGCTCGACGCAATAGCGGGCCAACTCCTGGTCATTGTCTGCCAATAGGCCTGCAATCCCTTCAGGCACGGTGCTGATCAGGGCATGGCGGCGGGCCGTGACCACCGGAATGCCGCAGGCATTGAATTCGGCCGCGCTGAGGCAAAAGGTTTCATCGACGCCGCTGGGGTTGACCACCCCCACGGCCACCTGGGCTAGGGCGTCGTAGCGCTCCAAGCCCTGGCTGCCTTCAAACAGCACCCGATCGCTATGGCGGCCGCGCCTCAGGATCTGGCGGCAATGCTGTTCGTAGGGGGTGAGGGGCTGGGGCGAATGGCCGGCGCTTGCTTGGGCAGCGGCATCACCGCCTCCATAAAGGTTGGCGCCGCCAAAGACACGCAGGCGAGCCTGGGGACAGCGGTCCGCAATCCACTCCCACTGGCTGGCAAGCCGATCAAAGCCCTTAAACGGCGTGATTGCACCCACGTAGGCCAGATCAGAAGCCTGGGCGGCCTGCTGCTGAGAGCGGGGGCCCCCCCGCCCCGGGGGCACGGCCACCACATAGGGAATCACCACCGCCTGGTGGGCCAGCCGGCTATGGCGGAAGTAATCGAGCTGGGGCCCACTGAGCAGGACCCAATGGCGCAGGGCCTTGAGGGCTTCATAGCGGCCCTGCTCATGGCAACCGAGGTTGCTCAGCCAGGCCACCAGGGGAATGGGGGAGCTCTCGAGGGCGGGCCAATCGGCCTCGGATGCAAAGCCTGGACGGAAGATCAGCAGGTTTGCCCCGGCTTGCACCGCCGCCTGGAGCCCATCCCCCAAGGACGGCACCACGGTGATGGCCTCGGCAGGCACCCCGGCAATCGACTGGGAAACGGTGAGCAGCAGCCGGAGATCAAGACCGGCGGCCAGCAGCAGTTCGGCCAGGGCCAGGAACTCATACTCGGTGCCACCGATGCCGGGATTGCCCAGGCTGGGCCGGGGCAGGGCTCCCAAGGCAAGGAAGCAGCGATTGTCGAGGAAAAGGGCCATCCGCATGCCATCAGAATGGCAGGAGCGGTTCAGTGACCTTGCAGCTGGCATTGGGGCGATCAGGCTGGGGATCCCTTGGACGATCTGGAGCAGGGCTGATTGGCTTTGCCCTGGGCCTGGCCCTGCTGCTCTGGCTGCCGATCGGCCTGCTGGGGGTGCCGATCGACACCCCCGATGGCTTGATTCACCTGGGCTGGGCGGCCGCCTGGGCCCAGCAGATTCGGGGCGGTTGGCTATGGCCGCTCTGGAGTGACTTGAACTGGGCCGGGGCCGGCAGCGCCGCCCTGCAGCTCTATCCACCCCTATTTCGGCTGATGGCGGGGATCCCAATTGCCTTAGGGATTCCAGCGGCTCGGGCCCTGGAGCTGGCCCTGCTGCTGCTACTGGTGCTGAACAACCTGGGCGCTGCCTGCCTGGCCCGGCTGTGGCTGCAGCCAGGGCGTTGGCGATGGCTGCTGGTGACCCTGGCGGCGCTGAACCCCTATCTGTTCGTGAACGTCACCATCCGGGGGGCGTGGCCCGAGGCGATGGGGCAGCTGCTGCTCTGGTGGCTGGCCCTGGGTTGGTTGGGGCTGGAACGCAGGCGGCTTTGGGGCCTGGCAATCGCCAGCCTGGCCTTGGCCGGAATTGTGCTGAGCAATTGGAATAGCGCCCAGTTGAGCCTGCTGGCCTGGGGGCTAGGGCTAGGGATGCTGATCAGACCACGGCCGGATTGGAAGGCCCTGCGCCGTTGGTGCCTGGTGCCAGCGATTGCCATCACGATCACGGCACCGTTCTGGTGGCCGGCGCTTGCAGCCGTTGGGGGGGTGCGGCCGCCGATCCCCAATTACCTCTACAGAAACGAGTTTCTATTTGCCCACCATCCAGGGCAAATCATGATTGCGGACCTGCTCTGGATCCAGGCCGCCACCATCGTGGTGCTGCTGCTGGTGCGCTGGCTCGGTTGGGGCTGGCGGGGCCTGGGTTGGGCTGGAGCAGGCAATCTCGGCAGCGCGGAGGACAGCAGCTCCGGATCCCATGGCAACCCAGAGGGCGCTCCCCTGGCTAGCTGGGGCTTGCTGCTGGCCTGCTGCGGGATCGTGATGATGCTGCCAATCAGCGAGCCGATTTATCAACTGTTGGTGCCCTTGCAGCGGATCCAGTTCCCCTGGCGCTGGCTGGGGCCCACCTGGTTCGGGGCGCTGCTCTGGCTCAGCTCCCCTGGCGCCCTCCCCGTAAGCCCCAATCAACCACGCTCGCTGCTGCGGCGTGGGGCTTGGCTCGGAGCGATCACCCTGGTAGCTGTGCTGTGGGTGGATTCGCTCAGCCGTTTCCGGGAGAACATCCTGGGCCACCACCCATCGGAGCTGGAGCGACGCTCGCTCAACCGGCTACTGGCCTGCGATCCGCTGGTGCCCTGCCCGGGCGGAGTCAACGCCTTGCCCCCTACCGGCGAATTGTCGAAGCGGTTTGTGGCCCTGGGCGATGGCCGCATCGCCCTCACCGGGGTGCCCGACTACTCGCCGGCGGGAATTCCCGAAAGCTCATGGGTGCGTCGCATGCAAACCTTCTGGGTGCCGGCCTGGCCCCAGCAAACCTGGGCGGCTTTCCTAGGGGAAGGACAAGACCAAGGAAAGCAACCAGGCTCAGCTGAGTTGGTTGAACACGGGCCAACCCAGCGGCTGATTCGCGTGGAAGCGCCTACGCCAGGGAGGCTGCGGGTGATGCAGTGGGCCTATCCGGCTTGGACGGTGCAGAAGAGACGGGTTGGGGCGAGCAGCTGGGAAAATCCCCTGCCGTTTTCAGGGCCCAACCAGGCTCGCGATCGAGAGGGCTGGATCTCCGTGCCCCTGGATGCGGGCACTTGGGAGGTGGCGCTCACCTATGGATCCAGGCGCTGAACTGCCTAAATGGTCCGTGGGCGGCGATCTTCTCCAAGCTCGAAAGTGAGGGGGGCAAGCATCAGCGATTAGGCCGGTTCGCCGTATTCGCGGATCAGGGCGATCATGTCTGCGAGTCGCTGGCGGGTGGACGGTCCTGGATTGAGTTGGAAGTCGAGCTGGGCCAGAGTGCAGCCATCTTGGCGTCGAGCTCGTCGAGCCGCGCGTCGAGCTTCTGCAGCCGCTCGTCCTCTTTCTGCAGCTGCTCTTTCTCGTTCATCAGCTGCTTCATCCGCTGCTCGTGCGCGATCCTCCTGTGCTTGAACTCGATCTCTCTGATCTCGTATTCGACGACGGGTCGCCAGTTGAGCATCGACAACCAACGCCGCCAGCGAGGCAAGGATGCAAGGTAATCCGACTTGCTGATTGAGGCCGATGGCGCCGAAACCGGGGATGTCGACATGGCTGTAGGACGTAAAGAGAGTAATCAGCGCCAGCAACAGGCCGGCGACGATGGTGATCCACCCCTGCTGATCTAACCCCATCACCGTAACTGTGTTCTGGCGACGCAGGGCGCAACTTAGGCAGCAACGATCCAGGCCTGCATCGGCGAAATTACTGAGCGTGGGAGCAGCGCAAGGCAGCGGGGGCCGCAGCGGGGAGGCCCGCCAGATGGCCATGGGCGTTCGGGTCTTCAAAGGACACCGCCCCCGCAAGTAGGGATCAGCCACCCCGCGCTACAAAAGTCTTCTAGATGGGATTCCTAGCCTGGTTGCCGATCCAGCGCCTCAATGGCAGCGATCACGGCAGCTGCCACAGCAATGGCTTGCTCAGTTTCAGCGCGGTCAAATAATTCGGCCGGCGGAGTGGCATCGATCGGATAGCGCGACGTGATGGCCATGCGGCTGAGGGCCTTCAGGGGCAGGGTCTGGAAGGCAGCGGTGTCGAGGCCGGCTACCTGCAGGCGCTGAAGCAAATCTCCGAGCACAGGGGTGTGGGGGGGGGCCTCTAGTCCAAGTTCAAGCAGGGCGCTTTTGAGCGCCTTTTCTGCGGCCTGGGAGGCGAAATAACAAGCCTGGGCAAGGAACCCATTGCGGCAGGCGAGCTGAGCCAGATCTAAGTCGCTACGAGCTTGGGCAAGCCAAGCTTGGGGGCGGGCGTTCATGGGCCCCGGTGCAGAAGCGGAATCGCCTGGGATTTCACTGATCGCCAGTAGGGGGAAGGGGAGGCGGCAAGGGCTTGCCAGCTGGGTTGGTCGAAGGCCACCACGTCCTGGGCCAGGCCGGCGTCCAGCAGACGATCAACCCAGAGGGATGCCTGCTGTTTCTCTATTGCAACCACGAGCAGATCCGTATCGGAGAGGCCATCCCAGTCGCCTCGGGCCCGGGAGCCAAAGAGCAGAATCTCCAAGGGGCCCCTATCTGCGCTATCTGAGCTGGCTACCAACTGCTCTAAGCGAGTGGTGAGATCGGCTAGCCAGGCGCCATGGCGCTGCTGGCGCAGGAGCTCAAAAGGGGTGGGGGAGGGAGCAGCCGCCATGGCAGGAGGCTAGCGACGGGGGAGGGTGCCCCCAGGGCAGGAGGCCTGGCACAGGAGGACGCCCGAGCCAGAAGCCAGCCCCAGGGCCGAGCCGCAAGAACTGTTTCTCATTAGGGACATCGAAGCTAGAATGGTTGAAATGAAACTCAGGGCCCAATGCCAGCGGCCGCGCCCAGGCTCCAAATCGGCGGCCAAGAACTCCTGCAGGTGATCGGCTGCAGGATTAAGGAGCGACGTAGAGAGTTGGGGCTCACGGCCGTGGCGACAGCAGGGGCGGCAGGCATTTCACGGGTGACCTTGCACAGGATCGAAAAGGGCACGGCATCGGTGACCGTGGGGGCCTTGCTGAATGTGCTCAACGCCCTAGATCTCCCCCTAGCTGAACTTCAGGCAAAAGGCAGGTCCGAAGCTAAGGAGAAGCCCCTGGGCAGCAGCGAAGCAAGCATCCCGGCGTGCTTGCTTCCCGCATTCATCGATTTAGCCGCCTATCCCGCATTACGGCAGCTGGCTTGGCATGTACATGGCAATACTGTGCTCACCCCCCAGGAGGCCGCTGGGATCTACGAACGCCATCACCGGCATTTGAATCAAGACCTGATTGGGCCCCACGAGCAACAATTAATCAAAGACCTTAGGCAAGCCTTCATGGGGATCCATGTTTAGACGGGAGCATCACCGGCGGATTGCCAAGGTTCTTCTGCAACTCGACCCTAGGGTGCTGGGCGAACGGGGATGCCTGTTTGGTGGTGGCACCGCGATCGCCCTGCGCTACGGAGAATTTCGAGAATCCGTTGACATCGACTTTCTAGTATCTAATCTGGAGGGCTATCGAGAGCTGCGGCAGATGATACGACAGGCAAGCAGTCTGAAACCGATTTTTCTTAATCATGGGTGCACAATCATGGAAGAGCGTGAACCCTTGATGGATCAGTACGGCATCAGAACAAGATTAAACGTGGAAGGGGAAACCCTTAAGTTCGAGATTGTTCTCGAGGGCAGGGTTCGCCTTGATCCGCCTGGCCCTGAAGATAGCGTCTGCACTGTTTCCTGTCTAACCCTGGCTGACATGGCCTGCAGCAAATTACTTGCCAATTCAGATCGTTGGAACGATGACGGAGTCTTCAGCCGAGATCTGCTGGATCTTGCCCACCTGCCGTTGAAGCAAAACCAGCTACTCAACGCCCTATCTAAAGCGGAAGGGGCCTACGGGGAGTCCGTTCAGAAGGATCTGATTGAGTCTCTAGAGCGCCTGCTGGGTCGCGATGGCTGGCTAGAGCGGTGCAGGCAAGCCCTGAAGATTAAAGAGCCAAAGGCCGTCCTCTGGCAAAAGCTGATTGGATTGAAGCGCCAAATCCCCGCCTAAACCCTGTTCAGATGTCGAGGTGGGAATTCTAGGGCTGGCTGCCAACTTATTATTATAGGGCCGCATGAAACTAAAGAATCATTTCCTCCCGTCAGTCGCGTCGTGATCCTGGGCAATGGTGAGGAGCCGCATGTACTCACCCTCTCGATGCGCTGTTGCCCTGCGTGAACGGCTGATCCGCAGAGAATAGACGGCATCGATTCCAGCCGGTGGCTTGATGCTGGTGATTTTTTCCCACTTGATCCCCGGGTCGCGATAGAACTGGTTCCAGGTGAGCTGGCGGATCTTGTTGAGGGTGTCAAGGGCCGCATGGCGCTCAGCCTTCTGCAGCGTGAGCAACTGCTCCTGGAACACCGGGTTGTTCAGATCCAGCCTGATTTTGCCTTCAGGCTTGATCACAGCCAAGGCGCGTCAGGGTTTCATTCAGATGGGCATCCGCTGGTGGGTGAGCGGCGGACCAGGCCATCGCAGCCTGCAGGGCTGCCGCGGCAGCGGGTTCGTGCAACCAGCGCTCATTGTCTGGAATCACTGTGGCGGTGCGAACGATCCAGACACCCGGCTCGGACTCTTCCACCAGAACATGGCGGCCGGCATACTGCTTGCCCAGCGAGATCTGGCCATTGCTGCCAACGAGCTTGATGGCGGGCGGATGGAGCGCGGAAGCCATGGAGAGTGAGGGCGACAGCATTCAGCCTATCTCGACTTTCGTGCAGCACCAAAGGGGGGCTGACCTGAGCGCCGAGGCAGGTCTAGGGGCCTCAAGCCATTCCCCCGTACTCCTCCAGCAGAGAGATCACGTCTCGGACTCGCCTGGCATTGCGTTCGGAGGGGTCTAGCTGGTGCCGGAGCTGGACAAGATTGCACTGAGCTTGCTGCTGAGCTCGTCGAAACGCTCGTCGAGCTTCCGTAGCCGCTCGTCCTCTTTCTTCATCTGCTCGTCTTCTTTGCTCATTTGCAGCATCCTCTGCTCGAGCTCGTATTGCTGCACGCTTGTATCGATCGTTGGATGCCAATTGAGCTTCTGCAACAGCCGCCGCCACGGCGGCAGCGATGCAAGGAATTCCTGCTTGCTGCGGTAGATCGACGGAAGCGGCTCCCAGGAGGTCGACATGGTTGTAATTGGTGAACAGCGTGATCAAGGCAAGGAGCAGGGCGGCGAAAACCGTAATCCAGCCTTGACGGTCAAATCCAATCAACACCGTAGCCAGCCCAAACCCTGACTACAGACTGGTACAGGCGAACCAAAGAAGCATCTGTGAAATTACGGAAAACCCTGGCCGCGTTGCCAGCACCCCCTACACCCCAGAATCTGCCCGTTTGCGGGAAACACCCTGGGGGGCGAGCCAAGCGCCAGTGCTGCCGGTGGCCCGCCAAAGGGTGAGGCGCAGGGCATCCCGGAGAAGCCTGCGGCGTTAACCCGAGCTGGGGGTCGGCAAATCAGCCGGGGCAACGCGAACCCTGGCCGCTAAGGGCGATGCGGTGGAGTCTCACATGCTTTTGCGCATTGGACTGGTGATCTGCACGTTTTTGCGCAGTAAAGTTTGTTTTTGCGTGGTTAGGGCAGTTGGGTGCCCGATGGGTGCCTGATCCTGGATGGAAACCCTCAACCTGATCGGCGGCGCCTGGCTGGCGGGACGCTATGGCTTGAATCTTGTGACCCCTCTGGCAGTGCAGAGCCGCATTGGTGGGCGCCGCAGGACGAGTGGGCTTCCCCCGTTTTTCTGTTCAGGCTGTACGGACGGGCAAATGGTGGAAATCAACGGTTGGTTGCGGAACGGGTGCGTGAGGCAGCATCAAGACGAACGCTTCAGGGCAAACCCCACGGCACCACCTAGGACCAGCTGCAGTACGCCAGCAGCCCAGTCAGCTCGCTTTTCTGGGATAGGGCGAAAGAAGCTCAGGAGCAGGATGGCTGCAGAGAAGGCAGAAATAACCCCAATCAAAGCGACAGCGTTCCCTTCCAGCCTGTGCCTCTGCCTGCGGTCATCGGGGTGTTCTGAGCTTCTGACCTCAACACCACCGGTGAGATCCAGGAGCGATTTGAAATCAGCATTGGGATCGCTCATTCAGATGCTGACAAGGGTTTCCCGTTGGTCGTCCTTGACGAATTGGAGGGTGGATCCCCCCTCTTCCCGCTCCTTGACTAGCAGGTAGAGCGCGAGAGCTCGGCGGAACACGTCGGTTTTTGTGAGGCCTTCGGATAAGGCCAGCAATTCAAGTCGCTCACTGAGGCGATCAGGAAGGCGCACTTCTAGGCGAGAGGAACTCATGGAACTAATCCGGCATCTATGCGTCCAATCATACGGAGAAAACCAGGTTTTTTCCGTATCGACCTGACGTGGGGCTGGAAACTGAGCCAATCACATCTCGGATTCGCTGGGCGTTCAGCGCTGATAGCCGCCAGCGTTCTGCGCCCGGGCAGGGCCTGGTGCCATCTCCAGCTGGAAACTCCCAAACCCACAGAGCCCTCACGACCTGCAGCCGGACAAACGTTCAAGCGGCTTTCACGAGGCTGCCACGCCAAAACCCCACAATCCGCCCGTTTGCGGGCCAGCGCATCAGGAACAAGCCGGGCGACGGTGGACCCGGTGGCCTGCCAAAGGGTGAGGCTCAGGGCATCCCGGAGAAGCCTGCGGCGTTCAGCGGAGCTGGGCGTAGGCCAATCAGCCGGGCCAACGCGAATGCCCTGGCTGCCGAGGGCGATGCGGGCGAGGACTACGGCGCGGGCGGTGTGATCGGGATCGGTGGCAATCCACACCCGGGCACTGCGGGGTGGGGGCTGGTGGCGCAACCAGTGGGCGAGGGCGGTGATCTGGGTGGCGGTGTCGAAGCCCTGGAGCAGCGAAACAGCAGGTGAGCTAACTCCAGCGACCGGCCCGGCCGGGGATGGTCTTGCAGCACTTGCTGCCGGAAGCGCTCGGCCTACTCCAGACGCGCCGAACCGCCATCAAGCACCACGATCAGATCTGCGGGGCGGCTCGAAATGGGAACCAACGACGTAACTGGAAGGCATCACCGCTCGGGGAGAACCAAGACGATGCTATCAATCTTTGATAGCTATGGCACGCACTCGGAGATCTGCGTCAGAGACGAGGCATCACGAGCTGCACTCACGAGGCCACCGGCCTGATCGCCGCGGCAGGAGTGGGGAGTTCATGCCATTCCCCCGTACTCCTTCAGCAGCGAAATCCAGGCCGGGATCGAACTCGCCCGCTATCAGATCTCTGCCAAAGCCGATGCGATCGAACGCTGGCTCGATCAGGTGAGCAACACCTTCAACATCCTCAGCATGGATGGCCCTGCCTTCCGCCGCTGGGCTCAGCTAATGCACCGCCAGTTCGACACTCTCTACGAAGACGGTGACGTGACCCCCTTTGCTGCTCCAGTCCTTATGAGAGCTAGTGGGTTGATCAAGCCGCCTTCCATTGCTGGATGACCTCCAGGGGCGTACGCCCCTGGAGAGCCGAATGCGGTCTGTAGACGTTGTACTCGATTCGGTGCTGTTCTG
>CAMCMT010000017.1 GCA_945875915.1 Synechococcus sp. UW140 | reverse complement strand
AGCCCGCCCGATCGCCAGCAAGGCCCTAGGCGTTCGGTTCTCACCCTCAACGGTGGGCTCCGGCGGGGCAAGGGCCACCTAGTTTGAGCCCACCGACCCGCCAATCGCCCGTTCGCCCCATGGCCATCCGTCAGGACGAGAACCCCCCGAACAGGCGTTTCGGGATCATCAACCTGGTTTTGATCGGTTTAGGCGTGTTGCTGCTGGTCAGCAGCTTCCTACCCAATCAGGCGATCCAGCAGGTGCCAAGGGTTCCCTACTCCCTGTTTATCAATCAAGTGGATGACGGAGCCGTCAAGCGGGCCTTCATCACCCAGGACCAGATTCGCTACGAGCTCAATAACGCCGAAGAGGGTGCGCCCTCGGTGCTCGCCACCACTCCGATCTTCGACATGGAGCTGCCCCAACGGCTCGAGCAGCATGGCGTTGAATTCGCAGCTGCCCCACCGAAGCGCCCCAGCTTCATCACCACGGCCCTGAGCTGGGTGGTGCCGCCGCTGATCTTCATCCTGGTGCTGCAGTTCTTCGCCCGCCGCTCCATGGGCGGCGCCCAAGGGGCCCTGAGCTTCACCAAGTCGAAGGCCCGGGTCTATGTGCCCGATGAGGAATCCCGGGTCACGTTTGCCGATGTCGCTGGCGTGGATGAGGCCAAGGACGAACTGACCGAGATCGTTGATTTCCTAAAAACCCCTGAGCGCTATACGGCCATCGGCGCCCGTATTCCCAAGGGCGTGCTGCTGGTCGGCCCTCCTGGCACCGGCAAAACCCTGCTCTCCAAGGCCGTGGCCGGGGAAGCAGGGGTGCCCTTCTTTATCATTTCCGGTTCGGAATTTGTCGAGCTGTTTGTGGGCGCTGGTGCGGCCCGGGTGCGCGATCTGTTTGAGCAGGCCAAACAAAAAGCCCCCTGCATCATTTTTATCGACGAATTGGATGCCATCGGCAAGAGCCGCTCTGGCTCCATGGGCGTAGTTGGTGGCAACGATGAACGGGAGCAGACCCTTAACCAGCTCCTCACCGAAATGGATGGCTTTGCCTCCAAAGACAAGCCGGTGATCGTGCTAGCCGCCACCAACCAACCCGAAGTCTTGGATGCAGCCTTGCTACGCCCAGGCCGCTTCGATCGCCAGGTGTTGGTGGATCGCCCCGACCTCTCCGGTCGACGCACGATCCTCGAGATTTACGCCAAGAAGGTGAAACGCTCAGAAGGTGTCGATCTCGATCTCATTGCCCAGGCCACCAGTGGCTTTGCCGGCGCGGATCTTGCCAACCTGGTGAATGAGGCGGCGCTACTGGCGGCAAGGGCCAAACGCACCTCTGTAGAACAGGAAGACCTCAACGAAGCGATTGAACGGGTGGTAGCGGGTCTGGAGAAAAAAAGCCGGGTACTGCAGCCCGATGAAAAGAAAGTGGTGGCTTACCACGAAGTCGGCCACGCCATCGTCGGTCACCTAATGCCCGGAGGCAGCAAGGTGGCCAAGATTTCGATCGTGCCGCGCGGCATGAGCGCCCTGGGCTACACCCTGCAATTGCCCACCGAAGAACGCTTCCTCAACTCCAAGCAAGACCTCGAAGGCCAGATCGCCACCCTGCTGGGCGGTCGCTCTGCCGAGGAACTGGTGTTTGGCTCCATCACCACCGGCGCCGCCAATGACCTGCAACGGGCTACCGACATCGCCGAACAGATGGTGGGCACCTACGGCATGAGCGAGACCCTCGGGCCCCTTGCCTACGACAAGCAGGGTGGTAGCCGCTTCCTTGGCGGCCCCAGCAATCCCCGCCGGGTGGTGAGCGATGCCACGGCCCAAGCGATCGACAGGGAGGTGCGCAACCTGGTAGATCGGGCCCACGACCGGGCCCTGGCGATCCTGCGGGGCAACCGGGAACTGCTCGAAAGCATTGCTGAAAAGATCCTCGAAAAGGAGGTGATCGAAGGCGAAGATCTCAAGGGCTTACTGGCTTCCAGCGTCATGCCCCAGGACACGGTCTCCTAGTCAATTGCAGGGCCGAAGTCCGGCCCCCATAACCAGTCATAACCAGCCTTACGGGAGCCTTTCCAGCGCCCCCCGCAGGGCTTCTCTTTTTTGTCCCTAGGGCATGGCCTTAATAGCCAGGCAAATAGCGATCAGTGGGCGCCACAATGCTCGACCAGTCCATCAATCACCTGCTTGTCAGTCAGGTAAAGCTCGGCCAACCGGGCCTCCCCTTCGGTCAAACGCTGATCTTCAGGATAGGAATTCACGATGTCCTGAATATCAGCGCCTAGGCTTTTATCAATCAGACCAGGATGGTTAACCACAACCAAATCAACCAACTTTCCCTCATTATCCCTACCAGCCACACAAGCTTGCACCAAATGCCAGGCCTCATGGCGAATCGTCGACTCCTTTGAGGTATCCCATGTGTTGCCATGAATCGCCGTACAAATCACCAACTGATTAGAGTCTAAATCGTAGTAACCGTAGGTATCATCACACCCAGAATGCTTAATTAGCACCTTGGTGCTGGTTGATTCAACCGATGCCAGAATAGGGTTCTGCATGATGGTGCGATCTTCAGCGATGCGGTAGGCCCCATAGCAGCTGATTGGCAGCACAACAACGACAAAGGAGACGAAACCAAGCCCTCGCAGCCTGGAGACCTGCCCAGGGCGATTCGGCAGCACCGCAGTGAAATCCCCTGGAGCCTGCTGGTGCTGGCGGGATTTGGCCTGCAAGCGGAGCTGGCGGGCCGCCTGCAGGCCAGCCAAGCCAGACGCCAACCCGTAAATCAGCGGCGTAACAACACCTTCAGCCCAGGAGTCTTCATAGGCAAATCCGGCCAATTCGCAGCCAAAGTAAATGAGGGCAGAACTGGCAAATGCGCCGATAAATGCTCCGATCCAATGAAGGATTGGCCGCCATGACAGGCAATAGATTGCGTAGCCGGGCACGGCGACTAAGGGGATGCCAACGAACAGGGCCATCCAAACAAATGGGCGCGCCTTGAGGCGGCGCCTTAAGAGCGACTCGCTGGAGGAATTTGGCGCCGATGTCATGACAGAAAATTCATTAAGTAGGAATAAATCTGGCTTACTCACCAGCACCTAAAAGGGGTGGGAGAAAACTTCTCATGCTCACTTGCAATAGTAATCAATCCAGGTCTGGGCATCGTCCTTGCCTAGACCCTCAACCTCAAAGTCATCTGGCGTGGCACATGGGCCCATAATACTTGCCTTACCATCATCCCAATAGACCGCCAAATAGGTCTTACCTTGATCATACTGGGCACGGCAAACTTGCACAGGAACCGCCTCGTCATCCTGGTCCGATTTGCATTGATCATCACGAAAGTCATCGCCGGGCTTCCAGTCCTTAGGGCCTTCAGCGGCCACCGGCGGCGTGGCGATCTCGGTCTCAGGCGCCTTAGCCGAAGGGCCATGGAGACGCAGCTTAGGAGCCAAAATACAGCCCTGCAAAGCACCAATCAGCAGGAACGCCAGCAACGTTGATGGACTTGGAATCTGCATTATTTCCAGGCCAGATGGCTTGGCTAGGACCCATTAACCTTACTGGAACCCCATTCAGGACCTCCGACTAGCGAAAGATATTGGAGCCATTGAAGATCATCCATAGGGCGATCTAGGCGGACAAGCCGTGACCGTTCAAATGGCGGACAGCCTGCCTTCAAGCCCGGGGCACCCACCTCAGTTCCCTACCCAATGGAATGGGGTTACTGAACGATTAGCACGGATGGCCTAAGCCAAACAATGACTGGCCAGTTGCTGGCTACGAAGAATCCAAAAAGAATTTGAATGAAGCAATTTAATTGAAGTAGACTGTTTAACAAGAAGGACCCGGAATGCATGGGTTGAATCCCTAGAACCGGGATCGGTCCAGCCAAGTTCCCCCGGGAATCGGATGGCCGTAGGCTCTGGCGGGAGCCATCGGCCACTGCGCTACGCCGCCCGATCATGGCGACCGCTGGCAGGGCCTTAGCTAGACAGGTCGCCGGGTTTTGGCTTACAAGGGTTTTTTAAAATGGGTCCATGGGCTCCCAGCTCAGTTCCTATCCCGATCTAGCTGCCCTAGCCGGCCGTGATCTGCTCTCCTCTGCGGATCTCAGTGGGGACGAGACCCGGGCCCTGATCGAGCTTGCGACGGACCTCAAGGCAGGCCGCTGCCAGGTTGACCTAGGCGGCAAGGTGTTGGGGTTGATCTTCAGCAAAGCCTCCACCCGCACCCGGGTGAGCTTCACCGTGGCCATGGCCCGGCTAGGGGGCCAGACCATTGACCTCAACCCCCAAGTCACCCAAGTGGGCCGGGGGGAACCCGTGGCCGATACGGCCCGGGTGCTGAGCCGGTATGTGGATGCCCTAGCGATTCGCACCTTCGCCCAGGCCGAACTCGAGGAGTACGCCCACTGGGCCTCGATCCCGATCATCAACGCCCTCACCGACCTGGAGCATCCCTGTCAGGCCCTAGCCGACTACCAAACCCTGCAGGAAGAATTCGGCCAGCTGGCGGGCCTGACCCTGGCCTACGTGGGCGATGGCAACAACGTGGCCCACTCCCTACTGCTCAGTGGCGCCCTGCTGGGGGTGAACGTGCGCATCGGCTGCCCCAGGGGGTTTGAGCCGATCCGGGAGCTGGTGGAGCAGGCCCGCTCCCTAGCTCCGGCCGGCTGCAACATTGAGGTGGTGCACGACCCGATCGCAGCGGTGCGCGGCGCCCATGCCGTTTACACCGATGTGTGGGCCTCGATGGGCCAGGAGCAAGAACAGCTGGAACGGGAACAGGCCTTTGCCGGCTGGTGCCTAGACGAGGCGCTCCTGGCCGAAGCCGATAGCGGCGCCATCGTGCTGCACTGCCTGCCGGCCCACCGGGGCGAAGAGATCAGCGCCGACGCGATCGAAGGCACGGCGAGCCGGGTATTTGACCAGGCTGAAAACCGCCTCCATGGCCAACAGGCGCTGCTGGCTGCCCTCCTGGACGCCTGAGCCCTTGGCCCACCGCACTGGACAAATTGCCCCAGCCATGACATCAATGGTGCAGTGGTTCATCCGTATTGCCGGTGATTGCCAGGTCCTCCCGCGCCAGCCTGTCCAGCTCCGCCCCCCAAGCCGGGCTAGGCCGCCAAGAGCACGCGAGCCGCCTCACTGGATCGGTCCCTGGTCTTGCCAGTGAAACGGAGGAACTCACCCCTGCCCAGCAGGAGCTCTATGACTGGCTTGCGGACTACATCGGCAGCCATCGCCACAGCCCTTCGATTCGCCAGATGATGGAGGCCATGGGCTTGCGCTCGCCGGCCCCGGTCCAGAGCCGGCTGCGCCACCTGCAGCAGAAGGGCTGGCTCACCTGGCAGGAAGGCCAGGCCCGCACCCTGCAGCTCCTCGGCGGCCCTGCGGCCGGCATCCCCCTGCTCGGGGCCGTAGCGGCTGGCGGCCTGATTGACACCTACAACGACGTCAAGGAGCGGCTGGATCTGGCTCCGGTACTGGAAACCCGCGGCCTGTTTGCCCTCACCGTGAATGGCGATTCCATGGTGGACGCCCATATCGCCGACGGCGACGTGGTGCTGCTCGAACCGGTGCCCGATCCCCTCAGGCTCAAGGAGGGAACGATCGTGAGCGCCCTGGTGCCAGGCAGCGGCACCACCCTCAAGCATTTCCATCGCCAGGGAGCCCAGGTGCGCCTGGAGGCCGCCAACCCCAACTACGCGCCGATCCTGGTGGATGCGGAGCAGGTCACCGTCCAGGGCAAGCTTGTGGCCGTGTGGCGCCAACTCTGAGGGGCTGCACCCGCTGCGGTGTAGGCTTTGAAAGCGCTGAACAAGGGCTTCCAAGCCCAACCAGACCACCAAGATCTGGGACATCCAACGCACCAATGGGGCCATAGCTCAGCTGGTAGAGCACCTGCATGGCATGCAGGGGGTCAGCGGTTCGAATCCGCTTGGCTCCATTTAAAGATCCCAGGCCTGGCCTGGGTTTTCTTGTATCTGGTGCACCTTTGGCGTCTTCAGGTCACGGATCAGCCGCAGCCATGACAGGTGCTAGTCGATGGCCGGCAGGCGTCGCAGCTCCCGAGCCCCCTTGATGGCTGCGACCAGCCGGCCACTGATCAGTCATCTGAGCTGGGTGGGTGGGCCATGTCATCAAGCCCCTGGGGTTGGGAATCAATGGGGTGACTTCCATTCTCAAACCTGGTGGGGCATCAGGGAATAGGGTGTTTTCATCAAGCAAACAACTAGATCAAATCCCCCTGTTGCAGCCATTGCAACACAACCCCTAAATCACCAAATACTAGGAAACAAAATCCAATCACACCTCACAATTAATGGTATTACGATTGCTGGGATTGTAGAGGTTAAACCCAACGCCATCGCGGTGGGAATTCCAATACCAATAGCCACCTAGCTTGTCAACAACATTCGGGCGGCCTGGGCCTACGTTTAATTGTACATAGGTCATTTTAGGGCCGTCAGACCACTCAATTTTGAAGCTTTCTCCCCTATCGGCGATTGTTACTTGAACGCGCCCACCTCCATGCCCAATCCAATCCCGAGATGGCAAGTGGCCCCCTCTCGGTGCTGAGAAAGAACTTCGTCCCAGGCAGCTTGCCCTGGCCCTGGGCTTGGGTGAGATCGGCCGAGCCGGCTGGGCCCTGGACCCAAAAACTCTGCCACCGGAAGCGATCCCAAGGGATCGGTTCATTGGAGGCAAGCTCAGAAGCGTTTGTGGTGCTATCGCTCCTTTTGCACCCAGCCGGTCCGCTCCTGGCAACCGCCCTGGCAATCCTGAGGCGGTGTGCGCGCTAGTCGGCGCCGGTTTGTTTTGGCATCAGCCCTAATCCATGCTCATCAACTGGCCCATCTGAACCGCCCGGACTCACGGCGACGATCGAGTTCTGCCCAGTCGCCAGATCACTCCCCAAGCCCCAAGTAGCAGCAGGGGCCATTCCCCCCAACGGCTATAGGGAGTCTGGTTAAACCGTGGATGCACCGCAACCAAACTCGTGCCGGCGCGTCCTGAGGACAGACTGTTTTGCACAACCCCCTGATGGTTCACCACCAAGCTGGGGCCCGTGTTGGCCACGCTCACTAACCAACGGCCCGATTCGATGGCCCGCAATTGGGCCAGGGCCGAGAACTGATGCTGCAGGAGCGGCGGATAGGGGTCGAGGTTGGCGCTGGCCAGCAACCATTGGGCCCCGTCGCGGCTGGCGGCGGCCAGGCCATGGCCATCGGCGATCTCGTAGCAAATGGCCACACCGATCGCCCCATCGGGCCGAGGCAGCAGCCGCGATGGGCTTCCGGGGGTCAGCCCGCCCACGGCCGACAGGCCACTCCACTGAAATAGGCCCGCAAAAGGCACCCACTCGCCCAGGGGCACTAGCCGGTGTTTATCCACCCAGCCCGTCGGCACGATTTGGCCTGGCGCAAAGCGCAACAGGCTGCTGCGGCGGTCGCCACCGTTGAAGCGGAAGCCACCACTGAGCACCTCCACAGGCGCCTCCAGGGGCAGGCCCTGGGCCAGGGCCAGGGCGCCCTCCGGCAACAGCACCGCCTGCACGCCCCGCTCGCTGGCCTCCTGCTGGGCGGCGGCCAGGCGCTGGAGCAGCCGTTGCTGTTGGCCAACCTCAAATTTTTGACGGGTGGGAATCGCCGGCTGCAATAGCAAGAGGGCAATGGGCTGGGCGCTGGAGGGGGATTGGACCGCTAAAAGGCCCCAACCCAAGCCGTGCCCGATCAGAACGGAGGCGCACCAGAGCACGGCAAGCCTTCGCCAGGGGCCCCGGCCCGAACGGGCCGCCACCAGCACCCGCCAGAGCCCCCAGCCGAACAGCAGCTGAACTGCCGCCAGCCCGCCCGCCCCAATCACCACGGCCAGTCCTGCCAGGGACCGGTCCCCCGGCAAAGCTGCCGATCCGAGGCCCAGCCAAAACAACGGGCCCCGGGCCAGGGCCACTTCCAGCAGGCCCCAGAGGGCGGCAGCGGCAAGGGCGGTGGCCGGGCGCTCCGGCCCTAGCCGACCAACCAGGGCGCGCCAACTGGCCACCAACAGGCCTGCCAGCAGGCCACACGCTGCCCAAAGGGCCAGGCAAAGGGGCAGGCTCAGCGGCCCTGGCACCCCCACCCAATCAAGGGGGTGGAGCCATAGCAGCCAGCGATGGCTGACCAGAACGGCGACGCCGGCGCCCGCTCCAGCAGCCAGGGGCCCCGAGCCCCAGAGGGGCACTAAGGCCAGCCAAAGCAGGGGCGACCAGCCCTGGGGCGGCAGGGCCAGGCCCGCGAGCAGACCCGCTAGACAGCCGACCGCCAGGGGGGACTGCCACGCAATAGGCCGGTTCTCTGCCATGGCAATGGACCTTAGGAAGCGCCAGGGTCTAAATCACTTGAGCTCGGCCCCATGTCCATGGATCCCGCCAATCCGCTCCAACAGCTGCTGCTGCGCGGCCTCGGCACCACCTCCCTGGTGGCCGACCGGTTGCGGCTGGTGACCCAGGCCTGGGTAGGCAGCGGGCGTCTTGATCCGAGCGAGGCAAGCAGGCTGGTGGATGAGGTGATGGCCAGCCTGAGGGGTGAGAACCCGGAACTGGAGCAGCAGACTGGCCGAAAGATGGAGCGCAACCTCGACAATTTCCTGCAGGACCTGGGACTGGCCCGGCAACGGGAACTGGATGAACTGCGCGGCCGCATCGACCGGCTGGAGCAAACCCTGCGCCAGCAACGCGATGCCAGCGATCCGCTCCCCCCGGTGGATGATGCCGATGGAGCACCAAATTAGGGGCCGTAGCCCCAAGGCCCAGGCCCCTAAAGTCCCGTTAGAGGCCCGCGGCGGGACCCTGGCAGAATTGACCAATTGGTGTGGAGTTGCCTCCCCATGCGCGACATCCTGATCAGCTCTGCGGTTTGCGTGGCCTGCCTGGTGCTGGCCCTGGTCAGCCAGCTGGTTTCGCCGTCCACCGTGCAGGCTGCAGCGCCCAGGCCCTCCACCACCGGCGCCCTCAGCGCGCCCCCCGTCAGAGCCAGTGCTGCGGTGCCATCCGGCCGCCTGGAACTGGATCCTGACGACTCCAACCCCTCGCTTTTCACCATGGCTCCCGACTCCAGTGCCCCGGCCAACGACGAGCTGGCCCAGGCCGGTGCCTCCGCCCTGGGGGGTTCGATGGATGCCCCGAAGGAACGCACAACCGACACGGGCCTACGCATCACCGACCTGGTGATCGGCACTGGCGCCGAGGCCGTGGCCGGCCAGACCGTGAGCGTCAATTACCGCGGCACCCTGCTCAGCGGCCAGGAATTTGACAGCAGCTATGGACGGGGTCCGTTTGCCTTCCCCCTCGGCGGTGGCCGGGTAATCAAGGGTTGGGATGAGGGTGTAGCCGGCATGAAAGTGGGCGGCAAGCGCAAACTGGTAATCCCCCCAGACCTGGCCTACGGCGAGCGGGGCGCTGGTGGCGTGATCCCCCCCAACGCAACCTTGGTCTTTGAGGTGGAACTGCTCCAGGTGGGCCGCTGAGGCGGTTTCCCCACCAGAAACACCGGCCCAAATCGTTAGGATGGGTATGACCGGTTATCGGCTGAACCAGCCCGTTGGCTACCTGCCCAGTTCGCTGGCAAACGCCCAGTCGCTAGTCGGACAAGACACTCTTTTTTCCCTCTCCATGGCTCATACGCTGCCCGCGCTGCCCTACGGCCCCGATGCGCTCGAGCCCCACATCTCACGCCAGACCCTGGAGTTTCACCACGGCAAGCACCACGCTGGCTATGTGACCAACCTCAATAACCTTGTAGCTGGCACCGAGCTCGAAGCCAAAAGCCTCGAAGACACCATCACCGCCGTGGCGGGTGATGCCAGCAAGGCCGGAGTGTTCAACAACGCTGCCCAGGTGTGGAACCACAGCTTCTACTGGCAGTGCATCAAACCCAGTGGCGGCGGCAGCCCTACTGGTGCCCTGGCCGACAAGATAGCCGCTGATTTCGGCGGTTTCGACAAGTTTGTCGAGGCGTTCAAAACCGCCGGAGCCACCCAGTTCGGCAGCGGCTGGGCCTGGCTGGTTCTTGATGGTGGCACCCTCAAGGTGACCAAAACCGCCAACGCCGACCTGCCCCTTGCCCACGGCCAAACGGCCCTGCTGACCATGGATGTGTGGGAGCACGCCTATTACCTGGACTACCAGAACCGCCGTCCCGACTACATGACCACCTTCCTTGACAAGCTGGTGAACTGGGACTTCGTCGCCGCCAACCTGGCCGCTGCCTGATCCCGAGGCGCCAGGGCCCTGGCTTGACCGGCTAGGAACCGCGACCCCCATCACACACCCCAAGCCCCCGGCCAACCCGGGGGCTTTTTTGTCCGCCAACAGACCCCCCCCAACGCTGACCCCATCAACCGAGCCGGAGTGGAATCAACCCAATCGTTGAGTTGACCCAATCGTTGAGTCGCCACCAGGGGAATCGTCAGGCAGGTCAGTTGGGCGGCCGGGCAGACTCCAACACCGCCGCCGGATCGATCCACATGGCGTCGCCATAGGAAAAGAAGCGGTAGCCCTCGCTGATGGCCTCGGCATACAGATCGAGCAGGCGCTTGCGACCAATCAGGGCACTCACCAGCAGGAGCAGGGAACTGTTAGGCAGGTGGAAATTGGTGAGCAGACCCTGAACCACGGCAAAGCGGTAACCCGGCTGGATCACCAGGTTCACCGGACCGCGGTGGGGGGCGAGCTGGCCGCCATGGAGGGCCGCCACCGCCTCGAGGCTGCGCACGCTGGTGGTGCCCACGGCAATCACCCGGCCACCCCGGGCCCGGCAGGCCGCCACCGCCGTCACCAGGGCTGGGGTCACTTCCACCCATTCGCTGTGGAGCTCCAACTGGCTGAGGTCTTCCGTTTCCACCGGGCGAAAGGTGCCGAGGCCCACGTGCAGGGTGACCCGGGCCAGCTCCACGCCCCGGGCCTCCAATTCGGCCAGGAGCGCATCACTGAGGTGCAAGCCTGCCGTGGGCGCGGCCACGGCCCCGGGCTGGGTGGCGTAGCGGGTCTGGTAGCGCTCGCTATCGCTGGCGCTGTGCTGGTGGATGTAAGGCGGCAGGGGGATGGCGCCGTAGCGCAGCAGCAGGGGCTCTAGGGCCACCGCATCGATGCAGTCGGCAGGGAACTGGACAAGACGCCCGCCCGTGGACGGATCGAGCGCCAGCACCTGAAGGGCCAGGGGCGGCTGGCCGGGGGCCTCCACCGTGAGCCAGTCGCCGGGCCGGAGCTTTTTGGCGGGTTTGGCCAGGCAACACCAGCGCCCTTCCCCCTGGGGCTCAAGCACCAACAACTCCACCGCCCCGCCACTAGCCCGCCGGGCCGCCAACCGGGCCTGCAACACGCGGGTGTCGTTGACCACCAACAGGTCCCCGGCTTCGAGGCTGGCCGCCAGGTCCCAAACCCGCCGGTGCTGGGCCCCAGCCTGGGGCTGCACGACCAGAAGCCTGGCATCGTGGCGGGGCTCCACCGGCCGCTGGGCAATGGCGGCCTCGGGCAGGTCAAAGCCGTAATTCGAGAGCCATTGATCGGCGGGATCGGGGGGGGAGGCTGCGCCGGGGCCAGCAACGGCCTCAGCGCTCGACCCTGCTGATTGGCCAGGGCTGGCTCCATCCCTAGAAGCACCTTCTAGGCCCCCCTGGCCCAGGCCATCGCTGGGGTCCCGAAGGCTGCCGCCAGCTCTGGAATGGGTGGTCATGCCTGCCGCCACAGTCGGTTAACCCTGGGCTTTGCGGCGGTTCAGCAGGGCAAAGCCGCCCACCCCCAAACCCAGACCCAGCAACAGGGTGAGCCCATGGCTGACGGCCGGGGATGGGGGCCAAAGGGCCGATGGCTCCGGCTGGGCGCTGCCCTTGGGATCGGGGCCGTAGGCCACCTGGCAGGCGGCATTCAGGAGCTGGGCCTGGGAGGCGGTGGAGGGAATCTGGCCATCAAGCAGGCCCTCCTGGCAGTTGGCCTCTCCCTTGATCGGGGTAGGGGTGTTGGCCACGGCATAGCTGAAATTGGCACCGCTGGTGCCTACCCCATCGACCGAGCCGTAGTTGAGCTGGTAATTGCTATCAGGCACCGCAATCAAGGGCGATTGCTGGTTTGCAGCCTGGTCAACTAGATCCGAAATCACAGCGCCGGTAGCCAGGGCCGCCAGATCCCAGCCGGCGGAGTTGCCGCCCCACCAGCCCCAGCTATTGGGCGACCAGTTGTACCAGCCGTAGCCCCAGGGCCGGTTGCCCCAGTAGCCACCGTTATTCCACTGGGAATTCCAACCCTCGAGGTTGCGGTTGTAGAAATTGTTCTGGTTGTAGTTGGCCTCGTTAAAGCCGCGCCCTTGCCAGCCCTGGCGGCCCCAACCTCCACGGCCAAAGGCATCATTAGGGCCTCCGGGATAGCGGCCGGAACGGAACTGCTCCGACGAAATGTTGTGGCCCGTCCAAGGGGTGCGCGATCCAGCGCCATAGAAGGGATGGGAACCGCCATAGCCCTGAGCTAGCCGGGCCTCCCTGGGAGCGACCAGGGCGGGGGCGCGATAGGACGCCCCAGGAGCGCTCAATCGGGGCTCAGCCACCCGTTCCGGCGCCCTGGCAACGGAGCCGCCGCCGCTGAAGCGGTAGCTACCGCCCCCACCTCCGCCAAAACTGCGGGGCGCAAATCCCCCACCAGAAAAACTGCGCTCACTAATGCCGCCACCACCGCCACCGCGAAAACCGCCGCCGCCAAAGTCCCGCGCGGAACACGGAGCCGGGGCAGCGCCGAAAAGCACCAAGCCTCCCAAGGCACCAAGGCCAACCGACAGGCCCAGCCTGCGAACAAACTTGAACTTAAGGACCATCAGTGCCAATCGGATTATTTCTAGTTCCATACCTAGGAGATGGCTTCAAGCATTACAAGCCCTCAGGGGGGATTTGACATCAGATCGCCAGGCTCTCCGGATTGGTTTCAATTAACTGGGCTAAATCCTTAAGGAACGCCGCCCCATGGGCCCCATAGATCACGCGGTGATCACAGGTGAGGTTCACCTGCATCTGGGGCTTCACGGAAATCGAACCGTCCTTGCCCGCCACCACCGTGGGACGGGAGGCCGCCACCGCCAAGATCGCGCCCGTGCCGGGCGGCAGGATCGCATCAAAACGATCCACGCCAAACATGCCCAGGTTGGAAAGGGTGAAGGTGCCGGTGCTGTATTCCTCGGGCTTGAGTTGTTTAGTACGGGAGCGGGCGACTAAATCGGCCCAGTTACGGGAGAGGGAATACAAATCGGTTTTGTCCGCGTTGGCCAGCACGGGGGTGATCAGGCCGCCGTCGTCCATGGCCACAGCCACCGCCACATTCACTGCAAGCGGATAGGCCATGCCGGCGGGGCTTGTCGCCGCATTCACTTGGGGATGGCGGGCCAACACCACAGCCACCGCCTTGGCGAGCAGGGCCGTCATCGTGACCCCTTTGGGCTTCACCTGCTTATAAAAAGCATCGAGTTTGTCGGTGGTGATGGTGTAGCCCACGTGGAAACAGGGCACCTCCAGGCTGGCCAGCATGTTGCGGTTCACCGCCTGCTGCAGGGTGTTGAAGGTGGTGGTGTCGCCGGGCTGGCCGAAGGTTTGGCCCACCGCAGCCGGCGCCGCGGGGACACCTTTGCCGTTACCGGAGGCTGGGGCCACGGCAGGGCCCGTGCCCTCGGCCACGCGGGGGATGCCGGCGGATTGGCCGGCGGCGGCCAGCACGTCTTCGCCCTGGATACGCCCATGGGGACCGCTGCCGCGCAGGGAACCGAGGGCAACGCCCAACTGGGAAGCGAGCTTTTTGGCCCTAGGCGAGGCCATCACCCTGCCGTCGGCTGGAGCAACAGGCGAAACCGGCACCGGAACAGCCACTGGAGTGGGGGCCACCACGGCAGCGGGAGCAACGGGCGCCGCGGCAACGGCAACGGGGGTCGCAGCCAGAGTTGGCAGCGCAGCGGCGGCGGGGGCAGCGGGGGCGGCGGGGGCTTGGGCCTGAACGCCAGCGATTTCCGTCTCCGTTTCCACAATCAAGCCAATCGTTTCGCCCACCGGCGCCGTGCCACCCGCCGGCATCAACACCACCGCCAGGAAGCCCTCGTTAAACGACTCCACATCCATATCGGCCTTATCGGACTCCACCACCAACACCGACTCCCCCCGGCCGACCCGGTCGCCAGGTTTTTTGAGCCACTCCACGATCTTGCCCTCCGTCATCGTGGAACTGAGGGCGGGCATGAAGATCTCGTGGGTCGCCAAAGTGGTGTCTCCGCCTGGGGTTTGAGGTGGTAGCAACCCTTGCCCCAGCCAAGTCCCAAGGGGGACAGGCCTGCAAGAGCCGATCTGAAAGCCAGTCTAAGGCGCTGAGCGGCCAGTCCCTGACAGGGGAAAACCGAGGACTGGCCAGCCTTTCGAGCCCGGAGTGGGTGCCCGCTAACAGCCTTGGGGGAGCCGCAGCCATGCCTGTTGGGACCGGCCCAAAGAGCGGGAAAGCAAGGACAGGTTCAAAGATCCCCAGAACCAGGGCAACTGTTAGGGCATGCCTGCGGCCATGGACGGAGCCAAAACGGGGCGAACCGTTTGAGAAGCCAAAGAAACCCGAACCAAATGACACCGCATACAGAACGGTGGGGTCCTCAGCTGATTTTTGCCAACAATTGGGCCGACAGCTGGGAGTCTTGGCCTTGATGGAGGGCCTGGACGCTGTCGATGGTGCCGAACTGGGCTGCTAACTGGTGACGCAAGTCCTCGTCGCGGATCAGGCGCAGGGCCGCCTGGATATAGCTCTCCTCGTCGGTTGCAATCAACCAATCCGGCAGGCCAAGGCGCCGGTAGAGGGCCTGGTCAATCGATTCAAACAGGTGGGGACCCTGCATGCACACGCCAACAACGCCATTAAGCAAGACATCGACAATGCCATTGCAATTACCAAATGGATAGGGGTTGAGGGCTAGATCACAATTGGCAATCACTTGCATGTAGACATCAAAGCCCAGCTGGGGATAGACGCTGCTAATACCCGGCAGATAACTAGCGACGGCTTTACTGATCTGCCGATACACAATGCCAATGCAACCGGCCACTAAAAAGTGAAAATGCACCGGCACCTCAGCCGCCTGAACGATTCGTACTAATGAGGTCAGGAAAGCAGGGTTGAGCTTCATCGTTGAGGCACAGATAGCGATCTGCAACACGCCCTTGCCGGGGATGGCCTGGCGCTGGGCCATGGCATTGGCCATCGTTTCGGTGATGCGAAAAGGCATTTCATCGGACTCCAGCCAAAGGAGCTGCTCGGAGAACAGGCTTGGGTCGGGCACGAGATCGCGCTCGGCGATGTAATAGTCGATAAAGGGAGAATTGCTGGTGGCGGGATGGCCCCAGCTGGTGGCCTGCAGGGGCGACAGCCTGAGATTGGAAAGGAAGATGTTGAGTGGGCTCATGCCAATGCTCACCATATAAATCACTGCAACGTTGTTCTCTTCACAGAGCTGACGCACCTGCTGCAACTGTTGAGCCATCTCCACTTCGGTAACTTCAACAAACTGATCAAAAACGTTGCGCACGTAGTGGTCCACACACTTGCCATAGCCCAGGCCAATCACATAAAAATCGGCTCGCATCGCCTCAATCGTTTTGGAATGGGTGCGATAAATCGAATGGTTGCTGCCAAACCATTCCAACACCACCAGGGCGACCGGCTTGCCAGCGGTCGTAGCAACGGGCAAGGGCTGGACCGGCAAATCCTCCAGGCCTTGCTCCACAATCCATTGCCGCACTAAGCGATTGATCGAGCCCTTGATGGCATGGCGATTGTCGATAGTGGCATAGCTACAATGCATATAAACGTCATGCAACGTTTGGGTAGGAATTGCCTCCAAACGGGACAACTGGTTGAGTTTATCGGTGAGCCAGGGGAGGAGTTGATTGCGCTTATGGTGGGCAGAATTGGTACCTAGAAAACGTGGTGACAGCAGCACCATCGCCAGGGACACGGCCATCTCCGGGTAATGCTGCCAGAGCAAATCAATATTGAGGGGAATCTGGGATTCAGGGGAGTAGAGGAAGGCGAATTTGGGCAGGTCTTCGAGGTTCAGGGTGTATTCGGGGGAGTCGCTGGCTTGGGGTAGGTTGAAGGTTTCCAGAATATGGTCGGTGGAGTGAAAATCACTGGCGCCAAATATCGCTGAAATCCAGCGCTGCCAGCGCATCAATTCGCTAAAACCTTGGGCACTGAGCTGGAAGCCGGGATCGGAAAACAACGAAGTGATTGCTGCCGCTAGGCGATGAATCACATGGTCGAGATAGGAATCGAGCGAAGAATTGTCGGGAGACTGGGGATGGATGCGCTCATCAATCATGCCTGCGACAGAATCCAAGGTGGCCAGGATCGCCTGCAGCTGCTTGGCGGCCTGCTCCGGCTCACGGCGATAGACCGTTAATTCAAAGGCTTCTAGATTCGACTTCAACGCGCTATAGTCCACTCATGTGATCATACTGTAGAAGCATTGCCCCGTCAACGTATTGACTGGCATTAGACTTCCGGATTGAACAAAACAACTCACTTGCGTTAGATTAGCCCTGCTGAGCACGGACCCAAACATCCAGGGGGGAGGGGGCTGCTTACCAACCAGGAGCAGCCTGGATAAAACACTTGGGTGGCAACTGCCTAGGCGCCACCGCAGAGGTGCCAGGAGTCCAACCCCTCAGCTCGAGCCCCCGTTTGCAGATCCACAAGGCGATAGCGCTTGCCCCGGTCATCACCCGGGGGGCAGTTCTGAGGTAAAGACTGCAAACAAGCCCGCACCCGATGGCCGGTCGCAAAAGCACTTGAGAGGATGTAATCATCACCCTCACCAGAAAAAGACGCAAGCCATTAGTGAGACTGATAATCACCTCTTTGCCGAAGGGGTCGGTGGTGCGTTGGTAGTCCTGATCACCGGGGCTGGGCACCATGCGAAAACGCTTGGAGAGCACCAACGACTCGGAACAGGTGCCGACCCGGCTGGGGGGAACAGCGGCGATAGCCAGGTCGACCAGGACCAACCGCAAACCTGCAGCCACCAAAGCAACACTGAGCAGGTGGAGCCCTGGCCAAGGACGCCGACTTGCCCAAGCCGGCGCTGGCGAGGCCCAATACCGCGAATCCAAAGCACCTTGTGCAAACAGCAACAGCATAAATGGCCAGCATTGATTGGAAAAGGGAAGGGGCAATTGGTATCGAAGAACTCCGCAATTACGTCCAATAGCGAGTAGAATACTAAGATCAAAAGAAGTCTTCTATTAGGACTTCGTAGGTGCTCTCTTGATGGCGATGGGGACAACGAGAGAGCACCCAACCAAGCACCGCAAACGCATCCATTGCAAGCCAGCTCCCGGCAGCAAGTACGGGCTCGGTGTTAAGCGCCCCTAAAGAAGGCCGAGGCACCGAAGTCAATCCGAATGCCATCATAATTGGGATGAAAAGATACCACTCCCAACCCATGCCAGTTCGGCTGCCAAGGCTTTCGGCCCTAGTCACGAGCGGAACCTGGCTGTTGCTAGCCCTAGGCCCAGCCAAGGCGGAGATTCCTGGCCATCTCTACGTTTGGGGAGAACTGCCCTTCACCTTCGTGACGCCCGAGCGGGTGATCGAGGGCAAAACAACCTGCGTCACCGACAACTACGACAACGGCGGCCGGCGCCAAAACAACCGCAACAACTGGAATAACAACTGGAACGGCAATGCCAAATATAATCAGACAAGCTCGACCTACACCACCTGCACCACCATCCCCCCCAGGGTGATTCCTAGCCGCAGCACCACCAAACTCCTACAAGTCCAATACGACTGCACTGATCAAACCTATGACGCCAAAGGCGATGGCAAGGCCTGGCAAAGCGTGCGGGCGGGCTACGGCGATGGGGTGGTGGGCCAATTCAGACGCCTGTGCATTCAAGGCAGGGATCCTGGAGAGGTCGAAGCCTTCTAATTGATCAGCTCAGACCTCAGGACGCCAACCTGGCAGGGTCCCCAATAGGGCAATCCAAGGAGACGACCCCCATTGGCACCATCGGCATCGAGCGCACCTCAGGCCCCATCCCCCTCAACAAGACCAAATCCATCAGCCTGATTCCCAGGCTTGCCCTGGCCTATCAGGTGGATGTCCTCGTCACCCTCGTCGGTGAAACTGGCAACAGTTCCCCCTCGGCCTCCATGCCCGCTTCTGGTTCTGGCTCCTTCCTCAACCAGGGGCAAAACCGCGGGGTGAATGGCTTCTCTATTGCCGCTGGTGCTGATTTGTCCTTGAGCCCATCCACCGCCCTCTATGCCAACGTGAATGTTGAGGCCTTTTCCACCGGGAATCAGGTTGGCTATGGGGGTGGCTTCCGGTTTAAGTTCTGATGCCATCGTTTAGCAACAACCAGGGAAACCCCAGCGATTGCCACTAAGCGCTTGCTGGGCCCATTAATTCCCACCGGACAGCCTCTTGAATTCGACGTCACGCATCACAGGTCTAGCCTAACTGCGCTGTCGGGTCCTGTTCCAGCCCAAAAGCGCCCCCACTCGGTCAAGGCCAATTCGGTAGGCCTTTCAACCGCATAGCCGTACAACATAGCTCTGCCAAGCCTTGATTTTTGACGTGATTTCAAGTTAGGCGCTGGCGATACGAACACACCAATACAAGACCATAAGAAAACCCGGCCTAACGGCCGGGCTTAAGAAAAATGCTCGAGATAGTGGTATCTGTTCTAATGCCCTTAAACAATTGTGATTGGATGCCCAAAGGGCAAGATTAAAGGCACTCCCATGGGGTCCTAAACCCCAGCGGCCGCAAGCTCCGGCTGAGGAGCAACGACATCCTTACGGATCACCACCTGCTTACTGTCATCCACGTCAACGAGGGCTGAGTCGCCGTCGCTGATACGACCGGAGAGGAATTCCTCGGCCAGGGAATCTTCGAGCAGGCGCATCACGGCGCGGCGCAGGGGCCGGGCACCGTAGCTGGGGTTGTAGCCCTCTTCGACTAGCCGCTCCTTGAAGGATTCCGAAACCGACAGGGTGATGCCCTTGTCTTGCATGCGGACAAAGACTTCGCGAAGCATGATCTCGGCGATCAGCTTCACTTCGTCGCGGCTGAGTTGGCGGAACACGATGATCTCATCAAGCCTGTTGAGGAATTCGGGGCGGAAGTATTGCTTCAGCTCCTCGTTCACCAGCGAACGGATTCGCGTGTACTGGGTGTCTTCGACACTGCTGCCGGAGAACTCAAAACCGAGGCCGCCGCCGCCCTTCTCAATCACCTTCGAACCGATGTTCGAGGTCATGATGATCATGGTGTTCTTGAAGTCCACCGTGCGGCCTTTGGAATCGGTGAGGCGACCATCTTCGAGCAGCTGCAGCAGCAGGTTGAAGACATCAGGGTGGGCCTTTTCGATTTCATCGAACAGAATCACGGTGTAGGGCCGCCGGCGTACAGCCTCGGTGAGCTGGCCGCCTTCATTGAAGCCCACATAGCCCGGGGGCGAACCGATAAGCTTGCTGACCGTGTGGCGCTCCATGTATTCCGACATGTCGAGACGGATCATCGACTCTTCGCTGCCGAAGAAGTAGGCGGCCAGCGCTTTGGTGAGCTCGGTTTTGCCGACGCCGGTGGGGCCGGAGAAGATAAAGCTGGCAATCGGGCGGTTGGGATTTTTGAGACCAACCCGGGCCCGGCGGATCGCCTTGGACACGGCCTTAACAGCCTCGTCCTGGCCGATCAGGCGCTGGTGGAGGGTTTCCTCCATGTTCAGCAACTTCACCGATTCGCTCTCGGTGAGTTTTTGCACGGGCACCCCGGTCCAGGACGCGACGATCTGGGCAATGTCCTCCTCGGTGACCACGGGGGTGCGCTCACCGCTGGCGTCATAGACCGATTGGCCCTCGGAGAAAGCCCCGGCTGGGGCCGACTCTGCCTCAGCTGCGCCCTCACCAGAATCGCTGGCCGTGTTGGGCTCCTCGTCGCGGCGGGACTGGAGGATCGTACGGATCTGCTCGCGCAATTCCACTTCCTTATCGCGCAGTTCGCCGGCCTTGCCAAAGTCCTGCTCGCGCACTGCAGCTTCCTTGCGCTTCTGCACATCGCGCAGCTGCTTATCCACTTCCTTAGCAGCCACCGGCAGCTTGGAATTGAGCAGGCGGACGCGGCTGCCAGCCTCATCGATCAGGTCGATGGCCTTATCGGGTAGGAAGCGATCGGAAATGTAGCGATCTCCGAGGGTGGCTGCTGCCACAACAGCTTCGTCGCTGATCTTGAGGCGGTGATGTTGTTCATAGCGCTCCCGCAGGCCCCGCAGGATTTCAATCGTGTCGGCCACGGAAGGCTCGCCCACCATCACCGGCTGGAAGCGCCGCTCTAGGGCCGCATCCCGTTCGATGTGCTTGCGGTATTCATCAAGAGTAGTGGCGCCGATGCATTGCAGCTCGCCCCGGGCTAGGGCCGGCTTCAGAATATTGGCAGCATCAATGGCGCCTTCGGCCGCTCCAGCGCCAATCAAGGTGTGAACCTCATCAATCACGAGGATCACATTGCCGGCGCTGCGGATCTCCTCCATGATTTTTTTGAGGCGCTCCTCAAACTCACCCCGATATTTGGTGCCGGCCACCAGCAGGCCGACATCAAGGGTGAGAACGCGCTTATCTTCGAGAATGTCCGGAATTTCACCCTGGGTAATGCGCTGGGCCAGGCCTTCAGCAAGGGCCGTTTTACCCACCCCAGGCTCACCAATGAGCACCGGGTTGTTCTTAGTGCGACGGCCAAGGATCTGGATGACCCGTTCAATTTCATTCTGGCGACCCACCACCGGATCGAGCTTGCCTTCTGCGGCCAGCTGGGTGAGGTTGGTGCCGAATTCATCCAGCGTTGGGGTTTTTGTAGAGCCCTTGCTGCCGCCACCGGAGGCCACCTCGGCCGTTTCGCCCAGCATGCGGATCACCTGGGTGCGCACCTTGGCCAGGTCGACGCCGAGGTTTTCCAGCAC
This sequence comes from Synechococcus sp. UW140, assembly GCA_945875915.1. Classification (GTDB taxonomy): domain Bacteria; phylum Cyanobacteriota; class Cyanobacteriia; order PCC-6307; family Cyanobiaceae; genus BAIKAL-G1. The sequence goes on along the minus strand of CAMCMT010000017.1, from coordinate 29,724 downwards.
CCGGGCGGCCACGCCTTCACCCTCGCGGATCAGGCCTAGCAGTAGGTGTTCGGTACCGATGTAGTTGTGGCCGAGTTGGCGCGCTTCTTCGAGGGACAGCTCCAAGACCCGCTTGGCCCGGGGCGTGAAGGGGATCTCCACGGCCACAAAGCCGGAGCCGCGGCCGATGATCTTTTCGACCTCGACCCGGGCGTCCTTGAGGTTGACCCCCATCGACTTCAGCACCTTGGCTGCCACCCCGGTGCCCTCGCCGATCAAGCCCAGCAAGATCTGCTCGGTGCCGACGAAGTTGTGGCCAAGGCGGCGGGCCTCCTCCTGGGCCAGCATGATCACCTTGATGGCTTTCTCGGTAAACCGCTCGAACATGATGCGGTGCCAGTTGCAGGTGTCCCCAAGCTATCAGGATTGTCAGGGGATTGGGGGTGGCGCAGGGACAGGGGAATAAGCCTTGGCCTGACAGGGCAGAGCCCCAGTTGGCGCAACAACGTAACCGGTGAAACTTTTGGGCGTTTGCGACAAAAATAGGCGGCAATCCGTACCAAAGCTGACAGTTAGCGAAGGCCGCTCTCACGCTGGTCCCGCCCTATGCAACGGTAGCGATCCTTTTCCATTGGATCAGGGCATCCTGGCCGCCGCGGTAGTAACCGCGGCGGGTTCCCGCCGTCTGGAAAGCACTGGCGCCATAGAGGGCTAGGGCCGCCTGGTTGTCAGCTGCCACCTCCAAGGTGGCGTGCAGGGCGCCCCGGGCCCGGGCCCCAGCCAGCAGGGCCTCGAGCAACTGGCGCCCCAGGCCCTGGCGGCGGCCCGCGGGATGGACGGCCAGCACGGTGATGTGCAGTTCATCCACCACCAGCCAGCCGCAGGCCACCCCCACCAGGCCGCCGGGGTCCCCGGGATTGGGCTGGTCGATTCCCAGGCAAAGGCGGCCGGCCCCCTCCAGCTCGGAGCGCCATTGGCTTTCGCTCCAGAAGCTGCCTAGGGCTGCAGCATCGAGGGCGAGGCAAGCCTGCAGATCAAGGGCTTGCAGCAGCCGGGCAGGGATTGGCCTCAAGGGCAGCTCTGAGGAAGGTTCGGGTGCCGGGGGGGCTGGCTGGGCGAGATCCAGGGCAGCATCGGTTGGATCGGGCACAGCCCCTCAACCCGTTCTGCCTACGATTATTGCCCTTGCTGGATTCGGGCACCCTGATGACCATCACCACTGAGTCAGCTGCAGTGGCAGCTGGGCTGACCTCTGCAGCGGTGGTGGCGACCACCCCGGAAGCCGCCGGCCCCTACGAGCTGGAGCGGGACATCGAAAGTCCCAACCGCAACCTGACGCCGATCAGCAGCGCCCTTGACGCCAAGGGCCGTCTGCAGGTGGGGGGCTGTGACCTGGCAGACCTTGCCCAGCGCTACGGCACGCCCCTTTATGTGCTCGATGAGGCCACCCTGCGGGCCACCTGCCGGGCCTATCGCCAGGCCCTTGAAGCCCACTACCCGGGCCCGTCGCTGGCCATCTACGCCTCCAAGGCCAACAGCAGCCTGGCGATCTCCGCCCTGGTGGCCTCGGAAGGCCTGGGCCTCGATGCGGTGTCCTCGGGTGAGCTGCTCACCGCCCTGGAGGGCGGCATGCCCGCTGAGCGGATCGTGCTGCACGGCAATAACAAATCCCGCGAGGAGCTAACCCTGGCGATCGGGGCTGGCGTCACCGTGGTGCTCGACAACTGGCACGACCTGGCGCTGCTGGACGAACTGGCGCCGGCGGCCCCCGTGTCCCTGATGCTGCGGCTTACCCCGGGCATCGAGTGCCACACCCACGAGTACATCCAGACCGGCCACCTCGATAGCAAGTTCGGCTTTGACCCTGACCAGCTCGAAACGGTGCTGCGGGAACTCACCCGGCACCCCTGGGCCCAGCTCACCGGCCTCCATGCCCACATCGGCTCCCAAATCTTCGAACTGCAACCGCACCGGGACCTGGCCGGGGTGCTCGCCGATGCCCTGGCCCTGGCCCGCTCCCTCGGCCATCCCGTGCGCGATCTCAACGTCGGCGGCGGCCTCGGCATTCGCTACGTGGCCAGTGACGATCCCCCCTCGATCCAGGAGTGGGTCCGGGGGGTGGCCGAAGCGGTGCACCAGGCCTGCCAGCAACGGGGCCTGGCGCTGCCCCGCCTGCTCTGTGAACCGGGCCGCTCCCTGGTGGCCAGCGCCGGCCTCACCCTCTATCGCATCGGTAGCCGCAAGGAGGTGCCCGGCATCCGCACTTACCTGTCGGTGGATGGCGGCATGAGCGACAACCCCCGGCCGATTACCTATCAATCCCAATACACGGCCGTGTTGGTGGAGCAGCCCCGGGCCGGGGCCAGCGAGCGGGTCACCCTGGCCGGCAAACACTGCGAATCGGGCGATATTTTGTTGAAGGATCTGGCCCTGCCACCGGCCCAAAGCGGCGATGTGCTCGCCGTTTTTGCCACCGGTGCCTACAACGCCTCCATGGCCTCCAATTACAACCGCATCCCCAAACCAGCGGCCGTGCTCGTACACGAGGGAGCGGCGGATCTGGTGCAACGACGCGAACAGCCAGAGGAGTTGCTGCGCTACGACCTGCTGCCAGAACGGTTAGCGCCGGTAACCTGACCCCATTACGGTGGTTTGCTGAGGGGATCGGGTTGGGGTTTGTCGATCTGAGGCTGCTGCTCGATCTGCTGCTGGCGACAGCCCTTGGCCTGGTGCTCCTGGCCCGGGTTAAGGAACCCCGCACTCTCTGGTTGCTAAGGGGCTACCTGCTGCTGGTGGCCCTGGCCTGGGTTGTGCAGCGCTACGCCAACCTGCCCCTCACCAGCAAGCTGGTGGATGCGCTTGTGTTGGCCTGCAGCCTGGCCCTAGCGATCCTCTGGCAGGGGGATCTGCGCCGGCTGATGGAGCTGCTCGGCACCGGCCGCCTCGATGTGCTGTTTGGCAGCCAGGGAGCCGACAAGCTGGCCTCCGGGGCCGTGGCGGTGCTGGCGGATGCGGCGGGGAAGCTCTCCCAGCTGCGGCGCGGCGGCCTAATCGTGCTTGACCTCGGCAGTGACCTGCGGCCAGAAGACTTCCTCAATCCCGGCATCGCCCTCGATGCCCAGCTATCGGTGGACCTGATCTTGAACCTGTTCACCGCCAATACGCCTCTGCACGACGGCGCCCTGCTGGTGAAAGGCAACCGCATCCTCTCGGCCGGGGTGATCCTGCCGATCTCGCGGCAGGGGCTCAACCGCTTCGGCACCCGCCACCTGGCCGCCCTGGGGATCACCGAGCGCTTCGATCGCTGCCTCTGCATCGTGGTTTCAGAAGAAACGGGCACCCTGTCCCTGGCCCGCCAGGGCCGGCTGGAGCGGCCGATCACCAGCGGCCGCTTGCAGGAGCTGCTCGCCGACGCCATGGCCCAGTCCGCCGCCAAGCACGGCAACAAGGCACCCGCTAAGTCCCAGGCCAAAGCTCTCACCCAAGCCAGTGCCAGGCGGGCCGCCCAGGTCCCTGCGCCCACCCATGGCCCTGCCGCGGCCCGTTCCGGCAATGGACCCAGCCCGGCGGATGGCCCCAAGTCCCCTGTCAGCACAGGACGTACCGTGGCTAAGGAAGGCCCAGACCCCCACGCATGAGTCGCTCCCTGGCGACCACGGAGACCCCCCAGGCGAGCCGTCCGTTGGTCCAGACCCTGCCTGAATCCCTTGATCCCGCCCGCCTGCCGGCCCACGTGGCCGTAATCATGGATGGCAACGGCCGCTGGGCTCGCCAGCGCAACCTGCCGCGGGTAATGGGCCATCGCGAGGGGGTCGAAGCCCTGAAACGCACCCTGCGCCTCTGCAGCGACTGGGGCATCGGTGCCCTCACCGCCTACGCCTTTTCGACTGAGAACTGGAGCCGGCCCGGGGAGGAAGTGAGCTTCTTAATGGCCCTATTTGAGCGGGTGCTGGCCCGGGAGCTGGAAGCCTTGGAACGGGAGCAGGTGCGGATCCGCTTCCTGGGGGAGTTGCAGCAGCTCCCCTTGGGCTTGCAGCACCGCATCGCCGATGCCACCGCGCGCACGGCCCAAAACACCGGCATCCATTTCAACGTCTGCACGAACTACGGCGGCCGCCGTGAATTGGTGCTGGCCGCCCGGCGCCTAGCCGAGCAGGTGGCCGCCGGCCAGCTCGATCCGGCCGCCATTGATGAACACAGCTTTGCCGCCGAACTGCACACGGCCGGGGAGGTGGATCCGGACCTGCTGATCCGCACCAGCGGCGAACACCGGATCAGTAACTTCCTGCTCTGGCAACTGGCCTACGCCGAGCTCCACATCACCGATGTGCTCTGGCCCGACTTCAACGAAGCGGCCCTAACCCAGGCCCTGCTCGACTACCAGAGCCGCCAACGCCGCTTCGGTGGCGTCCACTCCCCCACCCCCTGACACCGGGCCCTTGACCCTCTCCCCCGCTGCGCCGACCACCCAGGATCCAGGCCAGGCCCTGGTCCAGACCTTCCCCCTAGCCGGCGCCGAGCCAGGCCTGGAGATGGGTCCCGGCCTGGAGATGGCTCCCGGCCTGGGCCACGGGGTCGGGCTGCGCCACGACTGGAGCGTGGCCGAGATCGAAGCCCTGCTGGGCCTGCCCCTAGTGGACCTGCTCTGGCGCGCCCAGGCGGTGCATCGCCAGGCCAATCCCGGCTACCGGGTGCAACTCGCCTCCCTGCTCAGCGTTAAAACCGGCGGCTGCGAAGAGGACTGCGCCTACTGCCCCCAGTCCCTGCACAACAGCAGCGACCTCAACGGCCGCCCCAACCTGGAGGTAGCGCCTGTGCTGGAACGGGCCCGGGCCGCCAAAGCGGCCGGCGCCCAGCGCTTCTGCATGGGCTGGGCCTGGCGCGAAATCCGCGACGGAGCCCCATTCGAGGCCATGCTCGAGATGGTGCGGGGCGTGCGGGAGCTGGGGCTCGAGGCCTGCGTTACCGCCGGCATGCTCAGCGACCCCCAGGCCCAGCGCCTGGCGGAGGCCGGCCTCACCGCCTACAACCACAACCTCGACACCAGCCCCGAGCACTACGACCAGATCATCAGCACCCGCACCTTCCAGGAACGGCTCGAAACCCTGGCCCGGGTGCGGGGCGCCGGCATCGGCCTCTGCTGCGGCGGCATCATCGGCCTAGGCGAATCCGGGCGGGATCGGGCTTCCCTGCTGGCCGTGCTCGCCGGCCTCAATCCCCACCCGGAAAGCGTGCCGATCAACGCCCTGGTGGCGGTGGAAGGCACCCCCCTGGAGAAGCAGGCGCCCGTGGATCCCCTCGAGATGGTGCGGATGGTGGCCGTGGCCCGAATCCTGATGCCCTTCAGCCGGGTGCGGCTCAGCGCCGGCCGGGAGGCCCTCGGCCGCGAAGGCCAGCTGCTCTGCCTGCTGGCTGGGGCCGATTCGATCTTCTACGGCGACACCCTGCTAACTACCGCTAACCCCGCCGTGACAGAAGACCAGGAGCTACTGGCCGCTGCCGGCGTCGTCCCCTGGGACGCCCTGGAGTCCTGATGGCGCCTGCTGGGGCCCTGCAGGTGGCGGCTTTTTACGCCTTTGCCCCGATGGAGGACCTGGCTGAGCTGCGGGGCGAGTTGCTGGCCGAAGCCCAGGGGGGCCAGGTGTTTGGCACGGTGCTGCTCGCCGACGAGGGGGTAAACGGCACGGTGTGCGGACCGGAGACGGCGGTGCAGGACCTGCTCTCCCTGCTACAGCGCCGGCCTGGCCTGGAGGGGCTCACCGCCAAGTTGAGCTGGGCGCCCGAGCAGGCCTTCCATCGGCTCAAGGTGCGGCTGAAGCGCGAGATCGTCACCATGGGCTGCCCCACGGTGAATCCGATGGCGGGCCCAGCCCCTGGCCACCAGGCCGAAGGCTCCCCGGTGGGCACCTACGTGAAGCCCGAGGACTGGGACCGACTAATCACCGATCCGGGCACCCTGGTGATCGACACCCGCAACACCTACGAAGTGGCGGTGGGCAGCTTCGAGGGGGCCCTAGATCCGGGCACCGAGACGTTTCGGGACTTCCCAGCTTGGGTGGAGCAGCACCTGCGGCCCCTGGTGGCGGAACGCCAGCCCCAGGCCCTGGCCCTGTTCTGCACCGGCGGCATCCGCTGCGAGAAGGCCACCGCCTACCTGCTGCAGCAGGGCTTTGAGGGGGTTCACCACCTGCAGGGGGGGATCCTGCAATACCTAGAAGACGTGCCCGAGGCCGGCAGCCGCTGGCAGGGCGAATGTTTCGTGTTTGACCAGCGGGTGAGCGTCAACCACCAGCTTCAGCCAGGCCGCTACCGGCTCTGCCATGCCTGCGGCCTGCCGCTCTCACCCGTCGATTGCGAGCTGGAGAGCTACGTGGAGGGGGTGAGTTGCCGCCATTGCCTCAGCCGCTTCAGCGAAAGGGATCGTCGCCGTTTCAGCGAACGCCAGCGTCAGATCGCCCTGGCCGCCGCCCGGGGCCAGGGCCACATCGGCGTGGGCCCCAGCCCCCCAGCAACCGATGGCCCCTAATCAGGGCGGGGCGGGCCCGACGGCCCCAGTCTTGGTGCCAGCCCAAGCGGCTGGCTTGCCGGTGCTCTACAGCTTCCGCCGCTGCCCCTATGCGATGCGGGCCCGTCTGGCCCTGGCGGCAGCAGGGCTAGTGCCGGAGCGCGATCTGTGGGTGCGGGAGGTGAGCCTGGCCTGCAAGCCACCCGAACTGCTGCTGGCATCTCCCAAGGGGACCGTGCCCGTGTTGGTGGTCCCCCCGCGGGCCTGCACCAAGCCGGCCCTGGATCCAGGCAGCGAGACGGGCCCAAACCCGGGCACCCGTGGTTCCGCCCAGCGGGTGATTGACCAAAGCTTGTCCCTGATGACCTGGGCCCTGACGCGCCACGACCCGGGCGACTGGTTACGCCTGGGCGCCAGCCCCACCGCCCAGGCCAACCGGGCTGAGATCGCCGCCTTGGTCGCCGAAAACGACGGTCCCTTCAAACAGCACCTTGATCGTTTCAAATACCCGGATCGCTTTCAGGCAGGCGATTCCCCTGCCAATCCCGCTAACGATCACCAGGGCCATCGCGCCGCCGCCCTGACGATCCTGCACCGCTGGAACCAACGCCTCCATCAAGGTGGTTGGCTGCTTGGCCAGTGCCCTTCCCTGGCCGACTGGGCCCTGCTGCCCTTTGTGCGCCAATTCCGCCGGGCCGATCCGGCCGGCTTTGACGCCGAACCCAACCTGGCCGCCCTGCAGAACTGGCTAGGGCGCTTTGAGGCCTCCGCCGAGCTCACCGCCGTGATGGAGCCCCCCTGGGGCCAGCGCCAAACCTGGCGATCGCCCCGCTGGCTTTACCACCTGGCCCTGGCGGAGGAGTGGCGCCAGGCCAGGGCCGCGGGGGTTTATGCCCGTTCCACCCGGGGGCTGGGGCTGGAGCAGGTGGGGTTCATCCATGCCAGCTACGCCCACCAACTGGCCGCCACCTATGCCCGCTTCTATGGCGATGCCGGCCCCGTGGTGCTGCTCACGATCGATCCAGGCCGGCTGGAGCAGGCCGGAGTGGCCGTGCGGGCCGAGCCGGCCGGATCGCAGCTTGAAGCGGGCGCTGAACGGTTTCCCCACCTCTATGGCCCCCTGCCCCTGGCGGCGGTGCGGGCCGCCGATCCTGATCAGCCGTGAGCGCTGCTGCGGCCCAGCCCCCAGCCCAGGGGCGACCAAGCCTGGCCGCGCTCGAGGCGGAGGCCCGGCGCCGCGGCCTGCTGTTGCGCCTCCAGGTGGGGCGCCCCCTGGGGGTGGCCTGGAGCCTGAGGGTGGGGGTGGCCCGGCGCCAGTCCCAGGGCCTGCTGTTACTGGGGGAGCTCAAGGGCTGGGCCCTGCCCCTGGCGGCAGGCCTGCGGCTCGACACGATGCGGGTACAGGGCGAAGACACCGCCGGCGTCGGCGCCCTGATCTGGGCTGCCACCTTTGCCTGGGCCCTCGAGGCCACCCCCTGCCGCCGGGCCCGGCTGCTCGCCATCCGAGATGAGGAGACCCAACACCGCCGCCTGGTGCGCTACTTCAGCCAACTGGGCTTCGAGCCGTTGAGGCCCCTGGAGGGCGGCGCCGGCGACCTGGCTCCCCGGCTGCTCTGGGGTGGGGCCGGCCTGCTGATGGAAGGCTCCTGCGCAGGGGGGCTCCGCCGCAGCGCCCGGCGCCTCGGAATCGGGCTGGATCCCACCCAAGGGCTGGGCTGAACGCCTGGACTGAAACCGTCGATGGGCTTTGCTGGGCCCAGACGTCCATCAATTCGCCGCCGCCATGCCCACCCACGCCGCCGTGCAGGCCTATTACGGCCAGGAGCTGGGCGGCAGCGCCGACCTCAAAACCAACGCCTGCTGTGATGCCGAGGCCCTGCCCGCCTGGTTGAAGCCCCTGCTCGGCCGCATCCATCCCGAGGTCACCAACCGCTATTACGGCTGCGGCCTGGTCTGCCCGCCCCTTTTGGAAGGCTGTCGGGTTCTCGATCTGGGCTGCGGAACGGGGCGGGACGCCTATCTGCTCTCCCAACTGGTGGGAGCCAGCGGCCAGGTGGTGGGGGTTGACATGACCCGGGAACAACTGACGATTGCCCGGGAGTATGCGCCCCATCACGCCGAGCTGTTTGGGTACGCCAATGTCTCCTTCCTGGAGGGAACCATCGAACAGCTAGACGCCCTGCCGCTGGAAGCGGGCCAGTTTGATGTGATCGTGTCCAACTGCGTGCTGAACCTCGCCACCGACAAGGGGGCCGTGCTGCGGGGGGTCAAGCGCCTGCTCAAACCAGGCGGCGAGTTCTACTTCGCCGATGTTTATGCCGATCGGCGCCTGCCGGCTGCGCTGCGCAGCGACCCGGTGCTGTATGGAGAATGCCTGGGCGGTGCGCTCTATTGGAAAGACTTTCTGCGGCTGGCCCGGGCCGCCGGGTTTGCCGATCCCCGCCTCGTGGACGACCGACCGATCACCTTCTCAGATCCGCGGATCCAGGACTTGTTGGGCGACACCCGCTTCTTTTCAGCCACCTATCGCCTCTTCAATCTTGATGGCCTGGAGGATGCCTGCGAAGACCATGGCCAGGCGGTGATCTATCAAGGCACGATTCCCCATTACCCCAACCACTTCGATCTCGATGGCCACCATGCCATCGAAACGGGCCGTTGTTTTCCGGTTTGCGGCAACACCTACCGCATGCTCACGGAAAGCCGTTTTGCGGACCACTTCATCGGAGTTGGCGATTTCAGCCACCACTACGGCCTGTTCCCCGGCTGTGGCGAAAGCCTGCCATTTGCTTCCGCTTCTGGTGATAAGGCCCCAGGGCAAGCCGCCTGTTGTTGAGCAAAATTTGCCCAAAGCTGGTGGGGGCCACTAGCAAGCCTTGACAACGCAGCATCAGCTCCTCAACCAACCGCCTCAGAAGCCTCTGCGCTGGAACACCATCAACTGGGCTGCGTAGTCCTCACTGAAGCAGGCCTGCAGTTGCCAGGCGTGAAGCAACGACTTGGCAACCTGGCGCAGCTCCTCGAGGTCGGCGCAGGAATCGATGGCCCGGGAGTGGGCCTCGATGGCGAACTGGCGACCCAGGGAGAAAGAGGGGGACATGAAGGCAGGGAGACAGAAAGCTTTACATCAAGTTACAAATGCCGGCCCGCTCCTGGCGGGCGGTTTTCCACGGACACTGGGCCCCGGCCAATCTGTCGATTGGTGTCACGATTGATTGCTACGAAAGCCCCTGGCCAAAGTTGGCTCTGCAGGCCCGCCAGGGCTCCCCTAGCCAGCTCAACGAACCCGGCCCAGAGCCCAGCCCAACTGCATCCCACCCACCCTCGTCAAGCCCAACGCCATGGCCCATCCCTGTCGATCCGCCTGTCCTCCAAGCCAGGTCCAGCGCACGCCCCAGGGCTGGGGCTGGGGCCTAGCCCTGCTCTGCGGCGGCATCCTGCTGGGCCAGGCCAAGCCCGCCCAGGCGGAGCTGCTCTATCGGCTCGACACCCGTTGCAGCCTCCAGGGGGCCGCGACGGTGCCCTGCTCGGTGGATGCGATTGGGGAGGGTGGGGCCACCCTCTACCGCCACCAGATCGGCGGCACCAGCGGGACGGCCCCCCGGCTGGAAACGGTGCGGATCCTGGCTAAGCCCGTGCGCATGGCCCGCTGGGATCAGGCCAGCAAAGCCTTTGTCTCCCTCACGGGGGCCGCGGCCCGCTTCTCGACCAACACCGTTTGCTTCAACGGCAGCGATCTCTGTGTGGTGAACCCCAACTACCTCAACAGCGTCCGCCAGGCCAACAGCAGCAACACGGAGGGCCGGGATCTGGTGCGGGTCCACTTCGGCGCCGATGGCCGCATCGATGCCAGCTGCTACGACGCCGGCTGCAGCGCGAGCAAGCCATGACCACGACACGCGCATGGACGGGGGTGGTCCTGGCCGCCCTGGCGGGCTTGCCGATGGGGCTGGGGGCTGGGGCAGACCAGCCGGCCCAGGCCCGCGGTGGCGGCGGCGGCCGGGGCGGGGCCAGTGCTGGCCGTGCCCAGACGGGCTTCCAGCAGGCCGGTGGTGGCTTCGATCGCGGCTCCAGCCGGCCCACGGGCGGCTGGAGTAACCGGGTCAACAGTCCCCAGGCCAGGCCCTCACTCGATCGGCCCAGCGCCAGCCCGGGTGGCTTTGGCGGCAACGGCTTTAACCCAACGGGCCGGCCCAGCCCTGGCCAATTTCCCGCCAATGGCGCGGGCATCGGCGCCAATCGCCCCGGCACCATCCCCGCGGCCCGACCGGGCTACGGCACGGGCAACCGCTACGCCAACCGGCCGGTCAACCGCAACTGGACCACCACGGTCAACATCAACAACGTCAATGTCCACCCCGGCTGGGCCCGGCCCGGTTGGGGCGTCGCCCGGCCCTGGAATACAGGCTGGTACGGCGGTTGGGGCTCACCACCCTGGGGCTGGTGGGGCGCCCGGGCTGCGGTGTGGGGCATTGGCAGCCTGGCCACCGCCGCCGCCATTAACAACGCCGTTAATGCCTCAATCGCTGCGCAAACCACCTACATCGTGGTCCCAGAGAGCGACTACCAACTCCTCTATGGCAGCGTCCAACCCAGCGGCAGCTCGACGATTAATTTCGCGGTGAGTGCCAATGGCAGCACCTACCAGCTCACGGCGGATTGCAACGCCGGCCTGCTGAATGGGGCCGATCCGGCCAGCGCCGCCGAAGCCCAACTGCTCAACGCTGCCTGCCAGGTGGCCTTCGGCAACGCCTGATGGCATCCAGGGCTTAGGCACGCGGAATCAAGGGCCGCTTTTGAGGCCCCCGTGATCACGGGTATGGGGCTGGCTTCAGGGGGCCGAAAGCGGCACGGCCCGGTAGGCCGCCACGGCATCGGATCGGATCGTGTCCGTGAGGCTGATGCTGGTGCCGCTGGGGATCGAGAGGCTCCATTGCCTGGCGGCAGCATCGGCATGGGCATTGAAATTGCCCTCCGGGATCGCCACCAGGGAGTCGTAGCGATAGAGGCGGTAGGGCTGAGCGGGCCGCAGGCCGGTCACGGTGATCGTCAGCTCCAGGGGGCGGCCGGCCGGCCGCAGGCTGGAGCCGTTGGCGATTTCAGGGATTTCGGAGCTGCTGCTGGGGCTTATGTGCACCGGCAGGGTGTCCCGGCTCCGATCCTTCACGCCCAGCACGGCGACGCCGTAGGCAGGCGTGCCCTCAGGCAACGAATAAAAGGGGGCCTGCTCCTGGTTGGCCTGGGAGCGCGTTCGGGCAAAGCTGCTGAAGGGCACCTGGAAGCGGTAGGTGCTGTTGCCCGCCAGGTCCGCATCGAGGAGGCCGTGGTCGCTGAACAGCAGCTCCCAATCGGGCCCGCCAGGGCCAGCGGCAGCGCGGGTTTGGGCCCCAGGCAGCACGCCTAGAACCGACACGATGTGGTCGTACTCCGGGGAACCGGCCTGGGGATCGCGCCGGCCATAAAAGCGCCGTTGGTTGGCGTAGAGCCCGATGATCACCGGGTGGCTCTGGAGGACATGGCCCCGGATCCAGGCCAGGAACTCGGCGACGGTGCCGCCAGACCAGCGGCTGACCTCTAAGTGGCTGCGGGCCGCGAAGGCTCCGTCGTTGACACCCAGCAGTAGCTGGCTGCCCTCAGCGCTCTGACTGGCCGAAGCTGAGGCCACCGCCCGAGCCTCGTATTGGGACAGGTACTGGCCGAAAGACAGGCCCGCCACGATGAAGGAGCTCTCGCCGCAGTAGCCGAAATTGGCGTTCCATTGCTGGCGGGGGGCCAGATCCAGGATGCGGCCGCCTGGGGACTGGTCGTGAGGCTCAAGCGCGCTGACCCCGGCCGCCGGGCCTGGGGGGGAGCCGGCGGGCCCTGGGGCCGCTAGAGGGGGTTGGGCCGGACCGGATTGCAGCAGCAGCAGGCAACCAACCAACCCAGCGGTGATCCCGGCGGTCTGGGGAAGCAAGCGTTGAATGGAATGACGTTTTGCCAAAAGCAGCTAAGGGAAGATCAACAACCGCTCAGGCCCAAAAATATCCCTGTCAAGGAAATCAAGCTGGCCCTAACACCACGGTGGATCAGCAGCTCAAACCTTTGGGGGGGCCGGGCGGGTGGCACGGCCGTAGAGCCACACACCGAAGCCGGCCCAGAGGATCGTCCAGCCGCCGAAGGTAGCCAGGGTGCCCGTCTGGCCGGTTTCGAGCGAATAGACCCCGGCTTCGATCAAGCCGGCATCTATCAGGGAGCCGCCGATGCCCCAGGCCAGCACCCAACTAGCAATGAAGCCAATCGCAGTCAGGTTGCCTGTCATGGTGAAGGGCGAAGGGGCGAACGTTATGGTGCCCGATCCTGAGCCCAAGGTGCTGCACGAGGACGCCGGGGCGACGCCGGCCTCAGCCCTGTTTTGGGATCAGCGGTACCTGGAGGGCCGCGACGGCTGGGAACTGGGCCAGCCGGCTCCGCCCCTGCAGGAGTTCTTCAGCTGCCATCCCCTGGCACCCCAACCGCCCGGCCGGGTGCTCGTGCCCGGCTGCGGCCGGGGCCACGAGGCGCGGTTGCTGGCCCAGCTGGGGTTTGCGGTGGTGGGCTTGGATTTCAGCGCTGAGGCGATCGCCGCCGCCCGCCAGTTGGCCGCCCCCCCGGGCGCGAACCTAGTTTGGCTGCAGGCGAACCTATTTGATGGCCAGGCCCTGGCCGCCGCGGGTCTGGGTGCCGCCAGCCTCCAGGGGGTGGTAGAGCACACCTGCTACTGCGCGATCGAGCCCCAGCAACGGCCGGCCTATCTACGAATCGTGGCGGAACTGCTGGTCCCGGGGGGCTGGTTGCTGGGGCTGTTCTGGTGCCATGGCCGTCCCGCCGGCCCTCCCTACGGCAGTGATCCCGGCGAGCTCGCCGGCGCGCTGGCCGAAGCGGGCTTTATCCAGGCGCTCTGGCAAGCGGTCCCTAACGGGGCCACGGGCCGTCAACAGCAACCGCGGGAAAACGAATGGCTGGGCCTCTGGCACAAACCCCCCAGCCCCTGAAGCTGCGGCCGAGCTGCCCGATAGGGGGGTACCTAAACCTGTCGCACCAGAACCTGGGCGACGAAGCGCTCCACCTGGGCGAAGATCACCAGACCGTGGGGCTTGTTGATCTGGCAACGAAAGGCCTCTCCCGGCAAGTAAAGGGGGCCAGCCGGCAGGGATCATCGGCAAGGAGGGATAGATCCGCTGGGCGCAATCGCCTGGTGAGACACTAATCGAGGCCCGGCGACTCAAGACCGCCAGAAGTGTTGAAACGAGCTAAACCATTTCAGCTACGGGGCTCACCTCGAGCAGGAATTGGACCAGGAATTCAGACCATCGCAGTGGCCAGCATAAAACAGAGCCCCGCCAAAGTTATCACGCAGGGATCCAAGCAAGCAGACTTAGCCCCTGCATAGACCCCCCCCCGGAGACAGCCCAAGTCTTGACTCTTGCCCCCGGCAGGTTTGGTTAAACCCAGGATGGTCCCCATCCGCTGGCGCCAACGCGGCCAAGAACAGGCCGCCGTAGCGATCGCGTCGCCGCGACAGGAGGAGCCCTTTGCTGATCAGCCGGTAGCTCATCGAGCGGCTACCGCCAATCAAGCCTCACCCCATCGGCCAGCTCCAGGTCCTGATAACCGATCAGACGGCCGTTAAAGCTGCGATCTTCCCAGTGATCCCGAGAGATCTGGGGGCTCGGCGCCCCTTGAGCGGGGAGCGGCCCTGCTGGGGCCATCGATTCGGGTAGCACCCCATGCTCCGACTGACCACCTGGTGTGGCACCAAGGGTGGCCCAAGCTGACACCTGGTTAAAATGACCTGATGTTGCAGTAAACTGGTGTGTAACACCACCCCTCGCAGCAGGCTTACTGAAGTCCGGTTGACGGACATAACCCTAGTCCTATTGACCCAATTCGTGGTAGACAGCTATTCAAAAGAACAATTCACTTAGCACTCCGCCACAGGAATTCAATCCCTCTGATGACTAACTTGCCTCACCATTACTCTAATCTCGCAAGGACCCGGCCAGGGCCTTGATGGCCCCTAGTTAGCGCGTCGATCCAGCCCCACTTCCCTCTCTCACCCTGTTCCGACCCTGGCTCTGCCGCAATTCGCTTCCAGCTCCAGCCCTGAAGGCGACTCCGCAAGCTCCCCTACCCATGTCATGACCCAGGCCGCCTTCCATCCCCTCCTCAGGGACCATCCCGCCTTTGTCGCCCTCTCGGCCCCCGCCCAGCGGCGCCTGCAGGAGGGCAGCAGCCAGCGCAGCTATGGTCCCGGCCAGCTGCTCAGCAGCGGGGCCCTCATCCCCAGCGAGTTGCTGCTCATCGTGTCCGGTGAGGCCCGGCTCCTGGCGCGCACCGACGGGCGCCTGCGCACGGTCACCAAGTTGGGACCCGGTGAGCTAGTGGGCCTGGCCTCCCTGCTGCGGGCCTCGCCCTGCGAAGAGGTGAGCGCCTCCCTTGGGGTTGAGGTGATCGCGCTGCCGGATGCCCTGGTGCTGGAGCTGCTTCAGAACGAGCAGGGATTTGCCGCCTGGTGCGCCGACCACCTGTTCAGCGCCGAATTAGTCGCCCTGCTTGCCCTCCAGCTGGAGCGCCACCCCCAGGGTTCGGCCTCCCTGCCCAACCTGCTGGCCAGGGCCCGGGAGGTGGCTCGCCTGGTGCCAGCCACCCAGGCCGGCCTGGCCGAGCTCCCCCCAGGGATGCTGCTGCTGGTGGCCAGCCACAACATCGAATCCCACCCGTTGGGCGCCCGGCTCAATCCAGCCGGTGGGGTGCCCACGAGCCTGCCGCCCCTGCCGCCCCGCCTGATCGCCCTGCCCGCAGATCTATTTGACGCGGTTGCCGGCCTGCCCCCTGGCCGCGATGGCAACGGCCCGACTGGGCTGGCCACCGCCAACACTGGCAACGAGGAGCCTGCAACCTACGCCGAAGCCGTGGCGCTACCACCCCTGGCTTCCGGCCTGGAACTGGGTCAGCGGGATCGGCCCAGTTTCACCCTGCTGCGGGGGACTGGCCCCCTGGAGGAAACCCTGGCTTGCTTCCAGATGCTGGCCGCCGAACTGAAGCTGCCCTTCCGTCGCGATGCGATCGACAAGATCCTGCGCGATGCCCTGCGCCGTGGCCAGACCCCCGACCTGCAACTTTGTGGCAATATCGCCGCCCTGATGGGCTTGCATGTCAGTGGCGTCAAGGTGCCCGCCAACCAGGGAACCCGGCTGCAAACCCCAGCCCTGATCCCCTGGCAGGGGGGATTTGCCGTGGTGCGCAGCTCCAATGCCCGCGGCCTGTTACTGGCCTCTCCGCGGCAGGGCTGGATCGAACTTCCCCCCCAACAGATTGAGGAGGCCTTCCCGGAAGGGATTGAATTACTGCTGCTGGAGCGCAGCAACAGCAGCCAGGAACAACGCTTCAACTTCAGCTGGTTCTGGCCGGCCCTGAAGCGCTATCGCGGCGTGCTCACCCAGGTGTTGATCGCCTCGTTTGTGGTGCAGCTGTTCAGCCTGGCCAACCCCCTGCTGATTCAGGTGATCATCGATAAGGTGATCAACCAGCGCAGCCTCGACACCCTGCAGGTGCTCGGCTTTGCCCTAGTCGTTGTCACCCTGATGGAGGGCGTCATCGGCGCGCTGCGCACCTTCCTGTTTACCGAAACCACCAATCGCATCGACCTGCGGCTGGGTTCAGAGGTGATCGACCACCTGCTGCGCTTACCGCTCAGCTACTTCGATCGCCGGCCGGTAGGGGAACTGGGCACCCGCATCGCCGAACTCGAAAAGATCCGCAGCTTCCTCACCGGCCAGGCCCTGACCACCTTGCTGGATACGGCCTTCTCGGTGATTTACATCGTCGTGATGGTGTTCTATAGCTTGGTGCTCACGGCTATTGCCCTGAGTGTGTTGCCCATCCAAATCGGCCTTACTATCATCGGAGCGCCCCTGTTTAGGCGTCAATATCGGGATGCCGCCCAAGAGAATGCCAATACCCAAAGCCACCTCGTTGAAGTGCTGACCGGCATCCAAACGGTGAAGGCCCAGAACGTGGAGATGATCAGCCGCTGGAAATGGCAAGACTTCTACAGCAAATATATCTCTCGCACCTTTGAGAAAACGATCACGGGCACGGCCCTCACCGAAACCTCCCAGGTGTTGCAGAAGCTCTCCCAGCTGCTGGTGCTTTGGGTGGGCGCCTCGATGGTGCTCAATGGCGAGTTGAGCCTGGGCCAGCTGATCGCCTTCCGGATCATTTCCGGCTATGTCACCCAGCCCCTGCTGCGTCTCTCCGGCATTTGGCAAAACATCCAGGAGCTGAAGGTGTCCTTTGAAAGGCTCGCCGATGTGGTGGATACCCCCGAAGAGTCCGACGACAGTGACAAGCAGAAGATTCCCCTGCCCCCGATCCATGGGGAAGTGAAATTTGAGGATCTCTGCTTTTCCTTCAATCCATCGGCGGCCCAGGTGCTGCGGCACATTGACCTAATCATCCCGGCCGGCACCTTTGTCGGGGTCGTTGGCCAGAGCGGAAGCGGCAAGAGCACCCTCACCAAGATGTTGCCGCGGCTCTATGCCCCCAATAGTGGCCGCATCCTCATCGACGGTTACGACATCGACAAGGTGGAGCTCTATTCCCTGCGCCGTCAGATCGGCATGGTGCCCCAGGAACCGCTGCTATTTAGTGGTTCGGTGTCGGAAAATATCGCCCTCACCGATCCAGATGCCAGCAGCGACGCGATCATGGAGGCGGCCCGAATGGCCTGCGCCCATGACTTCATTATGGAACTCCCCAGTGGCTACAGCAGTGGGGTAGGGGAACGGGGAGCAGGCCTCTCCGGAGGCCAGCGCCAGCGGCTTGCCCTCGCCCGCACCCTGCTCAGCAATCCCCGCCTACTAATTCTCGATGAGGCCACCAGCGCCCTTGATTACGACACCGAACGGCGGGTCTGCGACAACCTGCTCGACAACCTGGACCATTGCACGGTGTTCTTCATCACCCACAGACTGTCCACCATTCGCCGGGCCGAGCTGATCGTGATGATGCATGAAGGTGCCATCGTTGAAACCGGCACCCACGATGAGCTGATGGAAGGCCGCGGCCGCTATTACGCCCTTTACTGCCAACAGGAGGTTGCCTAAATGTCCCCAGCTAATAAGCCCGGTGCAATCGTGCGCGCCGCCCAGAATGCCCTGGAAAGGCGGGTGCAAAGCAGCCATGAAGAAATGGTGTTGCAGCAATCCAACTTCCTTGCCAAAGCGATCACTTGGGCCCTGATCGCCACCACAGGCTCGGCTTTGGCCTGGCTGGCCTTTGCTAAAACCGATGAGGTGCTTATCGCAACCGGGAAACTGCAACCAATCGGCGATGTCAAGGTCGTGCAAATGCCCGTGGGTGGCGTGCTGCAAAACATGCTTGTCAAAGATGGTGAAAAGGTCATAAAAGGCCAGGTGTTGCTGCGGCTCGATAACGAGGCCAGCCTGGATCGCCAGGCCCGTACCCGGCAATCAATCGCCGCCAAGGAACAGCAGCTAGCCCTCAAGAAGGTTGAGCTCGACCGCTACCTCAACCTCAACGAAACCGAGCAGGCCGTTCTAAAACAGAATCTCGGCTTAGAGAAAGAGATTCTCGATCGGCTCGAGATCCTCAAGAAAGTAGGCGCTTCCGCCGAACTCCAGTACCTGCAACAGCGCAACAAGGTGCGGGAAGTCGAAGGCGAGATCGCCAAGAGCCGGGTGGACCGGCTGCGTCAGCTGGCGATTCTGCAACAAGCCGTGGAACAGCTCAATGGTGAATTGGCTGATCTACGCAGCAAGCTCACCGAGCTCGATGTCAACATCCGCTACCAAGACATCCGCTCCCCAGTGGATGGGGTGGTGTTTGATCTGAAGCCCACGGGGGTGGGCTTTGTGGCCCAGGGCAGTGAGCCTGTGATGAAGATCGTTCCCTATGACGCCCTACAGGCCAAAGTGGAGATCGAAAGCAAGGACATCGGCTTCGTGCGCGTGGGCAAGTCGGTGGACATCAGCATCGACTCCTTCCCCTCCAACGACTTCGGCGTGGTCGAAGGAACGGTGAAATCCTTTGGATCGGATGCCCTGCCCCCGGATGAGCAACACAAAACCTATCGATTCCCAGCCATGATTGCCCTCAATACCCAGCAGTTAAAGCTGAAATCGGGAACGTCTTTGCCCCTACAAGTCGGCATGTCCCTCACGGCCAACATAAAGTTGCGCAAGGTAACCTGGCTACAATTACTACTCGGTGAGTTCAAGAGTAAAACCGATTCCTTGAAGCAACTTTAATCAACGAAATCAATCTAATCCCCAAGTCAATCCTACCCGGATTGCCTGGGGATCTTTTCCGAAGCGGAGGGATGTCCACCGATGGGATTCACCCGCCGCCGGACTGAAGACCACCGCTCAAAGCTGGATGGCCTGCTCGTCCTCAAAACACCAAATCCAGCGCTCGCCCGGTTCAATCCCCCGGATTACCCGATGGCCCGAGTGGCGGTAGTGGGCGGTGGCATGGCGATTCTTCGAGGAATCGCAGCAGCCGATATGGCCGCAGTCCAGGCAAAGGCGCAAATGCACCCAGCTATCGCCGAGGGCCACACAGTCCTGGCAGACATGGTTGGCCGGCTCCGGCAATTCCGTGATCGCGGCAAGGTGCTCGCAGGGGCGGCGTCCGGAAGGGGCCATTAAAAAAAGAACTAGGAGCGAATCCCCATTTAAGCGTCATTTATGGCCCCCCCGGTAGCGGAGGACGGTTTAAGGGCGTGGGCCAGGCTTCGCCCCGGCCGGCCAACAGCCTAAGGCGACGTTTAGCGTGGAGAAAGGAACGCTTCATCCAGGGATGCACCCCGATCACCCGGCCCAGCACCAGACTTCCAAGGGGCTGACCTGGCAGTGCATCAACGGTTGCGGCGCCTGCTGCAGGCTCGATCCGGGCGAACGGCCAGAAGCCCTCGAGGCCCTAGGCGCCGAGGAGCAGGAGCTTTACCTCTCGATGGTGGGAGCCGATGGTTGGTGCCGCCACTACGACACGGGGAGCCAACGCTGCCGCATCTACGAAAGCCGACCCAGATTTTGCCGCGTCACCAATTTGGCCAGCATTTTTGAGGTGGCCGAGGCGGAGGCCAATGACTTCGCGATCGCCTGCTGTCGCCAACAGATCCGCAGCGAACACGGCGGCCGTGGCAGGGTGCTGAGACGGTTCGAGTGGGCCCAGCGCCAGCCGCCCTCCCCCTGCCCCGACTGAACCTTTCCAGTCCCTCGTCCGCCCGAAACCCGCTCCATGGCCATGGATTCCCAGCCCGCCGCCAGCCCACCTCCCGGCGGGGCCAGCCCCGAGATCGGGCCTGGGGCAAGCGGGGGTTCGGCCAGCAGCGATCCAGGCCCGACCCCGGAGGCAAAGGCCGACAAGAGCACCTACGCGTCGGTGTTTCTGGCCACTTTCAGCACGGTCTTTCTGGCGGAGCTCGGCGACAAGACCCAGCTAGCCGCCCTGCTGCTTTCGGCCGAATCGGGCCGGCCCGTGATCGTGTTCCTTGGGGCCTCCCTGGCCCTGATCTGCTCCAGCCTGGTGGGGGTACTCATGGGCCGGTGGCTGGCCCGCTTCATCCCCGCCCAGATGCTGGAACGGCTTGCAGGCATTTTAATGGTAGCCCTAGGCCTCTGGCTGGGGCGCCAGGCGGTGCTGAGTTTCCTGCCCCCAACTCCCCTTGTACCCCTGCCTTAACACACCCTGTCCAGCCCCCACCGAAGTCCTGCCGCCGATCCAACCTTGGAATTCCCCTTGCTGGTCTCCACCTTTGCCACGGTCTTCCTGGCCGAACTGGGCGATAAAACCCAGCTAGCCATCGTCACGATCAGCGGCACCTCCAACCGCAGCGGTGCCGTGTTTGCGGGCAGTGCCCTGGCCCTGGTGTTCGCCAGCCTTTTAGGTGCAGGCGCTGGCGGTTCCCTCTCCAGCGTGATTCCCCCCAATGCCCTGCAGCTGGCCGCCTCGGTGGGCTTTCTGGTGATCGGCCTGCGCCTGGTCATCAAGGCCGGCCAGAGCGAAGCTTCAGAGCCTGGCTAAGACCAGATGGTGAAGGGTCCGGCTCAGGAGCAAACCGGTTCTGGACCTGATCAAGCCAGCCCCCAACCCATGGCTGCCTAAAGTCATTGCAATCTCACCTCCCCCGGGGCAGCGCTACACGCCCCGACGGGCGGGCCTATCCCGCTGCACCCCGTCTCCCGATGAAGTTCTCGGTCGCTGACCTGCTTAACCAGCTCCCTGGCCAGGAGCCCTTGCCCATCGCCAAGCTCGAAAAAGCGCTCGGGCTCACCGCCACAGGCGACCAGGAGCTACTCCGCATCGCCCTCACCGGCCTCGGACGCGTAGGAGTGCTCGAAGAAGGCGACCATGGCATCAGCCGCAGCAGTGATGCGGGTCTGATTGAGGCACGCCTCCGTTGCAGCAGCAAGGGCTTCTGCTTCGCCCTGCGCGACGACGGCGAAGAAGACATCTATATCCGCGATCACCAGCTCAACCACGCCTGGAATGGGGACCGGGTTTTGGTGCGCATTACCCGGGAGGGCGGTCGGCGCCGCTCACCCGAGGGCAGCATCCAATGCATCCTGAAGCGCCAAACCACCAGCCTGTTGGCCCAGGTGGAGCAGCAGAACGATCGCCTCGTGGCCGTCCCCCTCGACGATCGCCTCCTCACCGCCCTGGAACTGCCCACCGCCGATGCGGTGCACCTCAATCCCCCTGAGGAGGCTGTGGTGGAAGTTCGGGTGGACCGCTACCCGGTGGCCCAGCTGGCGCCCCAGGGCCACGTGGCCCGCAGCCTGGCGATCAACGCCGGCGAGGACGCCGATCGGGACCTGCTGCTGACCAAACACGGCCTGCACGATCGGCCGGCCGCGCCCCGCTCCACCCCGAAGGCCATCGCCGACAAGGACCGGGACGATCTCACCGGCCTCCCCACCCTGGTGCTGGGCGGCTGGACTGGCACCAATGCCCCGATCCTGCCAGCCGTTTCCCTAGAGGAGAGCGACACCGGCGTGCGTCTCTGGATCCACGCCCCGGCCCTGGCCGAACGGCTCAGCGCCGGAGGTCCCCTGGATCTCTGGCTGCGGGAGCAGGCCGAAGCCCTCTGCCTGGGCCGGGCCTGGCTGCCCCTGGTGCCCAGCGCCCTCAGCAAGGCGGCAACCTTCGCCCCGGGCCAGAGCGAAGCGGCCCTCTCGGTGGCCCTCGACCTGGACGCCGATGGCGCCCTCCAGCATTTCCGCTTCTGCCGCAGCCGCATCCGCCCGGATGGCCTGGTGGATGGCGCCGTATTGCAGGCCCTCGCCGAACGCAAA
Organism: Synechococcus sp. UW140; assembly: GCA_945875915.1. Taxonomy (GTDB): domain Bacteria; phylum Cyanobacteriota; class Cyanobacteriia; order PCC-6307; family Cyanobiaceae; genus BAIKAL-G1. The sequence continues at coordinate 7,899 of CAMCMT010000017.1, read as the reverse complement.
CCGAAGAGCCGCACCCTGCCAGCGGTCCTTAAGGGCCTCAAGGACCAGCTCCCGCTGCTGGAGCGCCTGATCGTCCTGGCCGGCCAGCTGCGCGACCGGCGCCTGGCGGCCGGTTCCCTCGATCTCGATCTGGCCACCCCCGCGATTGACAGCCTGGGGGACCTGCTGGCCCCCGATCCGGACCTGGCCCGGGAAGGTTGGCTGCCCCGCTTTGAGGCCACCCAGGCCACGGCCCTGCTGCGGGAACTGACCCTGCCGGCCCACCAGGCCCTGGGCCAGCACTTGGAGGCCCTAGAACTGCCCGCCCTGTACGCGGTCAACCCGGCGCCGGAAGCGGAGGACGTCAATGAGGTGGCCAAGGCCGCCCTGGCCCTAGAGGTTCCCCTGGAGCTCTCCGCCGATGGCAACGCCAGCGCCCAGGAGCTGGCCACGGCCTTTGCCGGCACGGACCGGGCCCGGGTGCTGCAGCAGCAGCTTTGTGACACGATGCGGCCCATGGCCCTGGCCGCCGAACCGGGCCCGAACCTGCTCGCCGGCGGACCGCGCGCCCTGGCCGCCTGGTGTTTCCCCTCCCTTCACTACGCCGACCTCTGGAATCAGCAGCTCCTGGTGTTGCTTCTAGTCGAAGGCAAGGACCGCCCCTCAGTTCGCCACAAGACCCGGGTCGACCTGGCCTCCGACAGCTGCCACGGCAGCATCGACTGGCCCCTGCTGGCCCCCAGCCAGCTCAACCCCTACCAGGAGGGCCGCAGCGAGGCCATGATCCAGCGCCTCAATGGCCGCTCCCGTTTTGTCCAGGAGCTACGGCTCGACAGCCTGGCCATGGCCCAGGCTCGCGAAGCCGAACCCCTGGTCGGCCAGACCCTGCAGGGGGTGATCAGCGGAGTGCAGAGCTACGGCTTCTTTGTGGAGGTGCCCCCCAGCCAGGTGGAGGGCCTGGTCCATGTCAGTTCGCTGGTGGATGATTGGTATGAGTTCCGCTCCCGCCAAAACCGGCTGGTGGGCCGCAAGAACCGCCGCACCTACATGCTTGGCGACCGGGTGGAGGTGGTGATCCTGAAGGTGGATGTGCTGCGCCACCAGATCGATCTAGCCGTGGTGCTGGCTGAAGGCGATGGGGTGGAAGCCGCTGCCGATGGCAGCCCTGCCACGGCCCCAGCCGACCCCCAAGGGGCTTTCGCAGCCGAAGCCCACGACCCAGGGCCAGCTGGCGGGCCGGACAGCGAGGACAACTCCGGGGCCAGCAGTACCAGCGAGGGCTAACGCCATGGATCCCCTGGTACTGGCCGTGTCCGGTGCCTCAGGCCAACCCCTGGCCCAACGGGCCCTGCAGTTGCTGCTGGAGGCCGGTGAGCGGGTCGAACTGGTCACCAGCCGTGGCGCGATTACGGTCTGGCAGGCCGAATTGGGCATCCGGGTGCCGAGCGAGCCCGGGGCCCAGGAGGTCTTTTGGCGCGAGCGCACCGGCTGCCAGAGCGGCGAACTGCGCTGCCACCGCTGGAACGACCAGGCAGCAGCCATTGCCAGTGGCAGCTTTCGCACCCGCGGCATGGTGATCCTGCCGGCGAGCATGGGCAGCGTCGGCCGCATCGCCGCCGGCGTTGCCACCGACCTGCTCGAGCGGGCCGCTGACGTGCACCTCAAGGAAGGCCGGCCCCTGGTGATCGCCCCCCGGGAACTGCCCTGGAGCCTGATCCACTTGCGCAACCTCACCACCCTGGCCGAAGCCGGCGCCCGCATCGCCCCGCCGGTGCCGGCCTGGTATTCCCAGCCCACCACGATCGAGGAGATGGTTGATTTCCTGGTGATCCGGGTGTTCGACTGCCTTGGCTATGACCTGGGGGCGCTTCAGCGTTGGCAGGGCCCCGTCGAAGGTCTCCCATCAAGCCAAGTCCCCCCAGCAGGAGGCCCGCCCCCCTGATGCCCCCCGCCGTGCTGCTGCGTCGCCTGTTGCTGGTTCCCCTGCTGGCGCCCCTGCTGGCGGTGCTGCTGGTGGGGGCGATCAATCCCAGGCCCTGGGTGGGCCTGCGGCTCTTGATCTGGCGCTCGCCGGAATGGACTATCGGCAGCTGGATAGCCCTGGCGGCCGGGGGCGGTGCTGCCCTGAGCGCGACGGCCACCGCCCTGGCACTGCAGGCAGGTGGGGCCAGCAACCAACGCCAGCTGCGCCGCCCCATCCCCGAAGGACGTTCCCGGCGCGTTTGGCCGTGGGGCCGAGGCGAGAGCGAGGCGAACGGGCCAGCGCAATCCTGGGTGGACGGGCCCGGCCAGAAGCCCGCTTCGACCTGGGGCCGGGACAGCCGGGAAGGGCCTACCGCCCCCTGGCCGGGCCAGGCCTGGGCAGGGCCGAGTCGCCATCCAGCCGAACCCCAGCCCACCCTCTCGGTACCTTTCCGGGTGATCCGCCGCGGGACGGCCCCAGCGCCCGATACCGGCACCGTGGCAGGCGAAAATCGCCCTTCCAGGCCCCAGCAAGACCCCCAGGCCGCCCAGCAGGACAATCGCCGCAAAGGCCCCTGGCCCCTGGGAAACCGCCAGCAGAGCCAGCCAGCCCAAGCCCCTGGAGGCCCCAACCCCGGAGACCCGGCGGCCGTCGATCGCAGCTGGCAGCTGGGACCGGACGCCGATTGGTGAGGCCCAGGCCCGGGCCAAGGCCAAGTTCCCGGGTTACATCGAAGACTCTGGAGGGGTGAGTTGGCTTGGCCAGGCTGCAGGGGGTAGGGCTCCCCTCCCTACAGTTGCCCTAGTGATACGCCTGAGGCCTGAGCCGGTGACTGACTCCGCCACCCCTGCGCCCCAGAACGACGGCCTGTCCAGCCAAACCCGTCCGGCCAGTCAAGCCAGACCGGCCGTCCAGCCGCCAGCAGCCGCTGCCCCAGTAGCCGCTCCCGCAGCCAAGCCCAAACCGCCAGCCCCGGAGGAGCAGCCCTTCGGCCAATTTGTGCCAAATCTGCTGCTGCCGGCCCTAGCCAAGGAGATCCAGGCCTACGGCGGCCCCGCGGTGGAGCTGGACTTCGAGCAGGGTCCGATGCCCGTAGTGGGCAGCCCCTGTTCCATGGTCAAGGGAACCTTTGCGGGCGGTCGTCGTTTCTGGCTCTGTTTCACCGCCGAGGACATCGGCTCGCTGAAAACGATTGCCCTGGCCGAACCGGGCGCCGAGGCCAGCCTGCTGGAATCCTTCCTGATCGATGAGAAGAAAATGACCCTGGCCCTGCTGGTGTCCCGGCTGATGTCCCGGCTCAATGGCCAGAAATGGCTGGGAGCCAATTGAGCCCAGGCCCCACCAGGGCAGGCGGCAGACCACCCCTAAGCAACCAGGCTTAACAGCGCCACCAGGGACGTCCCCACGGCTTCTACCATGGTCTGAGATTCTGCTGCCGCGTTGCCCGATGGTGCCCCCCACCGCCACCGCCCTGCCCACCACGGGCCCGAACCTGGGCACCCCCGGGGGCCCCTCGACCAAAGCACCGGCCAAGGACACAATCCTGACCCCCCGCTTTTACACCACGGACTTCGACGCCATGGCGGCGATGGACCTCCAACCCAACGTGGTGGAGCTCGAAGCGATCTGTGAAGAATTCCGCAAGGATTACAACCGCCACCACTTCGTGCGCCAGGGCGAATTCGAAGGCGCCGCCGACAAGCTCGACCCTGACACCCGTCGGGTCTTTGTTGAATTCCTCGAGCAGAGCTGCACCTCGGAATTCTCGGGCTTCCTGCTCTACAAGGAACTGAGCCGCCGCATCAAGGCGAAAAATCCCCTGCTGGCGGAATGCTTCGCCCACATGGCCCGTGATGAGGCCCGCCACGCCGGCTTCCTCAATAAAGCCATGGGCGATTTTGGTCTGCAACTGGACCTGGGCTTCCTCACCGCCAGCAAGGCCTACACCTTCTTCCAACCCAAGTTCATCTTCTACGCTACCTATCTCTCCGAGAAAATTGGCTACTGGCGCTACATCGCCATCTTCCGCCACTTAGAGAAGCACCCCGAAAGCAAGATCTTCCCGATCTTCAACTTCTTTGAAAACTGGTGTCAAGACGAAAATCGCCACGGCGATTTCTTTGATGCCCTGATGAAGGCCCAGCCAGACACGGTGCGGGGGCTGCAGGCTCGCCTCTGGTGCCGCTTCTTCCTGTTGGCCGTGTTTGCCACCATGTATGTGCGCGATGTGGCCCGCAAGGAGTTCTACGAGGCCCTGGGCCTGGATGCCCGCGAATACGACAAGATGGTGATTGCCAAAACTAATGAAACCTCGGCGCGCGTCTTCCCCGTTGTGTTGAACGTGGACCATCCGAAGTTCTATGTGCGCCTTGAGCGCCTGATTCAAAACAATGAGGCCCTCAGCGCCGCCGACGCCAGTGGCGCCCCGGCCCCCCTGCGGCTGCTGCGCAAGCTGCCCCTCTGGATTGCCAACGGCGCCGAGATGGCCAAGTTGTTCCTGATGGCACCGATTCGCAGCGAGCAGTTCCAACCGGCGGTGCGCTGAGCACCCAGCCCTCGGTCGACCAGCTCCCCACAAGGCCCTTTCCCTCCGCTCCCCATCCGTTGGTCGTCACCCTGTCCCCCTCTAGCGCCAGTCCCTCGGGCCTGGCCGACCGCTTCGACCAAGCCTGGCGATCGCCCCTGGAGAGCCTGCTGGGCCTGGGCAGCGCCGCTGGCGCCGACCTGGTCGAGGTGTTCCTCGAACGCACCGACCACCTGGGGGTGCTGGCCGAACAGGAGCGCATCACCAGCGTCAGCCCCGCCTTTGGCACCGGGGCCGGCATTCGCGTCTTTCTGGGCGAACGGGATGGCTTTGTGTCCACCAACGACTTGAGCGAAGCCGGCCTGCGCCGCGCCCTCGAGCAGGCCCTGGGCATGCTCGGGTTGGCCGCTCCCAGCCTGGCCACCCCCGCACCCTCCGGCTTCAACGGCCTGGCAACCCTGAGGGATTTCGGCGCTAGCAAGGCCCCCTGGCTCGGGGCCTGTCCAACCCTGGCCGAGGCCACCACCCGGCTGTTGGAGGGCACCAACCAGCTCGAACGCCAAGGCGCCCACCTGCAGGCCCGCCGCGGTAGCTACGCCCGCGACTGGCAGGAGGTGCTGGTGGCTGCCAGTGACGGCACCTTTGCCCGGGACATCCGCCTGCACCAATCCCTGGGCCTCACCGTGCTGGCCGCCGATGGCGAGCACCGCGCCAGCGCCGGTCGCCGCTACGGCAGCTCCGGCCGGCCCGAACACCTGGCCCAGTGGGACGTGGAGGCCTCGGCCCAGGAGGTGTGCACTAGCGCCGGCACCATGCTCTATTCCGATTACGTGGAGGCCTGCCAGGTACCTGTGGTGCTGGCAAACCGATTCGGCGGCGTGATCTTCCACGAGGCCTGCGGCCACCTACTGGAAACCACCCAGGTGGAGCGGGGCACCACCCCCTTTGCCGACCAGGTGGGCGAGCTGATTGCCCACGAGGCCGTGACCGCCATTGATGAGGGCCTCAGCGAGGGCGCCTTTGGCTCCCTCTCGATGGATGACGAGGGCATGGAACCCCAGCGCACGGTGTTGATTGAAAACGGCGTGTTGCGCCGCTTCCTCAGCGACCGGGCCGGCGAGCGCCGCACCGGCCACGAACGCACCGGCAGTGGCCGGCGCCAGAGCCATGCCTTTGCCGCCGCCAGCCGCATGCGCAACACCTATATCGCCGCCGGACCCCACAGCCCCGCAGAGCTGATCGCCTCGGTGGAGAAGGGCCTCTATTGCAAGGCCATGGGCGGCGGCAGCGTCGGCCCCACGGGCCAGTTCAATTTTGCAGTTGAGGAGGGTTATTTAATCGAAGACGGCCAGCTAACCAAGTCTGTGAAGGGTGCCACCTTGATTGGAGAAGCAAAAGAAGTGATGCCCCGCATCTCCATGTGTGCCAATGACCTGGAACTGGCCGCGGGCTTCTGTGGGTCGGTAAGCGGCAGCATTTTTGTCACCGTCGGCCAACCCCACATCAAGGTGGATTCGATCACCGTCGGAGGACGCTGAGCATGGACAAGCTTGACGCGCCCGCCTTGAGAAGCCGGATCGAGACCTTCGCCCAGGCCCAGGCCATTGGCCGTTGGGACCTGGGGGCGGCCAGTAGCAACGACAGCTCCGTGCAGGTGGACCGGGGCGAAGCCAAGCAGATGAAGGCGGCCCAGCGCAGTTCGATCACGGTGCGGGTCTGGAATGGCGATGGCTTGGTGGGCATCACCAGCACCTCCGACCTCTCCGATAGCGGCCTGCAAAAGGCCCTGGCCGGGGCCCAGGACGCCAGCGCCTTTGGCAATCCCGATGACTGCCCGGCCTTTTCGCCCCTGGCAACGGCGCCCCTGCAAGTGCTGGAGCAGCCCTTGCATGAGCCCCGCGGCATCTTGGAGCTGCTCACCAGCCTCAAGGACGCCGAACGCCAGCTGCTTGATCGCCATCCGGCCCTGACCACCGTTCCGTATAACGGCCTGGCCGAACGCAGCAGCGAGCGCCTCTATCTCAATAGCGACGGCGCCTGCCGCCAGCAGCAGCTCACCACCGCCAGCGTCTACCTCTATGCCCGCGCCGAACAGGCCGGCCGCAAACCGCGCAGCGCCGGCGCCGTGCGCCTTGCCTACGGCGCCTCCGACCTCGATCTCGCTGGCTGCATCACCGAGGCGGCCGACCGCACCATCGCCCACCTGGACTACGCGCCGATCCCTACGGGCCACTACACCTGCGTGTTTAGCCCCGAGGCCTTTCTGGATTTAATTGGGGCGTTTAGCAGCCTGTTCAACGCCCGCGCCGTGCTCGATGGCGTCAGCCTCAGTAGCCGCAGCTCCCTGGGCCAGAGCCTGGCGGTTCCCTTCCTCTCGATCGCCGACAACGGCCTTCACCCTGGCAACATCGGCGCCTCCAACTTCGATGGCGAAGGCACTCCCACCCGCCGGCTCAGCCTGGTGGAGGGGGGCGTGCTGGAGAACTTCCTCCATTCCGAAGCCACGGCCCGGGCCTTCAAGGTGGCCCCCACTGGCCACGCCGGCCTGGGGGCCAAGGTGTCGGTGGGGCCTGACTGGTTTGAGATTGGTGCCACCCCAGGGGCCGCAGGCGCCGCCTTGGGCCTCGATCGCCTGGCCGCCAGCAGCCAGGGCGGCGCTGGCCTGGTACTGATCGATTCCCTCTCGGCCCTGCATGCCGGGGTGAAGGCCAGCCAGGGCTCCTTCTCCCTGCCCTTCGACGGCTGGTTGCTCCAGGGCGGCGAAACCCGCTCGATCGAAGCGGCCACCGTCGCCGGCGATATCCGCAGCCTGCTCATGGCGATCGTCGGCTTTGAGGGCGAAGCCAAGGTCACCCCAGATGGCCTCTGCCCCCACGTGTGGGTGGAGGGACTCTCGATCACGGGCGAGGCCTGAGGCCCCGACGGGAGACCAGCCCCCCTGCCTGCCGCCATGAAGATCCTGTTCTGGGGCACCCCCGCCTACGCTGTTCCCAGCCTGGAGGCCCTGGTGGTCGCCGGCCACCACCTGGTGGGCGTGGTGAGTCAGCCGGACCGGCGCCGGGGCCGGGGCAAGGAGCTGGTGGCCTCCCCCGTGAAGGCCCGGGCCCTGGAGCTAGGGGTGCCCGTGTTCACGCCCGAACGGATCCGCCGTGATCGCCACTGCCAGGACCAACTGGCCGCCCTGGCGGCCGACCTTTCGGTGGTGGTGGCCTTTGGCCAGATCCTGCCCGAGGCGGTGCTGGACCAGCCACCCCTGGGCTGCTGGAACGGCCACGGCTCCCTGCTACCCCGCTGGCGCGGCGCCGGCCCAATCCAGTGGAGCCTGCTCGAGGGCGATGCCAAAACCGGGGTGGGGATCATGGCGATGGAGGCCGGCCTAGACACCGGCCCGGTGCTGCTGGAGCGCGCCCTGGCCATCGGCCTGCTCGAGAAC
>CAMCMT010000016.1 GCA_945875915.1 Synechococcus sp. UW140 | reverse complement strand
CCTGCATTGCTCTTGCGCTCATGCTCATAGCCCTTGTCAAGCAGTGGGCGGAATGATTCCCATGGGATTGAATCAGCAAGGCTCTTTAGAACCGGCTTTTTGTCCTGGAGCTTTGTGACTCTTTGCTGTTCGTCCCAGAAGCCTCTCTGGCCCACTGTTGGCATTAAAATTGCTCAACCAATCATAAATGAGATCACGCCGGAATCAAGTGCCTTGTTGATTTTTCGAGGTGCCCATTAGTTGGCGCAACTCAAAATCAACATTCTTGGGGGCACGACCATCTCCTCCGTCTCCATCACCTTTGATTAGTGGTGCTCGGATCGCTTGAAGGAAGGTGACCTCGGGATCTAGTACCAGCGCTTGATCAAGCGTTCCGCACAGGGCAAATGCTTTGGTCATTGCCAGCACGGTATCGCAATAGCGCTGCTTACCATCTGGCAATGTCAATATGTGATCCAGGCAGTTGGGCAGCAGTGCCATCGCTGTCTTGGGATCGGTGAATCCACTCCAGTCGATGGGGTGGAGCAGGTCACGGGCAACCTGGAGTTTCTCTTTGAGGATCCGTAGCGCCTGATCAACATCCAGTTTGATTTGTCCTTTGCCCTTCGATGCGGTGTAGGTCGATAGTGCTTCCTTGAGTTGGGGGGCGATGCCGATGTAATCGACCACCAGACCGCCTGGTTTGTCTTTGAAAACCCTGTTCACACGGGCAATCGCCTGCGCCAGGTTCGCCCCCTTCATCGGTTTATCCACATACATCGTCGCCAGACAGGGTGCATCAAACCCCGTTAACCACATATCCCGCACCAGCACAATTTTGAGCGGGTCGGCAGGATCCTTGAACCTTCTCTCGAGATCCTTCTTCTGCTGCTTGGTGGTGTGGTGCGGTTGGAGATATTGCTCATCCGATGCCGCTGCCGTCATCACCACCTTGATGGCACCTTTTTTGGGGTCGTCATCGTGCCAGTCAGGTCTCAGAGCAACGATGGCGGCATAGAGGCGGGCACAGATATCCCTGCTCATCGCTACCACCATCGCCTTACCTGGTTGGGTGCGTGAGCGTTGCTCAAAGTGGGCAATCAAATCTGCTGCCACCTGCTTTAGGCGTGGTTCAGCGCCCACAAGTGCTTCCAGTGCTGCCCACCTGCTCTTTGCCCGTTCAGCAGCAGGACTATCATCTATCCCTTCGGGGAAGCCTTCGGCTTCATCGGCGAACAGGGCATCCACCGCCGCATCGATCTGGGGCAGCAGTGGTTCCTTGAGCGCCAGTTTTGCCAGGCGGGATTCGTAGTAGATCGGCACCGTGGCACCGTCTTCCACTGCCTGCTGAATGTCGTAGACGGAGACATAGTGACCAAACACCGCCTGGGTGTCACGGTCGTCTTGGGAGATGGGCGTTCCTGTGAAGGCAAGGAAGGTTGCTTGGGGCAGGGCATCTCTGAGTGCCTTTGCCAACCCGTATTTGATCTCCCCTGTCTTGGTGTCGAAGCGACCCTTGAACCCGTATTGGGTGCGGTGTGCTTCATCGCAGATCACCACGACGTTGTGGCGCTCGCTCAGGGCAGGGAACTTGTCTTCTCCATCTTCAGTAGCGAACTTCTGAATGGTGGTGAAGATGATGCCGCCACTAGGCCTGTTGCCCAACAGTTCTCTCAGTTCTTGGCGACTGTCTGCCTGCTTGGGGGATTCACCCAGCAGATCGCCTGCTCCAGCGAACACCCCAAACAGTTGACCATCCAGGTCTTGGCGGTCGGTGACCATCACCAGGGTGGGGTTCTCCAGGCGTGGATCAGTGAGCAACTTGCCCGCCAGACACGCCATCTCAATGCTCTTGCCAGCACCTTGGGTGTGCCAGACCACGCCACCTTTCTTGTCGCCATCGGGTCTGCTTGCTTTGACCACGCTTTCCACTGCTGCTCTGACGGCGTGGAACTGGTGGTAGGCAGCGATCTTTTTGATGATCTGCCCGTCTTCTTCAAACAGGCAAAAGGAGCGAACGAACTCCAGCAGTCGCCCCTTGTCGAAGATGCCCCTCACCAGGGTCTCTAAGTCACGGTGATTACCCAGCGGATCGAGGTGGTTCTCCCCTTCGATAGTTCGCCACCGCTGGAACCGTTCCCGATCAGCACTCAATGAACCCAACCGTGCCTGGATGCCATCGCTGATCACCAGCAGCACGTTCGATGTGAACAGGTCGGGGATGTCTTGCTTGTAGGTCTGGAGTTGGTTGAACCCTGCCCAGATGTCTGCCTTCTCATCGGCAGGGTTCTTCAGTTCGATCACCGCCAGCGGTAGACCGTTGACGTAGACCACCACATCAGGGCGGCGGTTGTGCTTGGTGCCCTGGATCGCCAACTGGTTAACCACCAACCAGTCGTTAGAAGCAGGGTCGTCAAATCCGATCACCTTGAGTCGAATTCCGACCTGCTGGTTCCCATCTAGATAGGTGATGGGTAAACCCTGGGTCATCCAGCGGTGGAAGTTGCGGTTTGATACCAGCAGACCAGGCACGTTGGGGTTCGCCAGTTGGAGCACCGCTGACTCGATGGTGCTCGCTGGAACTTCTGGGTTCAGGCGGCGGAGTGCTGTGCGAAGGCGACCCGTGAGGATGACCTGCCTGAAGTCGGTGCGTTCAGGGGAGGTGCCGTCGCTGTCGAGTTGGGGTGCGAAGACGTGGCTGTATCCCAGCTCCTGGAACCACTCCAGGCACTGCTGTTCGAGATGGTCTTCGGTGATCAGGGCCATGGGGTGAAGCCAGAGAATCTGCCGGTGGCCAAGCCTGGGACGGCGGCCCCGGGGAAAGCCTTAAATACGAAACCGACTGCGGCCCGGTCGGTTTGGGGGATTAAGCATCGGCGGCGACAGGTTGCCATTAAAAAGGCCTCATGCCCAGAAGGGGAGGTAGCGGGCGAATTTGCGAGAGGCGCCGATGCTGCCGTCTGGCTTAATCAGATTGGCCTCAATGGTGGCTGAAATGACCTGGGACGTCACGGCGGCCTTCTCCTCCCCAAGCCGAAATCGCTCTCGAAGCGTCTGATTGGTCATCCGCTCGCCCATCACCCACCGGAGCGCGCAGTGTTGATAACAGGCTCGAACCCGGTTGTTCCGGTCCATTTGATCAAATGGCAGGGGGCCGAAGATCGTCACAATCGTGCGGCGGAATCCTGCGTGAAAATCTGGAGCAGGCAATTGATATACCTCAGCGGCATCAACCACCCGATCGATACCGCTGCTCTTCTCTTCGCAGATACCGAAGCGTCGCATCAGATCAGCAAGGTGTTCATTGCGAGATTGATAGCCATCGATGAAGCGCTCCACAGGCACCAAGGGCTCGCCCGGATTGGAGATCTCAACGCGATTAGCGAAGATGTCAATCATCACCGAAGCCCCGGCCACCGCGAAGTCTTGATGAATCAAGGCATTGGCCAAAAGCTCGCGAATCACAACATCAGGAACAAGCTTCACCTCTTTGCGCAAGGCGTGCTCAATGACTTCGTTCTGCGGTAGTTGTGAGTAAACAAATTGTACAAGCTCTTGAAATCCCGCTGCATATCCGCGGTTGAAGACATGATCTAGCTTTGTCTGCAATTTGGATGAGCCTGAGTAGGCGACGATGCGCGCGGCTTTGCGTGATAGATCTGGGAAATCACTCAGTCGTCGAGCTAACAACAGGGCTCCCAGTCGACGGATGGTGTAGCTGCCGCCAATGTCATCCACAAGCTTGTCTGAAATGAGTCTGTCAAGGACGCCAGCTCGATTTGTGGGATAGGGCAACCGCAGAAGCTCAAAAAAAGTCTGTGTATCGAGCAGCTCTACGACCTCCTGACCATCGAGGCCACGACGGGAAGGCTCCTCGAGCCAATCGGGTTGACCTTCAGAGAAAATGCGCCTCAACTGGTCTTCGCTCATCGGCACTAATGCTTCACCTGCACGCATCAGGTACTTGCCTTCAAGGTTGTAGGCCGTTCCGCGGGGTCGCGATGGAATATGAAAGACGAGTACACGCCCATCGGGATGGGCAACATCTTCAATGTCCACTCTAAATCCGACAGCTCTGAACAGTTGTTCTGCTGCCGCAACCGTGTCTGGGAAGGCCTGAGTGCTGACAACCTGGCGTGGAGGTTGATCCGCTATCCCAAGAAGAAGCACACCGCCACCCTCATTGGCCAAGGCGACGCAGTATTCGCGTAGCTTGCGGGTATCAAACTGCTGCTTCGCTTCCTTGAATTCCAGCCTCTGATGCTCAGAGGCCGCTTGCCGCCAGAGATCGATCTGCTGCGGAGACGTCCTCATAGCACGACCCCCTCAAGCATCTTCTCGGCATCAGGGATTCGGATTTCACCTGAGATGAGTTTGGGGAGGAGGGCATCCCTTGCTTGGCAAAGGAGTTTTGACGACTGTTTCCTTTCTTCCGCAGCGGCAAAGAGCGGCGAAACACTTCTTGAAAAGCAATCCAGCAAATCCCTGGGGGCAATAATGATAGGAGTTTGCGCTACTAACTCAGGTCTCACTGCTGGATACGCTCCACCATCTGCCAAATGCGCCAGGCGATCAATATTTTCTTTTGAGCAAGAACCCAAATAAACGAAAGCACTGTCGTTCTTGTTCTTCGGGCGCAACACGGCAAAACCCGTGCTTCCAGTGATGCCATCTTCTCCAATGAGACAATATGATCCATTCCCAGGTCTGACTGTTCCCACAACAGTGTCGCCAGTTTTCAGGATCCGCCGTGCCCTGCTTGGAGCATCTTCCCATTGATACTCCTCAATGCTATCTATTTTCCCGTGCTTTACGTTGGATAGGTCTAGGTATCTAACGCTAAGAGGTTTGTTTCTGCTGCCCCAAGTTTCAGGATTCAGTTCGGCAATGTCTTGAATCTCACCATCTCTCCACCCACTCGGAATCTCGCCGAGTTCCGAATCCTCAAATGAATCTGGGAACAGGTCGCTGATCTCTGCTGGCAATCCAGTTGGGCGACCTTCTGTCTTCGCTCTGACTGGATCGAAATCCACAAACCACGACTTGAAGAGCGCCTTTGCCATCGCCTCTAAGGTTTCTTTGGTCTTGCGGTTCAGTTCGATCTTGTCGTCAAGGGTGCCGAGGATATGAGCGATTGCTTTTTGTTCTGCTATGGGGGGTATTGCCGTTTCAAGTTCGTGGAGATGATTTCTGTTTACACCTGGAACCGCCGCCTTGTCTGAGCAACTGTTGAAGTCAATAGTTCTCAGATGATAGGAGATAAACCCAGGATCATTGCCCTTGAAATCCTTGACATACAGGGTTGTATTTAGCGGGAAGTAATCCTCTTTCACATAGTAAACATTGCCTATGGTTCCATATCGACCCGTGACGACGCCTGGCGCCTTTGCCATCGCCACATTGTGATAATCGGATACTCCAGATGATGAGACAATAGGCACAGTGCCTTGTTCTCGTGATTGTTTTGGAAGGTCATAACCTCTTTTGAGGTTTATGACATCACCCAGGCGACACCGAACCCATTCAGAACTCATATCCCAACCTCCTCAGATTCTCAGAAATCTGCTGATCCAACCTTGCCCCTTCTTCCTGCTGCTGCTTGAGCAACCCAGTGAGGCGCTTCATCTTCTCCTCAAATCCTTCGCCATCATCTTCAATATCTGCTGCTCCCACATAGCGCCCAGGCGTGAGCACAAAACCATTCTTCTCGATCTCCCCTAACTTGGCGTTGTAGCAGAATCCAGCGACATCCTCATAAGCATCAGACACCTCACCATCACCACGCCAGGCGTGAACGGTGTCTCCAATCTTGGCAATATCCTCATCAGTCAGCACCCGCTCAACCCTTGTCTTCATCGTGCCCATCTGACGGGCATCAATAAACAGCGTTTCTTCACGGCGATCACGACCACGCTGGGTCTTGTCATTCGTCAAGAACCACAGGCAAACAGGTATGGCGGTGTTGAGGAACAGTTGCCCAGGCAGTGCCACCATCACCTCAACCACATCACCACGAACCATCGCTTCACGAATCTGCCCCTCACCACTTTGGTTGGAACTCATTGATCCGTTTGCCAGCACTACGCCTGCCTCACCACCAGGGCGTAGTTTCCAGAGCATATGTTGTAACCACGCATAGTTCGCATTGCCTACAGGTGGCCTGCCATACACCCAGCGAGGATCGCTCTCGTATTTCTCCCCACCCCAATCCGAAATGTTGAACGGTGGATTGGCAAGTATGTAGTCAAACTTCTTGTCAGGGAACTGATCTCTAGCAAAGGTGTCAGCAGGTTCCTGACCCAGATCCGCAGCGAACCCACGGATCGCCAGATTCATTGCCGCCAACTTCCACGTCGTGGGGTTGCTCTCCTGCCCGTAGATCGAGATGTCGTCACGTCTACCTGGTTTATTTACACGCCATCCATGACTTTCAACAAACTTGACGCTTTGAACGAACATTCCTCCTGAACCACAGCAGGGGTCATAGATCCGACCCTTATGGGGTGCCAGCACAGCAACGAGCATTTTGACGACGTGAGCAGGCGTATAGAACTGACCGCCCTTCTTGCCCTCTGCGCTGGCGAACTGACCGAGGAAGTATTCGTAGACCTCACCCAGCACATCACCTGAACGCTGGTCGTCGGCAAATCCAATGGTGGAGATCAGATCCACCAGTTCACCCATTCGCCCAGGTTCCAGTTGGGCAGCACCAAACCGCTTATCCAACTTGCCCCTCAAGGGCAGGTTCTCGTTCTCGATGGCAACCAGGGCCTTATCGATCAGTTGACCAATATCAGGTTGCTTTGCCCGTGCCCGTAGCGACTCCCAGCGAGCATCAGCAGGCACCCAGAACACGTTCTCCTGGGTGTAGTAGTCACGGTCTTCCAGTGCTGCCTGGTGATCGGCAGGGTCATCGCCCACATAGTTGTCAGAGTCAGGGTTGCTGACCATCAGCAGCACCTTGCCTTGTTGGGCGGCAAAGGTGTCTGAGATGTATTTGAGGAAGATCAGACCCAGAACCAGATGCTTGTATTCCGCCGCATCCATCTGGGCACGAAGTTTGTCGGCAGTTGCCCAGAGCACTGCCTTGAAATCCTTGGCGGGTGCTTCTTTCTTCGCCCTGCCTCGACCTCGCTTGGGTGCTGGTTCCTCGTCTGACCTCAGCGATGCCAGCAGGTCATCCAGTCCGCCCAGGTCTTCACCCGTCTCATCGTCGTCTGCTTCGGGCGTGGTGAAGGTCGCTGAGTCGGTCACTAGGTCAGGTCGCTTGCTCCCATTATCTCCCCTGGGAGTTCATTTTATTCGTTATGCGTTTGTGCATCATTTTGAGCATAACTTAGAACTGCATTCAATAGACTTTTACCCCTTCATTTCTCACTCGTCCAAATCCGCTCCAGCGCCTTACGGAACTCACCCTCGTTCAGGGGTCTTGCCAGTTTCCTTTTCCAAAAAACGCTGCCGATCCACCAGACCTGCAGACCGCCAAAGGCAAGGGCAACCAGACCCAGTTGGATGTATCCCCAGTTCAGGTTTTCCATTTCGCCTCCTCTTGCGCCTCTTGCTCCCAGCTTCTCTCCAAGATCTGCCTGAACTGTTCGGTACTGGGGGTTGCAGCGATTAGGTGCCGTTTCAGGGCACTGCCGAACTGCCAGACCCTGAGGGCAAGGGCAACCGCAAAGACCGTCCACGGAACCAGGAGCAACTCTGGATGGTTCATGCCTGCCAGTAGGTGGCATTAGTCATCATGCTGTAAAAATTGGTATACTGGGTCACCTGGGATAGGGGGAAGGAGCCTCAGCGGAAAAACTTGTCAACGGACTTGCCAACAAGATCAAGATCACGATAAAGCTTGACTCCTAGCGCCATGCGCTCAAAAACAGGCATCCTGAACGGGATACACTGTTTTTTGCGCTTAGAGACAAAAAGGCGGCACCCAGATTCGAACTGGGGGTAAAGGATTTGCAATCCTCTGCCTTACCACTTGGCCATGCCGCCATCTGGGAGCAAACTCCCAGGTAGCGATCGTATCAGCGTGTGATGGCCTCCAGGCTACTGGTTCTCAGTAATGGCCATGGGGAAGATCTGATTGCCCTGCGGGTGCTCCAGGCCCTGCGGGTCAACCAGCCCGGGCTGGCCGTGGCCGTGCTGCCCCTGGTGGGGGAAGGCAGTGCCTTTGCCGCGGCCGAAGCTGAGGGCTGGCTGCAACGGGTTGGACCCCGCCAGGCCCTGCCCAGTGGCGGTTTCAGCAACCAGAGCCTGAGGGGACTGCTAAGGGATCTGGCCGCCGGCCTGCCCCTGTTGAGCTGGCGCCAATGGCGGCTGGTGCGGCGCTGGGGGCGCCAGGGCGGTGCCGTACTGGCCGTGGGGGACCTCCTGCCGTTGCTGCTGGCCTGGGCCAGTGGGGCGCCCTATGGCTTCATCGGCACCCCCAAAAGCGACTACACCTGGCGCAGCGGCCCCGGCCAGGCCTGGCCCGCCGATGCCTACCACCGGCTCAAGGGCAGCGAATGGGACCCCTGGGAATGGGCCCTGATGGGGCGGCCCCGCTGCCGGCTGGTAGCCCTGCGTGATCCGCTCACGGCCCGGGGCTTGGCGCGCCATGGCGTGGCGGCGCTTGCCCCCGGCAATCCAATGCTGGATGGCCTGGTGGGGGCTCCCCTACCCGCCAGCCTCGGGGGCTATCGCCGGCTGGTGCTGCTTTCAGGTAGCCGCATGCCGGAGGCCCGGGCCAACTTCGCCCGGCTGCTGGATGCCCTGCTGGCCTGGAGCGATGGACGCAGGGACGACACTCCCATGGTGCTGCTCGCCCCAGGCGGCACCCGGCCGGTCCCCCAGGACCTGGCCCCGATCCTGCGGTGGCGGGACTTCGAGCCCGCTGAGCCCCCTGCAGGCAGTGGGGCCGAGGCGGCCTGGCGGCGGCGGAGCCTGCTGTTGCTGCTCGGACCGGGGCGCTTCACCCCCTGGGCGAGCTGGGGCGAGCTGGGGCTGGCCACGGCCGGTACCGCCACCGAACAGCTCGTGGGCCTGGGGATTGCGGCCCTGTCCCTGCCAGGGCCTGGCCCCCAATTCAAGCTCGGCTTTGCCCAACGCCAGAGCCGGCTGCTGGGCGGGGCCGTGGCGGTTTGTCACAGCCAAGAGGAACTGGCAGAGAGGTTGCAGCAGCTCCTGGGAGACCCCGAAGGCCGCCTGCGGCTGGGGGCCATCGGCCGGCAGCGGATGGGACAACCCGGCGGTAGCGAGGCCCTGGCCGCCCTAGTGGAGAAACGGCTGCTGGCCTGGGGGCAGGGATGATGGGTCTATCCCCGCCCCAGAGATGCCCGCCATGGCAGCCCCCCCCGATCGCGACTACATGGCAGCCTGCAGTCGCCTGGCCAGCCTGATGAGCATCAGCATTTCCTCCGCCCGCCGCCGGGTCGACCTGGCGGCCGTGAAGGAAGGGATCCGCGATATCCCTGGCCGTATCGCCTTAGCCGCAAGACTCGTCACCGAGGCCGAGCCCGGCAGTCAGGCCGCCCGCCTGCACCTCGATGTCCTGCTCGAAGCTGAGGCTTCAGAAGCCAACTTCATGGATGAAGACTAAAGCGCAATATATAAGCCCGGTAGCGCTTTGCCGCCCTCAGCCCAGCCCAGCCCAGCCCAGTACGGTTAAATTCAACTTAGCGATGTTCAAAGATTTGGCCGTACTGGCCGCGATCGAGGTCGGAGAACACGGGGATGCAGGCAAAACAGCGCTCCGCCAGCGCCAGCCGCTCCTCGCGCACCAGCATTAAATGAAGCCGGTCCCGGGCCGGTAGCAGGTAGCGCACGTCGTTGGCGGCGTAGGCCAGCTGACTATCACTGAGTTCCTCAACCCGGCCCCAATCACTGCTCTGGGCCTGCTTGTCCAGTTCAACTCCCACCAGCTCCTGCACCACCTCCTTCAGGCCGTGGCGGGGGCTGTAGGTGCGGGCCAGGCGGCTGGCCACCTTGGTGCAGAACAGCGGCGCCACGGCGATCCCGAGCCCCTCGGCCAGGGCGGCCACATCAAAACGGGCGAAGTGGAACACCTTCTCAATGCCAGGCGCCTCCATCAGCTGCTTGAGCAGGGGCGCCTGGGTCTGGCCCCGGGCGATGCGGATGCAGCAAACGTTGTCCTGGTCGTCGCAGATCTGCACCAGACAAAGGCGGTCGCGGCCATGCACCAGCCCCATGGCCTCGGTGTCCACCGCCAGGGCCTGGGCGGCCCCAAGCAGGCCATGCCATTCGCTCGAGAGGTCGCCATCAAGCACGGCAAAGCGGGCAGGGGCGGAGCCGGGGGCGGGAGCCATGGGGCCAAAGCGAACTGCTGCCATGGTCGCGGATCAGGGACTGGCGCCCAAACCCGGAGCCAACCCGTTGAGCCCCCATGGCGCCGCTGGTTGGAGGACAATGAACGTCCGTCCCGCCTGTGTCAGCCACCATGTCCCCAGCCCTGGGCTCCACCCTGCTGCTCACCCTGCTGCTGGCCATCGGCCTGGTGTTCTTCCTGCGGGCTGCCAGTAAGGACCGCACCACGGTGGTGGAGATCCACTCGCCGCGGCCGGCCCTGGAGGTGCTCTCCGGCCTGAGCCAGTGGTTGGGGCAACGGGGCTGGCAGGCCGACACCAGCAGTCCGGAACAGCGGCTGCTGCGCTTCCGCGGCCAGGTGGCCGCCAGCACAGCCCTGGCCTGGCTGCTGTCCCTGCTGGGGGGCGTGGGCGCCGGCTGTCTTGGTTTGGTGCTGCGCCAGTTGCTGCCCCAACTGGGCTGGTGGCCCGTGGCCCTGGCCCTGGTGGGGCCCCTGGCGGGCCAGGTCTATCGCCGCCGGGCCGCCCGGGCCGAATCCCTGGAGCTGCGCCTGATCAGCGCCGATGACGCCACCGGCAGCAGCCTGCGGGTTCGGGCCCATCGCGATGAATTAATTGCCATGGAAGTGGAATTGGGCCCAAGCCTGCAACTGGCCAGCGATGGCTCCCTATTGAGTTCGCCGATCTGAAGCGCCTGCCACCAGCTGGATCGAACCCGCAAGCAGCCAAAACCCCTGCGAAGCGAAGCAACCGGAAGAATTTTGGTAATGGATTTAACGGGATTCCAGCTTCGTCGTTGCCAAATCCCTTCCAGGCCGTGACGGGCCCCCAGATAGCCGCCATCCTGGTACTTGTGACAGACCACCCCCCCAAAAAACGCCCTGACCTGGGCCAACTGCTGCCGGTGCTGGTCAGCCTGGTCGGTCTTTGCGCCATGCCAAGCGCATCGGCCCAGGGGGCCTTTGCCCGGCTGGCGCCCCTGAGCTTGACTGCCGGCTTCACCGGCCCCCGCGCCCGCCTGACCAAGGACTGGGTCGGCCGCACGTCCCTGGCAGCGCAGACACCAATCCTGGTGCTGGCCGGCCATGCCGACTCCCAGGGCATTGCCGGCGCTGGCACCTCCGGCGCCGCCGTGGCCCTGCGGGGCGCCGCGCCGATGCAAGCCGACATCCAGGACGAGCTCTTCTGGAACCTGCGCACCGCCGCCGCTGTGGTGGCCCTGGGCCGCAGCCGCGGCCTCGAGATCCAGCTCTATGTGCCGCCGGTTCGGGATATCGCCAATGGCAACGATCCCCGCACCAACTGGAGCATCGGCAAGGCCTTCGCCGCCGCCGGCGGCTACGCCCTGGAGATCCACTACGACGCCTACGGCCCCGATGGCGTTGGCTCTGGCCTGATGCCGCCGATCAACCGGCCCTTCAGCCAGCTTGATGAAAGCCTGGCCCTGGCCTTTGGCGGTTATCCACGCCTTTTCCGGGGGGGGCTGGGCGCCCCAAAACGGGGCATCGCCATCTTGGAAATCGGCAAGCTCGAAGGCCAGCTGGAGGCGTCCTTAAGGGATCCCCGCCGGCGGGAAGCGAGCATCGCCGGCATTGCCGAGAGGATTGTCGCTGCCCTCGAACTGGGGCTGGGGATCAATCCACCGCCTGGTGCGGTTGGCAGCGAGCCGTCAGGGCCGGGTCCGCAAGCCAGTTCTGGGGGCGGGTGAACAAATCCGTGAGCAGGGCCTCGCGGCTGCCTTCGGCTGGCTTGTAGCCATATTCCCAGCGCACCAGCGGCGGCAGGGACATCAGGATCGATTCGGTGCGACCGTTGGTCTGAAGACCAAAAATCGTGCCCCGGTCAAACACCAGGTTGAACTCCACATAGCGGCCGCGGCGGTAGAGCTGAAACTGGCGCTCGCGCTCGCCGTAGGGCAGGTGCTGCCGCCTCTCCACGATCGGCACGTAGCTGGGTAAAAAAGCATTGCCACAGGCCGAAGCCAGGGCAAAGAGTTGCTCCCAGTTCTGGCCGATGGGCCCCTGGGCGGCACCGGCGGCCGCAGCAAGGCCCTCGGGATCCTGGCCCTTGTAGAGCACGCCACGGGGGTCCTGGTAGTCGTAGAAGATGCCGCCCACGCCCCGGGTTTCCTGGCGGTGTTTCAGGAAGAAATACTCGTCACACCAGGGCTTAAACACCGGGTAGTAGGCCGGATTAACGCTGTCGCAGGCGTTTTTAAGGGTCTGGTGGAAGTGCTTGGCGTCCTCCAAGAAGGGGTAGTAAGGGGTGAGGTCGGCGCCGCCGCCGAACCACCACACGGGACCGGCCTCGAAGTAGCGGTAGTTGAGGTGAATGGTGGGGATGTAGGGGCTGCGGGGGTGCAACACCATCGAGGTGCCGGTGGCAAACCAGCGCTGGCCCTTGGCCTCGGGGCGTTGGCTGAGAATCGAAGGGGGCAACTGGTCGCCCTCCACCTCGGAGAAGTTCACGCCTCCCTGTTCAAACACCCGGCCGCCGGTCATCACCCGCGAGCGACCGCCGCCGCCCTCGGGCCGGATCCAGCTCTCTTCCGCAAAGCTGGCGCCGCCATCGAGGCTCTCCAGGCCGGCGCAGATCGAATCCTGCAGACCCATCAACAGGGCCTTGGCCCGGGCGCGGGAGTCGGCCGGGGGGCGCTCCAGGGCCAGGTCCGCGCCCGGGCTGGCGTCGCCCGGAACCGAACCGGAGGCGATCCCGCCAGCGAGGCCTCTCACCTTGGTCTTGGCACGGGACAGCAGGCCCTTCAGCATCAACGCCACGCCCGAGGGGCGCTCGAAACCAGCCCACCATTTCAGCCCACGGTCCCGCCGCACAAGCCTGCGAGAAGGATCGTCACGCCCCCAGGCCGGCAAACGACCCTTGTTTGACGGTCCCTAGGATCCGGGCCCTGCCTTGCTCCGCCGGATGGCCAGCCCAGACCAGGCACTCGATCGGGCCCTCGCCGCCCTAGCGCCCCTAAAGGACGCCGGCAGCGGTCGCTCCCTGTTGGAGCTGCAATGGATCGATCAGGTGCGCCTGCAACCGAATCGGGCCGTGTTTTGCCTGGCCCTGCCGGGCTTTGCCACCAGCCAAAGGGAGCGGATTGTCAGCGAGGCCCGGGCGGCCCTGCTTGGCCTCGCTGGCATCGACGATGTCCAGATCGAATTGGCCCCGGCCCCGGCCCAGGCCGGCCCCAGCGGCCATTCCCACCAGGGAGCGCCAATCGGCGCCGGCGGCCACGGGGGCGGCGCCGAGCGCCAGCCGATTGCGGGGGTTAAGCAGG
The DNA here is from genome assembly GCA_945875915.1 of Synechococcus sp. UW140. GTDB lineage: Bacteria > Cyanobacteriota > Cyanobacteriia > PCC-6307 > Cyanobiaceae > BAIKAL-G1. The sequence continues at coordinate 39,421 of CAMCMT010000016.1, read as the reverse complement.
TGATCGCCGTCAGCAGTGGCAAGGGCGGCGTTGGTAAGAGCACCGTGGCGGTGAACCTGGCCTGCGCCCTGGCCCAGGCGGGCCTGAGGGTGGGCCTGCTCGATGCCGATATCTATGGCCCCAATGCCCCCACCATGCTGGGGGTGGCTGGCCAGACCCCCGAGGTGCAAGGCCAAGGGGCTGACCAGCGGCTGACGCCGATCGACAGCTGTGGCATTGCCATGGTGTCGATGGGTCTGCTGATCGGCGAGAACCAACCGGTGATCTGGCGGGGCCCGATGCTCAACGGCATCATCCGCCAATTCCTCTATCAAGTGGCGTGGGGTGAGCGGGATGTGCTGGTGGTGGACCTGCCCCCCGGCACGGGGGATGCCCAGCTCAGCCTGGCCCAGGCGGTGCCCATGGCCGGCGTGATCATCGTCACCACCCCCCAGCAGGTGTCCCTGCAGGATGCCCGCCGCGGCCTGGCGATGTTCCTGCAAATGGGCGTGCCGGTGCTGGGGGTGGTGGAGAACATGACCGCCTTTATCCCGCCCGACGCCCCCGAGAAGCGCTACGAGCTATTCGGCCGGGGCGGTGGCCAGCTGCTTGCCGACGAGGCGGCCGTGCCGCTCCTCGCCCAGTTGCCGATGGAACTGGCCGTGGTCTCCGGTGGCGACCAGGGCCTACCGGTGGTGCTCGCCGCGCCGGAGTCGGCCTCAGCCCAGGCCTTCTTGGCCCTGGCCGCCCGCCTGCGCGCCCTCGTCCCGGCACCATGAACCCCCAGGGTCCCAGCCTGGAGGCCCTCAGGCAGCTGCTGGCAGGCGGGGTGCCGCCGGGCCGCAGCGATGAGGACAGCGTCCGGCGTCAGTGGTGGGCAGCCCTGGCCTGCCTGCAGGAGGAGTTCCTGCTGCCGCTCCAGCCCCGCAGCGGTCTATGGCTCGCCTCGCCCCTGCCAGCCCTCTATGAACCGGACCTGCTGCGCCATCTGCAGGGCTGGGTCTGGGCTCCGGAAGAGCTCGGCAACCTGCTGCAACCGGCCCCGCCCCTGCTGCCCGGCCGAGCCCCAGCCCCAGACAGGACGGGTGCCTACGACCCCGCCCGCTTTGCGCGCCTACCGCTGGGCGCTGCCGATGGCACCGATCCCCTGCTGCTGGTGATCACGCCCCACCTGCAGATCGCCATGGCCCTCCATGGTCCAACCGATGGACGTCAACTACTGGTGCGCACCGACCCCGCCAGCCTTTCGGCGGCCCTGGCCCTGCTCGATGAGCGCTTGCAACGCAGCGCCCCCGAGGAGGGGTTGCGCCTGCGCCAGGCCCTGCAGGCCCTGGGCAGTCTCGAAAGCGACAGCAACCTGGCCGCCAGCTTCTGGCCGCGCCTAGCCGAACGGCTAGCCGCCATGGCCCCAAGCGTGACGCTCCAACCCCTGGTGCATCGCCGGGCCGGCAGCGACGAGGGCCGCAGCGGCTCCAGCAGCGAACTGGCCCTGCTCGAAGCCCTCACCCATGAGGTGCGCACGCCCCTGGCGACGATCCGCACCCTGATCCGCTCCCTGCTGCGCCGCCAGGACCTCACCGAGCTGGTGCGCCAACGGCTGCAGCAAATCGATGGCGAATGCAGCGAACAGATCGACCGCTTCGGCCTGATCTTCCATGCGGCCGAACTGCAACGTCAGCCGGCCGCCCCCAAGCCCCAGGCCCTGGCCCGCACCGACCTGGCCCAGCTGTTGCAACAGCTCGAACCGCTTTGGCGCCACCAGCTGCAGCGCCGTGGCCTGGAACTGCAGCTGGAGATCGGCGCCGACCTCTCGCCGGTGCTCAGTGATCCGAGCCGCTTGGAAACGATGCTGGGCGGTCTGATGGACCGCTACAGCCGCCGGCTAACGGCCGGCTCCACCCTGGTGATCAGCCTGGAACCGGCCGGTTCGCGCCTGCGGCTGGGCCTGGGCGCCGCCGGCGCCACCCGCTTCGACGCTGGCTTTGGCAGCGATCTAGGCAGCCCTCAGGCCGTGGGGCCGGTGCTGAGCTGGAACCCCGAAACCGGCAGCTTGCAACTCAGCCGCCAAGCCACCGCCCGCCTGTTCCATAGCCTGGGGGGACGGCTGACGGAAGGCTCGGGCCGCGGCCTGACCGTGTTCTTCCCCCTTGCCCCCGGCTAACGACAGGCTGGCACCCGCAAGGGCCGAAGGCAGGGCCTGGGCGACCACTTGCCGTTTGTTGACGGGTGTGAAGAGAGGAGCCCGTTGGCCAAAACGGCCCGGATCTCGGTGCTAGTTTCCGCTCGAAACGGCCTGCCGACTCCCCCTCTAGAACAGCCATGACAGCAACGGCGCTGAGCGGTCATCTCCCGAAGTACATCGGCAGCACAGGCGGCCTCCTCAACGCCGCTGAGACGGAAGAGAAGTACGCCATCACCTGGACCAGTAGCAAAGCCCAGGTCTTCGAACTGCCCACCGGCGGGGCTGCCGAGATGAACGAGGGCGAAAACATCATGTATTTCGCCCGCAAGGAACAGTGCCTGGCCCTAGGCACCCAACTGCGCACCAAGTTCAAGCCCCGCATCGAAGATTTCAAGATTTACCGAATCTTCCCCGGTGGTGACACGGAATTCCTCCACCCCAAAGATGGTGTGTTCCCCGAGAAAGTGAACGAGGGTCGTACCATGGTCGGCCACAATGCCCGCCGGATTGGCCAAAACCCCAACCCCGCCAACCTCAAATTCAGCGGTCGCAACACCTTCGACTCCTGAGTTCCAGGCCTGAAGCGGTCACCGCTGCATCTATAAAGGCGGGGCCAGGCGCCCCGTTTTTTTTGCCTGCCCTTCGCCGTGATGCCCACCCCCGATCGCGCCGCCTTCCTGGACCAGGTCGCGGCCGGCAGCACGTTCATTCCAATTGCCCGGCGCTGGCCGGCCGACCTGGAGACCCCCCTGAGCACCTGGCTCAAGGTGGGTTCGGGCTCAAGCCATGGCGTGCTGCTGGAGTCGGTGGAAGGGGGCGAACAGGTAGGCCGCTGGAGCTTTGTGGTCAGCAACCCCCTTTGGACCCTCACCGTGAACGCCGACCAGGCGGTTCAGCAATGGCGCAGCGGCCACGCCCAGCAGCACCAGGGCAACCCGTTTAGGCTCATGCGCGAAGTGCTGGCCCCTTACCGCAGCGTGCCCGTGCCGGGCCTGCCCCCGGTGGGCCAACTGTTTGGCTTCTGGGGCTACGAACTGATCCGTTGGATCGAGCCGAGCGTGCCCGTCCATCCCAGAGCGGAGGGGGCCCCTCCCGATGGCTGCTGGATGCTGGCCGACAGCCTCTTGATCTTCGACCAGGTCAAACGCCAGATCACGGCCGTGGCCTACGCCGACCTCACGGCCGGCGGTGAAGCCGGCGGCGATCCCGAGCGGGCCTACAACGCCGCCTTGACCCGGATCACGGCCCTGGAGCAAAAGATGCACCAGCCCCTGCCTTCCGGGGTCACCCCCCTCGATTGGCACGACAGCCCCAACCTGGAGCTCGACACCCGCAGCAACCGCAGCCGCGAGGATTTCGAGGCGGCCGTAGTGACTGCCAAAGAGCACATCGCCGCCGGGGATGTGTTCCAGCTGGTGCTGAGCCAGCGGCTGGAAACCTGGATCGATCGGGAGCCGTTTGAGCTCTACCGCAGCCTGCGGATGGTCAACCCTTCCCCCTATATGGCCTTCTTCAACTTCGGCGGCTGGTACCTAATCGGCTCCAGCCCGGAGGTGATGGTGAAGGCCGATCCCCTCGATCCCAGCGCCCTAGGGGGCCCGGTCGCGGTCAAAGCCTCGCTGCGGCCGATCGCCGGCACCCGGCCCCGCGGTACCAACGAAGGCGAGGACCGGGCCCTTGAGGCGGATCTGCTGGCCGATCCCAAGGAACGGGCCGAACACGTGATGCTGGTGGACCTGGGCCGCAACGACCTGGGCCGGGTCTGCCAACCAGGCAGTGTCCAGGTTACGGAGCTGATGGTGATCGAGCGCTACTCCCACGTGATGCATATCGTCAGCGAGGTGGAAGGATTGCTGCAGGCCGAACGCGACGTCTGGGACCTGCTGATGGCCTCCTTCCCAGCCGGTACGGTCAGCGGCGCCCCCAAAATCAGGGCCATGCAGCTCATCCATGCCCTCGAACCCGATGCCCGCGGGCCCTATTCGGGGGTGTATGGCGCCATGGACCTGGGCGGTGCCCTGAATACGGCGATCACGATCCGCACGATGGTGGTGTTGGCGGAGCCCCAAGGGGGCTGGCGGGTGCAGGTGCAGGCCGGAGCCGGCCTGGTAGCCGATTCCCAGCCCGCTGCCGAATACCAGGAGACCCTCAACAAGGCCCGGGGCATGCTCAAGGCCCTGGCCTGCTTACAACCACGCCCGAGCACCAACTCCAGCGCCGGGGCAGGCCTGTGAGTGGCGACCTGCTGCTGAAGGGATTTGAGGTGGAGCTCTTCACCGGTCGCCCCGATGGCACCGTGGTGGGTTGTTCGCCGGCGGCGGCAGCCGCCCTGGACGGCTTTGTGACTGAGCCGGATCACCGCAACCTCGAATACATCACCGCCCCCGATGCCAGATACCAGCGCCAGCTGGAGCTCCTCCTTGAACCCCGCCGGCGCCTGCGGGCCTGGCTGGCGCAACGGGGCTTAACAATCCTGCCGGGCAGCACCTTGAGCTTGGGGGACAGCCACCGCTTTGAGCGCTCCAACCCGGACAACCCTTACCACGACTACATCGAAACCACCTACGGCACCCAGGTGGTGACCGCCAGCGTGCACATCAACCTGGGCCTCACCGACATGGAGGCCCTCTTTGCCGCCTGCCGGCTGATCCGCTGCGAAGCCGCGCTGCTGCTGGCGCTCAGCGCCAGCTCTCCCTTCCTCGATGGCGTGGCCACCGGGGCCCATTCCCAGCGCTGGTTGCAGTTCCCGCTCACTCCTCCCGAGGTGCCCCTATTCAGCAGCCACGGCCACTACATCGCCTGGGTGGAGGAGCAGCTGGCCAGCGGCGCCATGCAGAACGTGCGCCACCTCTGGACCTCGGTGCGGCCCAACGGCGACAACCGTCCCCATGGGCTCAATCGCCTCGAACTGCGGATCTGCGATTTGATCACCGATCCATCCTTGCTGCTGGCCATCACCGCCTACTGCGAACTGCGCATCCATCAATTGCTGGCCGATCCCGCCGGGCACGATCCCCAAATCGCAAGCCAGCTCAGTCCCAAGGAGCTGGCGGACCTGGCCGATGCCAATGACCGGGCCGCAGCCCGCTCGAGCCTGCAGGCCAGCCTGCGCGACTGGCGTACGGGCGAGCCGATCCTGGCCGCCGATTGGATCGGCCGGGATCTGGAAGCCCTTACCCCCCTGGCGAAAGAGCTGAACCTCAGCGCCACCCTGGCGCCCCTCCAAGCGGTGCTCAGCGGCGGCAACCAGGCCATGCGCTGGCTGCAGCGCATGGCCCAGGGGATGCCGATTGCCACGATCGTGGCCCTCAGCGCCGAGGCCATGGCCCAGCGGGAAGAGGCGCTGAACGCACAACTGGCGACAGACGCGCCCAGCCCTTTGGGATGATCATGGAACCTTCGAGCGCCCCTTCGGCCCCCATGCGGCAGCCCCTGCCAGCCATCGAGACTCCGGGCGGCGCCAACGATGCGCCCGCCTCCAAATCCATCCAACCCCAGCCGGCCCCCCAGGTGACCCAGCTGCTGGGCGAGCGTTTGGAACTGGTAGAAGACCTCTGGCAGACCGTGCTGCGCAGCGAGTGTCCACCGCTGCAAGCCGAACGGCTCCTTCGGCTCAAAGCGCTGAGTGGCGGCGATGGCCCGGCCGACCGCCGGCCCGGCGCCCCAACCGAAACGGCCGTGGCGGCGGACGCGATCGTGCAACTGATCCGGGAAATGGACCTGGCCGAGGCCATCTCCGCCGCCCGGGCCTTTTCGCTCTATTTCCAGCTGGTCAACATCCTTGAGCAGCACATTGAGGAAGACAGCTACCTGGCCAGCCTCAAGGCCCAGCACCCCAGCGGCCTGAGTGACCCGTTCGTGCCGCCCCTGGCCAGCCAGACCCAGCCCGCCACCTTCCGGGAACTGTTCACCCGCCTGCGGGGTCTGGGGCTACCGCCGGCCCAGCTCGAGCAACTCCTGCGGGAACTCGACATCCGCCTGGTGTTCACGGCCCACCCCACCGAAATCGTGCGCCACACCGTGCGCCATAAGCAGCGGCGGGTGGCGGCTCTGATCCAGAAGTTGCAGCAAAGCGACCAGCTCAACCTCGACGATCGGCCCAGCCTGCGCCTGCAACTGGAAGAGGAGATCCGGTTGTGGTGGCGCACCGATGAACTGCACCAGTTCAAACCCTCGGTGCTGGATGAGGTGGATTACGCCCTTCACTATTTCCAGCAGGTGCTCTTTGAGGCCATGCCCCAGCTGGTCCAACGGATCCATGGCGCCCTCCAGGCCAGCTATCCAGATGTGGTGCCGCCCCAGGATGCCTTCTGCACCTTCGGCTCCTGGGTGGGCTCCGACCGGGATGGCAACCCCTCGGTGACACCGGAGATCACCTGGCGCACCGCCTGTTACCAGCGTAAGTTGATGCTGGAGCGCTACATCAGCGCCGTGCAGGGGCTTAGGGATCAACTCAGCATTTCGATGCAGTGGAGCCAGGTGAGCGCGCCGCTGCTGGAATCCCTGGAGATGGACCGGCTGCGCTTTCCGGAGATCTACGAGGAGCGGGCCGCCCGCTATCGGCTTGAGCCCTACCGGCTCAAGTTGAGCTACACCCTGGAGCGGCTGCGCCTCACCCATCTGCGCAACCAGCAACTGGCCGCCAGCAGCTGGGAGTCACCGATTGATGGCTCCACCTCCACCGATGACGGCATCCTCGGCAGCCAGCCGGTCCAGGACCTGCACTACACCGCCGTCGCTGAATTTCGCAACGACCTCGAACTAATCGGCGATAGCCTCGAAGCCACAGGCCTTAGCTGCGAACCGCTACAAAAGCTGGTCAGCCAGGTGCATATCTTCGGCTTCACCCTGGCCAGCCTTGATATTCGCCAGGAGAGCACTCGCCACAGCGATGCCCTCGACGAACTGAGCCGCTACCTGCAACTCCCCCTGGCCTACGGCGAGATGGATGAGCAGCAGCGCATCGCCTGGTTGCTGGGGGAATTACGGACCAGGAGGCCCCTGGTGTCTGCCGCAGCCCGCTGGACTGCGGCCACGGCTGAAACCCTCGATGTGTTTCGCCTGCTGCAGCGCCTGCAGCAGGAATTTGGCTCGCGCATCTGCCGCACCTACATCATCTCGATGAACCACACGGTCTCCGACCTGCTGGAGGTGTTGCTGCTCGCCAAAGAAGCGGGTCTGGTCGATCCCAAAACCCAGCACTCCAACCTATTGGTGGTGCCCCTATTTGAAACCGTAGAAGATCTCCAGGCTGCCCCGGCCGTGATGGAGCGCCTGTTCAACGAACCCTTTTACCGCCAGCTCCTGGCCAGTAGCAATGGGGCTGGCCAGCCCCTGCAGGAGTTGATGCTCGGTTATTCCGATAGCAACAAAGATTCCGGCTTCCTATCGAGCAATTGGGAGATCCATCGGGCCCAGATTGCCCTGCAACAACTAGCGATCCAATATGACGTCGCCCTGCGCATCTTCCATGGCCGCGGTGGCTCGGTCGGCCGGGGCGGCGGGCCAGCCTACCAGGCGATCCTGGCCCAACCAAGCGGCACCCTCAATGGCCGCATCAAGATCACCGAGCAGGGCGAAGTGCTCGCCTCCAAATATTCCCTGCCGGAGCTAGCGCTCTATAACTTGGAAACGGTCACCACGGCGGTGTTACAAAACAGCTTGGTGACCAGCCATGTGGACGACACCCCCAGTTGGAACGAACTGATGGTGCGGCTGGCGGCCCGATCCCGCCAGCATTACCGCAGCCTGGTGCACGACAACCCCGATCTGGTGGCCTTCTTCCAGCAGGTCACCCCGATCGAGGAAATCAGCAAGCTGCAGATCTCCAGCCGGCCGGCCCGTCGCAAGAGTGGCGCTAAAGACCTATCCAGCCTGCGGGCGATTCCCTGGGTGTTTGGCTGGACCCAGAGCCGTTTCCTGTTGCCCAGCTGGTTTGGTGTGGGAGCAGCCCTGCAGGAGGAACTGGATCGCGATCCGGAACAGCTAGAGCTGCTGCAGCGGCTCTACCAGCGCTGGCCCTTCTTCCGCATGCTCATCTCCAAAGTGGAGATGACCCTCTCGAAGGTGGATCTCGACCTAGCCCACCACTACGTCCAGGCCCTGGGCAGGCCCAGCCACCGGGAGTCGTTCGAGGCGATTTTCCAGGTGATTGCCTCGGAATTCGTGTTGACCCGCGACCTGGTGCTGAAGATCAGTGGCCACGGGCGCCTACTCGATGGCGACCCGGCCCTGCAATTGTCGGTGGATCTACGCAACCGCACGATCATTCCCCTGGGCTTCCTGCAGGTGGCCCTGCTGCGGCGCCTGCGCGACCAAAACCGCCAGCCGCCCATGAGTGAGGCCAGTAGCAACAGTGGTGACGATGGCCGCACCTATAGCCGTAGCGAACTGCTGCGCGGCGCCCTGCTCACCATCAATGGCATCGCCGCCGGCATGCGCAACACCGGTTGAAGACGATCCAATCCCTTTTGATCCCCTTCCGCAACCAGCCCATTCCGCCAACCCTGCCCCAGGGCTACGGGATCGAGAGCGGCGACCCAGCCGCCGCTTCGGAACTGCAGGACCTCCTCCTCGCCTGCGGTGACCCCCCCCGCAAGCCGGAGCGGCTGGAGCTGGCGCTGCAACGCAGCATCTGGCACCTCAGCGTGCGCAATCCGGCCGGGGAGCTGGTGGGTTTCGTGCGAGCCACCAGTGACCTGGCCCTCAATGCCAATCTCTGGAACCTCAGCGGCCATCCCGGCGATCCCCACCGCGACCAGGTGGTGCTGGTGCTGATTGCCACAGCCCTAACGCGACTGCGGCGGGAGCTGCCCGGCTGCAGTATTTCGCTCTCAGCACCGCCAGAAGCGGTGAAAGCCTTGGCCCTGCAAGGATTTGTCCTAGATCCCGGTGGCATCCGGGCCATGGGCTTGCGGCTTGGCTAGAAGGAACTTTGGTGGGCAAGGCCTGATCGTCAGTGCCAACCTGAAGCTCCCTAGCTGTGATTTAACGAGCATGGAGGGACTCGAACCCCCGACATTCAGAACCGGAATCTGACGCTCTATCCAACTGAGCTACATGCCCGTGCAAGAGCCCAAGGCCCTGCACAGCACGGCAAGCCTGGGGCCATACCGAGGGGCTTACCTTAAACCGCAGACGGCCCCAGACCCATTCGGCTGCATCGCCTGGAGCTGCACCACTTCCGCAACTACGGACAGCTCAGCCTGGCGATCGAGGCGCCGCGCCTGCTCGTGATCGGCAGCAATGGCGAGGGCAAATCCAACCTGCTCGAGGCGGTAGAGCTGCTCGGCAGCCTGCGCTCGCACCGCTGCAGCAGCGACCGGGACCTGATCCAGCAAGGCCAAGCCACGGCCCTGGTGCGGGGGCTCTGTGGTGGTGGCCCAGGGGGCAGGGGCGAGGCCGGGGTGGGGGCGGGGGCCAGCCAGGGGGATGCGCTCGAGCTGGAACTGCGGCGCCAGGGGGGCCGCCAGGCGCGCCGCAACGGCAAGCTGCTCGAGCGCCAACTGGATCTGGTTGGTCCCCTGCGCTGCGTGGGCTTCAGCGCCCTGGATCTGGAGCTGGTGCGGGGCGAACCCGCCCTACGGCGCCAATGGCTCGACCGGGTGGTGCTGCAACTGGAGCCGGTCTACGCCGAACTGCTCAGCCGGTATGGCCGCCTGCTGCGTCAACGGGCCCAGCTGCTGCGCCGCGGCCTGGGCGGCGCCCATCTAGCCGACCTGCTCGATGCCTTTGACCAGCAGATGGCCTTGATCGGCACGCGCCTGCACCGGCGGCGGCGGCGGGCCCTGCTCCGGCTCGAACCCCTGGCAGCCGCCTGGCAACGGCACCTGAGCGGCGGCAACGAACAACTGCTTTTGCACTACCAGCCCGGCACGGTGCTGGAGGGGGAGGAGGCCGAAGCCCCCTGGCGGGAGGCCCTGGCCTGGCAACTGCGCCAGCAACGGGACAGCGAGCTACGGCTGGGGCAATGCGGCGTGGGTCCCCACCGGGACGAAATCCAGCTGCAGCTGGGCGGCCAGCCGGCCCGGCGCTATGGCTCCGCCGGCCAGCAGCGCAGCCTGGTGTTGGCCCTGAAACTGGCCGAACTCGAACTAATACGTCAACTCTGGGGCGAACCACCCCTGCTGCTGCTTGATGACGTGCTGGCCGAACTCGATCCCACCCGCCAGCAGCTGCTCCTCGAAGCCGTGGGCCAGGGGGAGGGCTACCAATGCTTGGTCAGCGCCACCCACCTGGGCAGCTTCAGCGATGACTGGTCCAAGACATCCCAAGTGATTCGGGTCGAAAAGGGCTTAATCGGTGCTTAAGATGGGATGCTGTTTGACTGGATTCGATGACCCAGGCCTGCCTCCACCCCAACCCGGGATGGACCGGAGCTGCGAGCCCCTTCTCCCCAAGCCCCAATCCCAACCTCAGTGCCACCGACATGGTGGGCAAACACTGCATTCTCGAGCTCTACAACTGCGATTCCGCAAAGCTCGATGACGAAGCCTTTCTCAGGACCGCCATCACGACAGCAGCCAAGCGTGCTGGCGCCACTCTCCTGAACTTGATTACCCACCGGTTTGAACCGCAGGGAGTCACGGGCCTAGCCCTCCTCGCCGAATCGCACATCTCGATTCACACCTGGCCCGAATCGGGCTACGCCGCGGTGGATGTGTTCACCTGTGGCGACCACACCATGCCTGAACGGGCCTGCGCCGTGTTGAGTGAAGAACTCAACGCCGCCCGCTTCAAGCTCAAGAGTTTCCTGCGGGAAACCCCCAGCGAAGTGGCCGGTGCCGACCGTGCTCCCGTAGTAGCTGCGGCCGCAGCCCGGCACAACTAACGCCAAGGACGATCAAGCGATCTGAGCTAGGGGCCCAAGGGCCCCTTTTTTGTGGGCGCCTGGGCCTCCCCGCGACTAGCGGCCTCGAGGTGGTCGCGGTTGAGCTTGCCGCTCACCAATCCCTCCAGATCCAGGCTCACGGCGCTGAAGCCCAGCTGGCGGAAAGCCGCCACCAGGGGTTCGCGGGCGCCATCGACCAGCAGGCCGGCGATCAGGGCCGCCGGCACCTCAATCCGGGCCGCCTCCCCCTGGCTGCGCACCCGCACCTCCGGCAGGCCCCGGGCCCGTAGCCAGTCCTCGGCGGCGGCCACCCGCTGCAACCGGGTGGCCGAAATCGGCTCGCCATAGGGGAAACGGGAGGCCAGGCAGGGCTGGGCCGGCTTATCCCACCAGGGAAAGCCCAGGGCCCGGGAAATCGCCCGCACCGCCGCCTTGTCGATACCCAGCTCAGCCAAGGGAGAGACCACGCCGCGCTCCTGGGCCGCCCGCAGGCCCGGGCGGTGGTCACCAAGGTCGTCGAGGTTGACGCCATCCAGCACCGTGGGAGCCAGGGCCTCACCAACCTGCTCACCCCAGGCAGCCTCGGCAAGCCCGACCCGTTCGGCCTCTGCCAGAGCGGCGAGTAGACCATGCAATTCCTTTTTGCAGGCGTAGCAGCGGTCGATCGGGTTGCTGGCATAGGCCGGATCCTGCAGCTCGGCGGTGGCGATCTCGCGGTGGACCAGACCCAGCCAGGCGGCCTGGAGCTGGGCCTCGCTACGCAGGTGGGGAGCGAGAGCGGGAGAGATACCGGTCACGGCCACCGCCCGCTCGCCCAGCTGCTCGGCGGCGATCGCCGCCACTAAGGCGCTGTCCACCCCGCCGGAATAGGCCACCAGCACCTGGCCATAGCTGGCGATGCGCTCGCGCAGGGCCGCCAGCGCCTGCTGCTGGGCAGGAGCCAGCGTCTCCACTTGCCGGTGGCGATTCATCGTGTCGGAGCCCCCCAGGGCCGTCGTTAGGATTCAACGGTATGAGCCCTGGCATGGCCCTGCAGGGCAGCACCTCCGTGACAGGCATCGCCAACCGCCGTTCCAGCAGTAGTTCCACCGCCGGCAGCTCGCGGGGTATCGGCATTCGCACCGCCGCTGACGCCAGTGAGCGCAGCCATGGCCAGCTGCACGTCTATGACGGCGACGGCAAGGGCAAAAGCCAGGCCGCCCTAGGGGTGGTGCTGCGCACGATCGGCCTGGGCATCTGCGAACAGAAACGCACGCGCGTGCTGCTGCTGCGGTTTTTGAAGGGTCCGGGCCGCTCCTACGACGAAGACGCCGCGATCGAGGCCCTGCAGCAGGGCTTTCCCCACCTCATTGACCAGGTGCGCACCGGCCGCGGTGAGTTCTTCACCGCCGATGAAGCCACCAAATTCGATCGTCAGGAGGCCCAGCGGGGCTGGGACATCGCCAAGGGAGCGATCGCCAGCGCCCTCTATTCGGTGGTGGTGCTCGATGAACTGAGCCCGGTGCTGGACCTGGGCCTGCTCGACATCGCCGATGTGGTTCAGACCCTGGCCGCCAAGCCCGGCGGCATGGAAGTGATCGTCACCGGCCGGGGCGCCCCGCGCCAGCTGGTGCAGATCGCCGATCTCCACTCGGAAATGCGGGCCCATCGCCGCAAGGATCTCTGGCTCGACGAGGAGGGCTACCCGGATGGGGCCGCCAACCCGGGACTCGATGGCATCGAGATTTACACCGGTGAAGGCAAGGGCAAATCAACCAGCGCCCTCGGCAAGGCCCTGCAGGCGATTGGCCGTGGCATCAGCCAGGACAAGAGCCACCGGGTGCTGATCCTGCAATGGCTCAAGGGTGGCAGCGGCTATACCGAAGACGCCGCCATCGCCGCCCTACGCGAGAGCTATCCCCACCTGGTCGACCACCTGCGCTCCGGCCGCGATGCGATCGTTTGGCGCGGCCAGCAGCAGCCGATCGACTACGTGGAAGCGGAGCGGGCCTGGGAGATAGCCCGGGCCGCGATCGCCAGTGGCCTTTACAAAACCGTGATCCTTGACGAGCTCAACCCCACCGTGGACCTGGAGCTACTGCCGGTGGAGCCGATCGTGCAAACCCTGCTACGCAAACCAGCCGAAACGGAGGTGATTATCACCGGCCGCTGCAAAAATCCGCCCGCCTACTTCGATCTAGCTAGCGTGCACTCTGAGATGGTTTGCCACAAGCACTACGCCGAACGGGGCGTGGACCTCAAGCGTGGCGTGGATTACTGAGCACCAAAAAGCAGCCTTTCGCTTCCCAATCTCAATAGCGCTGCACGCTGTAATCCACCTCCTGGCTCCAAGCGTCAATGCCGCCGGCGACGTTGATCCCGTCGATGCCGGAGCGCTTTAGGGCAATCAGGGCCTTGGCGGAGCGCCCCCCCAGCTTGCAATGGGCGTACAGGGTTTTGCCGGCGACCAGCTCCCGGATGCGCTCAATCGCGGTGCCGTTTTCAATCTGATCAAGGGGAATCAAAATCGCCCCAGGGATCACGGCAATATCAGCCTCGGGCGGATTGCGTACGTCGATCAACACCAACCCACTGGTGTCGCCATCGAGCAGGGCCTTGAGTTCGCCCACCGAGATGCTCTCAACCGAGCCGGCTTCCTCCTGACCGGGAGCCGAGCCGCCGACGCCACAGAATTCCTGGTAATCGATCAGTTTCTCGATCACGGGGCGCTCGGGGTTGGGGCGCAATTTGAGCTCGCGGAACTTCATCGCCAGGGCATCAAACAGGAGCAGCCGACCGCTCAAGGTGGTGCCAATGCCAGTGATGATCTTGACGGCCTCGGTGGCCTGGATCACGCCAATAATCCCGGGTAGCACCCCAACTACGCCGCCCTCGGCGCAGGAGGGCACCATGCCCGGCGGTGGCGGCTCGGGGAAGAGGTCGCGGTAATTGGGGCTCTCGCTGGTGAGGTTGAAAACCGTGGCCTGGCCCTCGAAGCGGAAGATCGAGCCATACACATTGGGCTTGCCCAGAAGCACGCAGGCGTCGTTGACCAAGTATCGGGTGGGGAAGTTGTCGGTGCCATCGCAGACCAGGTCGTAGCCGGCAATGATCTCGAGGGCGTTCTCGCTGGTGAGGGCGGTTTCGTAGAGGTCCACCTGGCAGTGGGGGTTGATCTCCAGGATCCGGGCCTTGGCCGATTCGATCTTGGGTTTACCGACCCAGCTGGTGCCATGGATCACCTGGCGTTGCAGGTTGCTGTGGTCCACCACGTCGAAATCGACGATGCCCAGGCGCCCCACCCCGGCGGCGGCCAGATAAAGCAGCAGCGGTGAGCCAAGGCCACCGGTGCCGACGCAGACCACGGAGGCGGCCTTCAGCCGCTTCTGGCCCTCCATACCCACCTCCGGCAGGATCAGGTGCCGGGAAAAGCGAGCCACTTCATCGGGGCTCAGGGTGATGCCACTGGTATCGGGGGGAAGCATGGTCGGTTTCGGCTCCAGATCCCCATTCTCCCAAATGCCTGAACCGGATCGGGATCCGGGCGGCTCGATCACAAGAAATGGAAGCCTGCCCTGGCCCAGGTCCGCCATCCCGGCAGCGGCCATGGCGAGAGTTAGGACGCGATCTCGATCTCCAGGGCCAGGGGCGCGGCCCTGTCCCCCGGCAGCCACCAGGCCCCCAGGCCCGTCAGGGGACCGCCAGGCTGGCCCCCAGCCCCCACCAGGCCAGAACGGATGACCATCAAGGTGGGGCCAACGGCCAGGTCCAGGTCGGTGGCGGAGGGTTGCGCTGGGCTGGCCGGGTGGCTGTGGGCCGAACCAAGCACTTGAACTCCCCGCTGCCGAGCCCAGCGCTGGGCCAGCAACTGCTCGCGCGGATCAAGCAAAAAACGCTGGCAACGTTCGCGTTTGGGCTCCCATCTGTTCTGGCAGGGCCAGACCTCGCTCAACTGCAGAAGATGTCTCCCCGGGGTAACCAGCATCCGCTGCCCCAGTAGCAAGGCGCAGCCCTCCTCGGGGGCCGCAGCCGCGAGCACTCCCACAAGGATCGTCAGCCAATCCAAATTGAGGCGCAACAGCGCTGGCGTGGACGAGCTCACACCGATACCTTATGGGCAACGTGAGTTAAGCCCTGTTGACATGAGCGACGAGACCACCGACCAACAGGAGCAGGCAACCGCCTCTGCCGCAGACACCGGCGCCAACTTCACCGAGCGCTACAGCGAAATCCTTGGCAAGGTCAACGCCACCCTCGACCAGGTGGATTGGACCCAGATGGGTCGCCTCGGCAAGGGACTAGGGGTCCTGGTGGCGGTCATCGTCGCCCAGGTGCTTATTAAGGGTGTGCTCGACACCATTAATCTCTTGCCCGTGATTCCCGGCCTGCTCGAACTGCTGGGCCTGGTAGTGGTGGGCACCTGGAGCTGGCACAACCTCACCACCAGCGACAAACGCCAGGCGGTGGTCACCAAATTGCAGACCCTGCGCCAGGAATACCTGGGCTGAGCCTTGACCTGCCCTCTGGGCCCCAATGCCTGCTGGATGCTTTCCCTGCCGTGGGGGACGTTCAGCAGGTTTTTTTATGGCCAGTTTTTTGCCTATCCAAGTCTTTTCTGGGATGACTGGGCTTGGGTTGGGGGCTGATCGACCAAGGCGGCCCTAGCCCACTAGGGCGTCGATGCCGGCCTGGGCCTGGCGCCAGTAGCCGCCGCCAAACAGGTTGGCGTGGTTGAGCAGGTGATACAGGTTGTAGATCTCAAGGCGGCGGCCGTGGCCGGGGGGCAGGGGCCAGCGGCCCTCGTACCCAGCAAAGAAGCTGGCCGGGAAGCCGCCAAACAACCGGGCCATGGCCAAGTCCACCTCCCGGTCGCCCCGGTAGACGGCTGGATCGAAGATCGCGCCACGCCCATCCACAAGGAGGCCGCCGTTGCCGGCCCAGAGGTCGCCATGGACCAGGCAGGGCCCAGCCCCATGCTGATCCAGCCAGGCCGGCAGCCGTGCCAGCAACGCTTCCGCCTGGCGCAGGGGCCGGCCCGCCCGGGCAGCCAGGAGCAGCTGGGGACCCAGGCGCCGTTCCGCAAAGAACTCGCCCCAACCGGCCAACCAGCCGTTGGCCTGGGGGCCGGAGCCGATGAAGTTGTCCTGCTGCCAGCCGAAGCGGCCATCACTGCAGGCCAGGCTGCGGCGATGCAGGTCCGCCAGGGCCGCCCCGAAACGGCTCCAGGCCTGGGCCGGGGTCATCGGGTTGGCGGGGCCAGGCGATCCGGCGAGGGACGCAACAGCCCCGGGACCACTCCCTAAGCCGCCCCCGGAGCCGGAGGCCGCCCCAGCCAAGGGCAACCACTCCATCAGCAACAACGCCCGATCGTCCAGGGCTTCGCAGGCGAGCGGCTGGGGAATCACCAGGTCGCCGGCCAGGGCAGAGAGGGCCGCCAAGCCGTCGGCCTCGGCCCTGAGCAGGGGCAGCGCGGCGAGGCGATTGGTTTTGGCAAACAGGCGCCGGCCATCGGCCAGATCCAGGGCCCAGGCCTGGTGGATGCAGCCCCCTCCCACCACGTTCTGGGCCACCAGGGGAACCCCCAGGCGCCGCTCCAGCCAGTCGCTCAGGGGGGCCTGCTGCACCGGATCCACGCTGGCGTCACACCCTTGCCAGCATGCCGCCCGCTCCCCTGGTGCTGGCTCCTGCCCCTCACGGCTCGCCCCAACCTCGATCGCTCCCCCCTCGATCGCCCCCAGCGCTGCGATGTGGCCGTGGTCGGGGCCGGCATCGCCGGTCTCACCGCCGCCGCCCTGTTGGCCGGCGAAGGGCTGGAGGTGGTGCTGCTGGAGGCCCACAGCCAAAGCGGTGGCTGCGCCGGCACCTTCCGCCGCGGCCCCTACACCTTTGATGTGGGCGCCACCCAGGTGGCGGGCCTGGAGAGCGGCGGCATCCATCGCCGCCTGTTCGACCATTTCGGCCTGGACCTGCCGGCGGCGACCCGGCTCGATCCCGGCTGCAGCGTGCAGCTGGCCGGCGAACGGGAGCCGATCCGGCTCTGGCGCGATCCCGAGCGCTGGCGGGCCGAGCGGCGGCGCCAGTTCCCCGGCAGCGAGCGCTTCTGGGACCTCTGCGCCGCCCTCCATGGCAGCAACTGGGCCTTCGCCGGCCGCGATCCGGTGTTGCCGCCCCGCAACGGCTGGGATCTGGCCCAGCTGCTGCAGGCCATCCGCCCCGCCACCCTGGCCAGTGGCCTGGCCAGCCTCGCCACCGTGGCCGACCTGCTGAGCGTGAGCGGCTGCGGTGGCGATGGCCGCCTACGCCGCTTCCTCGACCTGCAGCTCAAGCTCTATTCCCAGGAACCGGCCGATCGCACCGCCGCCCTTTACGGCGCCACCGTGCTGGCCATGGCCCAGGGACCCCAGGGCCTCTGGCATCTGGAGGGCTCCATGCAGGACCTAAGCCGCGCCCTGGAGCAGGCCCTGGCCGCGGCCGGCGGCGCGATCCACTGCAACCACCGCCTTATGGGTCTGCGGCCAATCCCTGGCGGCGGTTGGAGCCTGGACGGCCTGCAAGGTCGCCTTGGGGCGGACGGCCATGGTGGGGGACAAGGCGGTGAGCCATTCCGTCTGGACGCCCGGGAGGTGGTGCTGACCCTGCCCCCCCAGGCGCTCAAAGGCCTGCTGGGGGACGCCATGCCCCGGGGCTACGACCGCCGCATCAGCGGCTTTGGCGATCCCTCCGGCGCCCTGGTCTTCTACGGGGCCGCCCCCCGCGAGGACCTAGTCCAAGACCTCGGCCTGCACGGCCAGTTGGAATGGGCCGACCCCGGCAACCTGTTCGTGTCGATCAGCCGCGAGGGCGATGGCCGGGCGCCGGCGGGGCAGGCCACGGTGATCGCCAGCGTGTTCACCGCAGCGCGCCCCTGGTTTGGCCTCGATCGGGCCAGCTACCAGGCCCGCAAAGCCCAGGCCCTACGGGGCATCCAGGCGGGCCTCACCGAATTGCTCGGCATCGAACCGCAGCAGTTTCTGCACCAGGAGCTGGCCACCCCCAGGGGCTTTGCCCGCTGGACCGGCCGCCCGTTTGGCTTTGTGGGCGGACTCGGCCAGCAACCAGACCGCTTCGGGCCCTTCGGCCTGGCCAGCCGCACCCCCCTGCCAGGCCTATGGCTCTGCGGCGACGGCATCCACCCCGGCGAAGGCACCGCCGGGGTATCGCTCTGCGCCCTGATGGTGGCCCGCCAGCTCCTGGCGGGCCGGGGCCGGGCGCTGCGGCTCAAGGCGAACTGACCCCCTCCAACGGCTCCAGCTCAGAGAAATTCGGGCCTGTGGGCCTGGGCCTGGACGAGCCGTTGCTCCAATCCCGGCCAATCGCCGCCCTGAACCAACTGCTCAAGGGCCGCCAGGCTGGTTCGGTAGCGGGCCAGGGCTACCAGCAGCGCTTCGCGGTTATATCGGGCCATCAGGCTGCCCAGTTCCGGGTTGCCAGCGCCGACGCGGCTGGTGTCGGCGAAGCCACTGGAGGCCAGGGCCCGGGCCAGGGGCGCTTGGCCGGCAGCCTCAATCAGGGCGGCCCCCAGCAGCACCGGCAAATGGGAAATCTGCGCCACGGCCTGGTCGTGGTCGCTGGCCTGGCATTCAATCCATTGGGCATCCACCGCCTCGGCCAAACCCCTCACCACCGCCAGGGCCTCGGGGTCGGTGGCGTCCGTGGGCGTCGCCACCCAGGGCCGGCCGGCAAACAGGCCCGCCAGCCCCGCCTCCACCCCGGCTTGCGCCGTGCCGGCCATCGGATGGCTGGCCACAAAGCGGGGCCACTGGCCCCAGCGATCCAGCACCGGCCCCTTGACCGAGCCCACATCGGTGACCACCGCCCCTGGGGGCAGGGCAGCCAGCAGATCAGCGCTGGGCTCAAGCAAGCGATCCAGGGGCAGGGCCAGCACCACTAGGGCGCAATCGGCCAGCACGGCCGGATCGGTGCTCACCTGATCGGCCAGCCCCCGCTGGCGGGCCCGCTGGGCCGTGGCCTCCCGGTGCACCAGGGCCTGCACCCGCAACCCCTGGGCGCGCAAATCGAGGGCCAGGGAGCCGCCGATCAGGCCCAGGCCCACCACACCGATTGGACGATCGCGCCAGGAAATGGTCATGGCAGACCCCCTGGATTGGCGATGGCTAAACCCCTCCGTTGGTCATGGCTGAACCAGTCGGTCATCGATGCGCCAGTTTGCTGGCCCCAGCTTCCTACGATCGCCCCATGTTGGAAGCCCTGGCCCACCAGCAGCTCAAGGCACTCCTCCGGCTGGAGGGGGAAACCCGCTGGCCCCACCACCTCACCCTCAGCCGTCTGGCGGCCCGCAGCCTGCGGCGCGGCGATCAAACCCTGGTGCGCCTGGCCCCTGGCAGTGACCCCAGCTGGCTACTGGCCCTACTGGTGCCCATCGCCCTCACCGACACCGGCCTGGCCCTGGTGGTCAGCGAAGGGCTGCGCCAACGGCTGCTGCAGGTGGAACTGCCCCGACTCCAGGCCGCCGGCCTGACCCTGCCCTGCTGGGAGGGCCCAGCCGCCCCGCCCCAGGCGCGGCTGTGGCTGCTCGATCACCGCCAGCTAGTGCAGGCCTGGCGCGCCCAGGGCCTGGGCGCTCGCCAGCTGGTGATCCCCGAGGCCGAAAACCTGGAGCGACTGCTGCGCAGCGCCCTGGGCCTGGTGATCGAAAACCACGACTGGGAGGTGCTGCGCCGCAGCCTGCCCGCCGCCTCCACCGGCCTGCTGGGCCTGCATGAACGGCTCAGCCGGCGGATCTTCGCCCATCCCCAGGGCCCCGTGGAACAGGTGGGCGTGAGCCCGGAGGAGGAAGCGCCCCTACGCCAATTACTGGCGCTGATGGAGGCCCTACCGGAGCCCTGGCCCCATTGGCTGGCCTGTGGCGGCAGCGACTGGGTCAGCTGGGCCACGGTCAATCCCAGCCTGCTGCGCTGGCAACTGCACCGCCAACCGCTCGATCCCCTGGCCGCCCTGGCCGGCCTGTTCGCCGATCGGGGTGCCCTGCTGGTGGGGGAACTCCCCAGCGGCGGGCGCCTGGGTAGCCCCGGCAACGCTGGCTCCCGGGCCGGCTTCCGGCCCCAAGTGGAGGTGGCCCTGGGGGATCCACCCCTGCAGGACCCCCTGCCGGTCTTTGCCCCAGCCGGCCAGCCCCTGCCCAACAGCCCCCACTTCGCCGGCCACCTGCTTGATCAAGCGCGCAGGCTGGTGCTGGGCCAGGAGGGCCTCACCCTGGTGTTGCTCGATGACGATGGCCTGCGCCGGGGCCTCACCAGCGGCCTGGCGGCGGAATTCGGCAGCCGGGTAGTCCATCAGGACACTGCTCCCGAGAGCAATGGCGTGATCTGCGCCAGCTGGGGCTGGTGGCTGGACCAGCAGGCCTGCCTGCCCGTCCCCTGCCAGGTGATCGCCTGCACCCTGCCCCTGGCCAGCCTGGAGTCGCCTCTCACCGCCGCCCAGGTCCAGGCCCTGCGCCAGCAGGGCCTGGACTGGTTCCGGGAGCTGCTCCTGCCCGAGGCCCTGGGCCGGTTGCAACGGGCGGTGGCCAACCTGCGCCGCAGCGGCGGCCGCCTGGCCGTGCTTGATGGCCGCATGCGGCGCCGCGGCTGGGGCCGGCAAGTGATGACAGCCCTGGAACCCTGGGTGGCCCTGCCACGGCTCCTGCCCCGGTAATCGGCTCCTGCCCCGGTAATCGCCCCCTGGTGGCGGCTTGGCTGGCCTGGCGAGATGCCAAGTTCCCACAAACCAAAGGGACCCTGGCCAGGGTGGCCGAATTAGCCTGGCCATGACGATCGAGGACCAGGTCATGGGCGAAGCAAAACGACGTAGCGACCAGGGTCTGCCCCCCCGCGGCCCCAGGCCCAGCAAGGACGCCAAGGACACCTCGCCGCGGTTCCTGCCCTGGTTGCCGCTGACCCGAAACCAGGGGGAGCGTTTCGTATCGATCACGACCCGCAGCGCCTGGATCGGCATCGGCGCCCTTGCCGTCTTCTGGGTAACCGTGCGCTTCATCGGGCCGGCCGCCGGCTGGTGGGCCCTGGCGGACGGTTGACCGTTAATTAGGACCTTTAGGGGGCCGTTGAGGAGCTGTCGCCGCATCCAAACCCAGACGGAACAAGCAGCGTCGCCATTCCTGTGGGGGATCCAGCACGCCTTGCAGCATCCCCAGGAAGTAATCCTTAGGATTCCTTCAGATTTTGTGCCCCAGACTTCATGTTTCCCCGTCTCGCCGAACACTACCGAGCCCTGGTCGAAGATCTGGTCCTCAGCCTGCGCGCCCTAGCCGACCGATTACAGCGTCAGGGGCATGCCGCCACCTGCTATGTCTGCGGCGATGGTCGCGACGGCCAAGGGGCCTCCTTCGTGGCCGACCTGGGCGAGGGCCACATGGTGCGCTTCCTGGTTTCCGACGATGGCATCAGCTGGGTGGAGTCCCGCAACGGCCACGAGCTGATCAAGCTGGAAGGCGCGGCGGCAATCGAAGAGCTCGACCGGGTGGCACGGGTCGTCCAAGGCGTGGGCAACCTAGTCGCCGTGCCAACAGCCGAACCCCTGGGCCCCCAGGAAATCGCCGCCTGAGCCTCCAAATTCTTTGCTGGGTCAGCCCCCGCTCAACGGAACTAAACCGATGCAAAAGCCACCCAAGGCCAGGCCCTGGGTGGCTTTTTGGTTCTCAGCCCTTGGACACTGCCTGGGCTTGGCCCAGAAGACCTGGGCTTGGCCGCCTGGACCTTGGAGCCCCAACCCACCTAGCGAGAAAGCGGGTCGGGGCCCCCACCCCCAGCACACTGGCCGGCCCAAGGACGGCCGCCAGGCGGTCAGTCAACCGGCAAGTTGGCCGCCTCCTCCACCGCTGCCGCGGCAGCCAAGGGCTTCATCGAGTTGGCACTGACATCGGCCCCTTCGGTGAGCTTCTGGCGCACCAGCACTTCGATCGCGTCCTTGGGAGCCGGGTTTTGCTCCAACCAGATGATCGTGTTGTCGCGACCCTGGCCAATGTTGTCGCCCTCGTAGCTATACCAAGCGCCCTTACGCACCACCACACCGGTTTCTTCGGCCAGGTCGAGCAGGCAGCCGATCGTGCTGATGCCGCGGCCAAACAGGATGTCGAATTCGGCGATGCGGAAGGGGGGGGCCACTTTATTTTTGGCCACCTTCACCTTGGCGCGGATGCCGTATTCCTCCGTGCCCCGCTTGAGGGTCTGAATACGGCGGATGTCGAGGCGCACCGAGGCGTAAAACTTCAGGGCATTGCCACCGGTGGTGGTTTCCGGGTTGCCGTAGGTGACGCCAATCTTCTGGCGCAGCTGGTTGAGGAAGATCACGGTGCAACCGGATTTGCCGATATTTCCGGTGATCTTGCGCATGGCCTGGCTCATCAGCCGGGCCTGGGCCCCCACCGCCAGATCGCCCATCTCCCCCTCGATCTCCGCCCGGGGCGTCAGGGCCGCCACCGAGTCCACCACCACAATGTCGACCGCGGCGGAGCGCACCAGCTGGTCGACGATTTCCAGGGCCATTTCGCCGGTGTCGGGCTGGGACACCAGCAGGTTTTCGATGTCCACCCCCAGGGCCGCCGCATAGACGGGATCGAGGGCATGCTCCGCATCCACGAAGGCCGCCACACCACCACGCCGCTGCACCTCGGCAATGGCATGGAGGGTGAGGGTGGTCTTGCCGGAGCTTTCCGGGCCGTAGACCTCCACCACCCGCCCCTTGGGATAGCCGCCGCCCAGGGCCAGATCCAGGGTGAGGGCGCCGGTGGGGGTGGTTTCAACCCGCATGCGGGAGGCATCCCCCAGCCGCATGATGGACCCCTTGCCGAAGTTGCGCTCGATCTGATTGAGCACCAGGCCTAGGGCCTTGTCCCGTTCGCCGGCGGCGCGGGCATCCGACCCGCGGACATCACCCAGGCGCGTTTCAGCTCCCCGGGAATCGGTACCCCGACTGGAAGCGGCTTTGGAGTCGGAGGATTTGTCGTCGGCAGGCATGTCTGCGAATCAGCGATGGAATGGGCCGCAGGGCTGGAGCGGGGCAACGGCAAGGCCGAAGCCGAAATCGAGGCCGACCCCAGATCTCCCAGGATGAATGACCCCAGGGAGTTCACCAGGCATGGTCACCGGGGCGACCCCACAGAAGCCAATGCCACCGGAAAGCTCAGGCGTCCCAGGGGAACGGACTGGGGATTGGGATCGGGCCACCGAAGCCGGGAGGCCGAACGGGAGAGGGCAGCCCCGGGGGGACGCATCTAGTACAGGCGTACCCTAGCGAATCAGGGCCAGCTCGCCAAGGGGGCCGCAAAGCGATCCGGCTCCAGCAGCGCGATCCCGCGGGGCAAGCCCTGGCGATCCCCAGGACCCAGGTAGCCCCAAGACACCAGCAAGCAGCGCACGGATTCGAGGCCCGGAGTGGAGCGCACCTGCTCGAGGGTGGCTCGCCGGTCTTCGACAAACCAGAGCGGCACGTCTGGTCGCTCCTGGGCCAAGCGCAGCAAGATCTCGGTCTTGCTGCCCTGCTCGTGGCCGTACACGGCCCGGGGCTCCAGGCCATGGGCCATTAGCAGCTCGCAGGCGAAAGCCCGGCCCTTGGTGGTGAGAACGATCCAGTCGGAGCCTTCAGCGGCCAGCTGGGCCAACCTCTTGGCGACTCCCGGATAGGGCTGGTGGAGCGCGAGCCAGGCGGCCCGATCGTGGTCCAGGGCCTGGTGGCGACCCGCTTCGAGGGCCAGCTGGAGCGACTCAGGGGCCAGCTGCCAACGCTCTAGGGCCGCCGGGAGCTGGAGCCGGTAGTGGGCTAGATAGGCCCGCAGGTCCAGGTCTGGGCGGGAGAGCTCGAGGGCGACCAACACCATCTCCCAGCCCTTGTGGATCAGGGGTCGCAACAGGCCAAAACCAGGCGGGGCCATGGCTGGCAACGGAACCTGAGGCTGGAGGGCCAGGGCGGCGCGCCGAGCGCTCCACCAGTACTCGGCCATGCCATCGACAAGCACGCCATCAAAGTCAAAAACCAGCAGGGGAGCTGTGGTCAGGGGCTTTTAAGGGAGTTAAAACTGGGTCGCTAGGATTCGAACCTAGGAATGGCGGGACCAAAACCCGCTGCCTTACCACTTGGCGACGACCCAACAGGTTCAGCAGGTCGAAACAGCAGGATCAGCGGCTGGAACCGAGACGCGCTGAATCTCCCTTGAACACCCTGATAGTTACCCACAGCGGGCCGACCTTCGTCAACGTCCGAGCGCCCAACTCGGCCCAGGGACCCGCCAAAAGCTGAAAAGCCCAGCAGCTCACCCCGGCCGGACCCTCAGGGCGGGAACACCCGCAGGCGCTGCTGGTCGCCCCGACCGAACACGGCCGACGCCAGCCGGTAACGGGCCACCAGCTCGGCCTGCAGGGCCCGAATGGGCTCCCTGCGGGGCAGGAGCTCGATCGGCCGCCCCTGGGCCAGCACCACCTGCTCCACGGCCAGACGGCACTCCTCCAGGGCCTCCAGGCTGTCGTCTGGGCGACTGGGGGAGCCGCTGGAGGAGCCAAGCGAGCTGGGGAGCGGGCCATGCCTCCCGGGGCTGGCCTGACCACCCCTGGGCTGGCCTGGTGGGCCGCCGCGACGGGTTAGCAGCCGCTCCAGGCCCCGCTGAATCTGGGGCAGGGTGTCGGCCTTGATCACCAGAATCGGCAAGCTCTGACGATGGGCCGATCGGCGCACCTGGGGATCGAGGCCCAACTGCTGGCGCACCGCCAACACCGCCTCCGCTTGTTCGAGCGACTCCACCCGCTGCACGGCCAGATCCCGACTCCTGACAGCCTGCTGCCAGAGATGGGCGCTCACCCCCACCCCGAAGAGCCGCAGCGGCCCGGGGGGATCCAGCTCGGACGATGGGGTTGGCTCCCGATCCCCAGTCGCCCAGGTCTCGATGGGATGGGTTATGGCTGGGCTGAACGCCCCATGCCCCCCCGGGCCGGGGCGGCGGCGGGGATCGGGCAGGGGAACCGGCGCGAGGGGCACCAGGCGCGGTCGGGCCGGCCCCTGGGCAGCGAACGGGCTGGGGGGGCTCGGTTTGGGGGTGAGGAAATTGCTCGTAGAACCTAAGGGTCTGGGGAAGGAGGGGGCCTGGCTGGCCGGCGGGCGCGGTGGCGGGGCTGGCTCCTGCACCAACACCTGGCCGTCCGCTCCCAGCTGGCGCAACTGGGGCCTGGCGGCCTGGCCCCGCAGCAGCAAATCAACGGTGGCCGCCACATCAAGGTGCACCAACCAGAGGCTGCGGCTACGCATTTCCACGGCCAGGGGGAAAGTGGGTTCGGCCGCCCGTTCCTGCACGGTCTTTTGGGTGCGGCGGCGCCGCGCCTCCTCATCGCCCAGGGTCACCGACTCAATACCGCCGACCAGGTCGCTGAGGGTGGGGTTCTTGAGCAGGTTGCTGAGGGCGTTGCCATGGGCCGTGGCCACCAGCATCACGCCCCGCTCGGCGATCGTGCGGGCCGCCTGGGCCTCCAACTCGGTGCCGATCTCATCGATGACGATGACTTCGGGCATGTGGTTTTCCACCGCCTCGATCATCACCTGGTGTTGCAGCTCCGGCCGGGCCACCTGCATGCGCCGGGCCCGGCCAATGGCGGGGTGGGGGATGTCGCCGTCGCCGGCGATCTCGTTGCTGGTGTCGATCACGACCACGCGGCGCAGCAGGTCATCGGCCAACACCCGGGCGATCTCCCGCAGGGCCGTGGTTTTGCCCACCCCGGGCCGCCCCATCAGCAGCAACGACTGGCCCGTATTGAGCAGGTCCAGCACCATCGCCACCGTGCCATAGACGGCCCGGCCCACCCGGCAGGTCAGGCCCACGATCTCGCCGGTGCGATTGCGGATGGCGCTGATGCGATGCAGGGTGCGCTCGATCCCGGCCCGGTTATCGCCTCCGAAGGGCCCCAGCTGCTCGACCACCGCCCCCAGATCCCGGCGCTCGATCACCGCCGAACCCAGGGCCAGGGCCCGGCCGGGATAGCGGGCCTCCGGGATCCGGCCCAGATCCAGCACTACTTCCAGCAATTGATCGCGGGCCTCGGGCGCTGCCAGGGCCAGGCGCACGGGCTCAGGCAGGAGATCCAGCAGGCGATCGAGGTCATCAGCCATCCGCTGCAGGTTGGTCCCCTCTCCCTGGAGATCCCCAAGGCGCTCTACAGCAAACCCTGCAGCTGGATGCCTAGCCGGGGGCCCAACCCAACCGGCCCCAAGGGACTGGGCGCGCGGAGGGCCTAAGGGCTGATCGGGCTGGGGCCCAGGGGCCGATGGGAGGGCCATCAAGAGCTCGGCGCGGCCGAACCCAGTTCTAACCAGCGGCGTTGGCGCCAAGGGGCCACCAAGCCGTGGGCCAGCCCCAGGGCCTGGCGGCGCAGGTCGACCTGTTCGCGCAGGGGTACCCCCCGGGCTTCGGCCTCCAAAAGCAGGGGCTGGAGCAGGCTGCGGGCCATGCCGCCAAAGGCCACCCCTGCGGCGCCGGAGTGATCAGGGAGAAGGGCAAGGCTGGCTCCATTGGTACCGCCTGCCAATTGCAGGGGGCCCGGCGGCGCCCAGGGGCGGACCGCCTGGAGAAGGGCCACCGCCGCCCGGGCGGTGCCCACGCCCACATCACCACTCATGGGCCGGCCATCCAGCTGCCAGAGGGGCCGAAGACCCGCCTGACGTAGCAGAGCGAAGCGATGCCAGAGCTCTGCGGCCAGCTGCCTGGCACTAGCGGGCCCGGGTCCGTCCCGCTCCAGCCCACAACTGACCGCCAATCGCCGCAACGGCACCCCACTCGCCAGCACCTGTTGCAGGCGGAGCCCAAAGGCCCTTCCCCGGCCAATGCGGGTGTGGATCTCAACCGCGTCGGGCCGCAACTCGGCCAAAAGCGCTGGCACCGCCTCGGCACTAAACACGGTCTGGCGCTCCTCAATCAGTCCGAGGGGACAGGCGGGCCGGCACCGACCACAGCCGTAGCAGCGATCAGGCTCCACCCCGCCCACGGCGCCGATCGCCAGGGCCGGACAGACCCGCTGGCAGGGCCTGGGGCAATCCGACGGGCAGAGCCGGGGATCGAAGCTTGCCTTGCGGAAATGGGGGTCATCGCCATCGCTAAAGCTGACCATCAACCAGGGGGGTTGGAAGCCCTGGGGGTGCTCCTCGAGCTGGCCCTGTTGGCTGTGGGTCTCGGCCCAGGCGATGCCGCGCCGGGCAGCGGCAACCGCCGCCGGATCGGCCGCCACATCGATGCAATCAACGCCTACCAAGCTGTACAGCGCACACAGATCTTCGATCGCGGCCAGGTCGTGGTTGCTGGCTCCGCAGATCAACTTGACCCACCGGCCCCGGGCCAGGGCCAGCTCCGGCGCCACCCAGCTCAGGCGACGACCTGGGCGAGGGGTTGCCAGCGCAGGGCCCGGGCACCCCCCATCTCCACGACCACCTTCAGGCGCCCATCACGCTGGGTAAGTTCCACCAGGGAGGCCCGTTCAGCGTCTGAGAGCACCTGACCTTCAAGCAACCAAAGCAACATCGGTTGGGAGCTCTCCAGCAGGGCACCCAACTGGGGCATCACCCGCTGCACCTCGCCGACGGCGGCGCTGCGGCCCACGTTCTGGTGACCCAGGTGGGGAGGGCGGATGCCGTGGGATTGATAAAGAAAGGCCTCTAAATCGCCCAGGCCCCGGGCCGAGGTCATCTGGGCCCGATAACCGGCGGCGCGCAGGCGCCGCAACAGCCGGGTTTCCGATCCCCCTTCTAAGGGGACGTAGAGGGCCAGGGCACCGGAGCGCTCGAGATCCCGACGAAAACCGCGGCCAGTGAGCAGCAAGGGCATGCGCAGGTCGATGGGGCAGGTCAGTCCACTTTGACAGCAGCCATCCATCTATGGGGAATGCATACCGCAGGGCTGGACCGGTCAGCCATGGATACGAGCCTCGTCATTGGGCCGGCATAGGGGTCATGCTATGGGGTAGATTATTCACTTGTGTTACTGCCTGTGCCCGACCGCTAGCCGGGCCTCCAGCGCATTGCACAGGGTTGCCCTTGGGGGCAATTCCCTCGGCCAGTGCCATGAAACCTGCTCTTCTGAGCTGGTGCCATCGCCGGGAAACTGCTTTTCACGCTGCTGGGTTGGTTCATGCCAACCCGACCAAGTAGCCCGGATGAGTAAGTCCCAGCCTGCTGCTTCAAGCGTCGCTAGCGCCAACCGAGCGCCACCCCGGTGGCCCTCCCCAGCCTGCTTCGTTCGAATCAACCTCACCTCAGGGACGACCAAACCGGTCCCTATCCCTAGGTGGTCCCGCTGGCGTTTGTTCAGAGTTCTATGTCCATTGGCATTCTTGGGAAGAAATTGGGCATGTCCCAATTCTTCGACGACACAGGCAAATCCATCCCGGTCACCGTGATCGAGGCGGGCCCTTGCCGCATTACCCAGCTCAAGTCCACCAGCACTGACGGTTACACCGCTGTGCAGTTGGGCTTCGGTGACATTCGCGTCAAGCTCGTGAATAAGCCGGCTGCGGGCCACCTCGCCAAATCAGGCGAAGAGCCCCTACGCCACCTGCGCGAATACCGCGTCGACAGCGTGGAGGGCCTCTCCCTGGGCAGCAGCATCACCGTCTCCGACTTTGAAGCCGGACAGAAGGTCGATGTGAGCGGCGACACCATGGGCCGCGGTTTTGCGGGCCTGCAAAAGCGCCACGGCTTCAGCCGGGGCCCCATGAGCCACGGTTCGAAAAACCACCGTGAACCGGGTTCGATTGGCGCGGGCACGACCCCCGGTCGCGTCTACCCCGGTAAGCGCATGGCCGGCCGCTACGGCGGCAAGCAAATCACCACCAAGGGCCTGGTCATCCTCAAGGTGGACACCGAACGCAACCTGCTGGTGGTGAAGGGCTCGGTACCGGGGAAACCTGGCTCCCTGCTTAACATCCTTCCCGCTAAACGGGTTGGCTTCAAAGCCGCGAATTGAGGAGGACGTAAGTAAGCCATGGTCAACTGTGTCGTCCGCGATTGGCAGGGCAAGGAAGCCGGTAAGGCCAGCCTTGATCTGAAAGTCGCCAAGGAAACAACTGCCAACGCTCTGGTGCATCGCGCTATCGTTCGGCAATTCGCCAATGCCCGCCAGGGCACGGCCAGCACGCTCACCCGGGCCGAAGTGGCCGGTGGTGGCCGCAAGCCCTACAAGCAAAAAGGCACCGGTCGCGCCCGTCAGGGCTCGATCCGCACCCCCCTCCGCCCCGGCGGTGGTGTGGTGTTCGGTCCCAAACCCCGCAGCTACACCCTGGGGATGAACCGCAAGGAACGTCGCCTGGCCCTGCGCACGGCCCTGATGAGCCGCGGCGCAGACCTCGTGGTGGTGAAGGGTTTTGCCGAGGGCCTCACCGCTCCCAAAACCAAGGAAATTCTCGCTGGCCTAGGCCGCCTCGGCATTGCCGAAGGCACCAAGGTGTTGCTGGTGCTCGATACCCCCAGTGATGTGGTGCGCCTCTCGGTGCGCAACCTCGAGAAGGTCAAACTGATCGCCGCCGATCAGCTCAACGTGTTTGACCTGCTCCACGCCAGTTCCCTGGTGGTGAGCGACGAAGCACTCGCGAAGATTCAGGAGGTCTATGGCGATGACTGAACGTTTTGCAGGACGGCTTGCGGATGTGATCCGCCGGCCACTGATCACCGAGAAGGCCACCCGGGCCATTGAGCAGAACCAGTACACCTTCGAGGTGGACCACCGGGCTGCCAAACCCGACATCAAGGCCGCCGTTGAACAGCTGTTCGACGTCAAGGTCGTCGGCATCAGCACCATGAATCCGCCGCGTCGCAGCCGTCGCGTCGGCCGTTTCGCCGGCAAGCGTGCCCAGGTGAAAAAGGCCGTGGTGCGCCTGGCCGTGGGCAACGCCATCCAGCTCTTCCCCGAGGCCTGAGGGGTCTGAACAGACATGGGAATCCGTAAGTACCGCCCAATCACCCCAGGCACCCGCACCCGGGTCGCCAGTGACTTCAGTGAAGTCACTGAGCGCCGTCCGGAACGCAGCCTGGTCGTCGCCAAACACCGCCGCAAGGGCCGCAACAACCGCGGTGTGATCACCTGCCGCCACAGAGGTGGCGGCCACAAGCGCCTCTATCGCATCGTCGACTTCCGTCGCGATAAGCACGATGTAGTGGCCCGCGTTGCCGCGATCCACTACGACCCGCACCGCAACGCCCGCCTAGCCCTGCTCTTCTACGCCGATGGCGAGAAGCGCTACATCCTGGCTCCCGCCGGCATCGAAGTCGGTCAGACCGTGGTCTCTGGCCCGGAATCACCGATCGAGACCGGCAACGCCCTGCCCCTCTCGTCCATCCCCCTGGGCTCCAACGTTCACAACGTTGAGCTCTACGCCGGCCGCGGCGGCCAAATGGTGCGCACCGCCGGCGCCAGCGCCCAGGTGATGGCCAAGGAAGGCGATTACGTCGCCCTCAAGCTGCCCTCCACCGAAGTGCGCCTCGTTCGCCGCGAGTGCTACGCCACCCTGGGTGAAGTGGGCAACGCCGAGGTGCGTAACACCAGCCTCGGTAAGGCCGGCCGCAAGCGCTGGCTCGGACGCCGCCCCGAAGTGCGCGGCAGTGTGATGAACCCCTGCGATCACCCCCACGGTGGCGGCGAGGGTAAGGCACCGATCGGTCGGTCGGGTCCCGTCACCCCCTGGGGCAAACCGGCCCTGGGCTACAAGACCCGTAAGCGGAACAAACCCAGCAATCGGTTTGTGCTCCGGAAACGTCGCCGCACCTCCAAGCGGAGCCGTGGCGGACGCGATTCCTGATGAACCACACCGCTTTGCTTTTCGCTTAAACCACCATGGGACGTTCACTCAAAAAAGGTCCGTTTGTTGCCGACAGCCTGCTTCGCAAGGTTGAAAAGCAAAACGCTACCGAAGACAAATCCGTCATCAAGACCTGGTCGCGGGCTTCCACGATCCTGCCGATGATGATTGGTCACACCATTGCCGTCCACAACGGCAAGGCCCATCTCCCCGTCTACGTGACGGAACAGATGGTGGGCCACAAACTCGGAGAATTCGCCCCCACGCGTACCTTCCGAGGCCACATCAAGGACAAGAAAGGAGGTCGCTAGGACATGGCCAACCCATCCCCCACCCAGGCACTCGCCCACGGGCGCTTCATCCGAGGCTCCGTGTCAAAGGTCCGTCGCGTGCTCGACCAGATCCGTGGTCGGACCTATCGGGACGCCTTGATCATGCTGGAGTTCATGCCCTACCGCTCCACCGGACCCATCACCAAGGTGCTGCGTTCGGCCGTGGCCAACGCTGAGCACAACATGGGCCTCGATCCTTCTTCCCTGGTGATCACCACCGCTAGCGCCGACATGGGTCCGTCCCTGAAGCGCTTCCGACCCCGCGCCCAGGGTCGCGCCTACGCGATCAAAAAACAGACCTGCCACATCAGCATTGCTGTGGCCCCTTCCGCCTGACCCCCGAGGACACCGACCGATGGGACACAAGATCCATCCAACCGGACTGCGCCTGGGGATCACCCAGGAACACCGGTCCCGCTGGTATGCACCCAGCAAAACGTATCCGACCCTCCTCCAAGAGGACGACCGGATCCGCAAGTTCATCCACAAGAAATACGGCGCCGCTGGCATCAGCGACGTGCTGATCGCCCGTAAGGCCGACCAGCTCGAAGTGGAGCTCAAGACGGCGCGCCCCGGCGTGCTTGTCGGCCGCCAAGGCACCGGCATTGAGGACCTCCGCACCGGTATCCAAACGACCATTGGCGATCGCAACCGTCAGGTGCGCATCAACGTGGTGGAAGTGGAGCGCGTCGACGCCGACGCCTTCCTGCTGGCCGAATACATCGCCCAGCAACTGGAAAAGCGGGTGGCCTTCCGACGGGTCATGCGCATGACCGTGCAGCGGGCCCAACGGGCTGGCGTGCTCGGCCTCAAGATCCAAGTGAGCGGTCGCCTTAATGGCGCCGAGATCGCCCGGACCGAATGGACCCGCGAAGGTCGCGTTCCCCTGCATACCCTGCGGGCCGACATCGACTACGCCACCAAAGTGGCCACCACCACCTATGGCGTCCTGGGCATCAAGGTCTGGGTCTTTAAGGGTGAAGTGCTGCCAGGGCAATCCGACAAGCAGCCGGTGGGTGTTTCACCCAAGCGGCGCGCAAATCGGCGGCCCCAACAGTTCGAAGACCGCTCCAACGAGGAGTGATCAGGAAATCTGAACTATGCTAAGTCCTAAAAGAGTCAATTTCCGCAAACAGCAGCGGGGCCGCATGCGCGGCGTCGCCACCCGGGGCGCCACGATTGCCTTCGGTGAGTTTGCGCTTCAAGCCCAGGAATGTGGCTGGATCACCTCCCGCCAAATTGAAGCCAGCCGTCGGGCCATGAGCCGCTACGTCAAGCGGGGCGGCCAGATCTGGATCCGGATCTTCCCGGACAAGCCCGTCACCATGCGCGCGGCCGAAACCCGGATGGGCTCTGGTAAGGGCAACCCGGAGTTCTGGGTGGCCGTGATCAAGCCCGGTCGCATCCTCTTTGAGATGGGTGGTGCCGAACTCACCCTCGAAATCGCCAAGGAGGCCATGCGTCTGGCCCAGTTCAAACTGCCGATCAGGACCAAGTTCCTGACCCTGGCCGACCAAGCCCCCTCTGGCGCTGCCGTCAAGGCCAACCCAGAACCCGCCGTCACCGTGGAGTCCTGACCATGGCCCGTCCCGACATCGCCGAGGCCCGCAAGCTCACCGACAGCGAGATCAACGACCAGATCGATGGCATCCGCCGCGAACTGTTCACCTTGCGCTTCGAGCAGGCCACCCGCCGGCTCGAAAAACCCCACCGTTTCAAAGCTGCCCGCATCCGGCTGGCCCAATTGATGACGGTGAAAACGGAGCGCAGCCGCGCCACCGTCGCCTCCTGAACCCCCACTGAAACGCCATGGCACTCAAGGAAAGGGTCGGCACCGTCGTCAGCGACAAGATGGAAAAAACGGTGGTGGTGGCGGTCGAAAACCGCTTCCCCCATCCCATCTATCAAAAGACCGTCAGCCGCACCACCCGCTACAAAGCCCACGACGAGGAGAATTCCTGCCGCGTGGGTGACCGGGTTCGCATTACCGAAACCCGTCCCCTCAGCCGCACCAAACGTTGGGCCGTGGCTGAAATCCTGTCCCCATCCAGCGCCAGCTGAGGAGTCCCTACCGATGATTCAGCAGGAAACCTACCTAAACGTCGCTGATAACAGCGGCGCCAAGCGCATCCAATGCATCCGGGTGCTCGGCACCAACCGGCGTTATGCCCACGTCGGTGATGTGATTGTGGCCGCCGTCAAGGACGCCATGCCCAACATGGGCGTCAAGAAGTCCGATGTCGTCAAGGCCGTTGTGGTGCGCACCCGCGCCACCTTGCGCCGCGACACCGGCAACTCGATCCGGTTTGACGACAACGCCGCCGTGATCCTGGGCAACGACAACAACCCAAAGGGCACCCGCGTGTTCGGTCCCGTCGCCCGTGAACTGCGGGAACGGAACTTCACCAAGATCGTGTCCCTCGCTCCGGAGGTGATCTGACCATGGCAACCGCCACCCCCAAGGCCAAGCCCACCACTCGCATCAAGATGCGTGTCAAAAAGGGCGACACCGTCCAAGTGATCAGCGGCAAGGACAAGGGCAAGACCGGTGAGGTCCTGCGCACCCTGCCCACGGAAAATCGGCTGATCGTGCAGGGCATCAACCTGCGCACGCGCCATGTCAAGCCAACGCAAGAAGGCGAGACCGGCCGCATCGTCACCGAGGAAGCCTCGCTGCATGCCTCCAATGTGATGCTGTATTCCACCGATAAAAAGGTGGCCAGCCGCGTCGAGATCGTTGTCAACGCAGACGGCACCAAACAGCGCCGCCTCAAGAAAACCGGTGAACTGCTCCCTTGAGCAGCCCCCGCGTTTTGCCCCATTCCCCATCCCCTGACCCGATCCCGTCCGCCTTCTGACAACGCCCAGAAGCGCACCCCCTTCCCCCCGCCATGTCCCTCAAACAGAGCTATCGGGAGACGATCCAGCCCAAGTTGCTGAAAGATCTCAATCTCTCGAACGTCCACGAAGTCCCCAAGGTGCTCAAGGTCACCATTAACCGGGGCCTAGGTGAGGCCGCCCAGAACGCCAAGGCGCTCGAGGCCTCGATCCAGGAAATCGCCACGATCACCGGCCAAAAAGCCCTGGTGACCAGGGCGAAAAAAGCCATCGCTGGTTTCAAGATTCGTGCCGGCATGCCAATCGGCGTTGCTGTCACCCTTCGCGGCGATCGCATGTACGCCTTCCTGGAGCGCCTGATCAACCTGGCCCTGCCCCGCATCCGGGACTTCCGCGGCGTCAGCCCGAAAAGCTTTGACGGCCGGGGGAATTACACCCTGGGTGTCCGCGAGCAAATCATCTTTCCGGAGATTTCCTTCGACAAGATTGACGCCATCCGGGGCATGGACATCACCATCGTGACCAGTGCCCGTAACGACGAAGAGGGCCGGGCCCTCCTCCGCGAGATGGGAATGCCGTTCCGCAGCAACTGAGCCCTCCTCGGACCCGACCCATGGCCAACCACGACCCAATTTCAGACATGCTCACTCGCATTCGTAATGCGAGTGAGAAGCGCCACCAGACCACCAAGGTGCCTGCCTCGCGCATGGCCCGCAGCATTGCCAAAGTGCTGCAGCAGGAGGGATTCATCAGCGACATCTCCGAAGAAGGAGAGGGCGTTCTGACCACCCTCGTGCTTGGTCTCAAGTACAACGGCAAACACCGCCTGCCGATCATCCGTTCCGTGCAACGGGTGAGCAAGCCCGGCCTGCGGATCTACAAGAACACCCGCCAGCTCCCCAAAGTGCTGGGCGGTCTCGGTGTGGCCATCATCTCCACCTCCAAAGGTGTGATGAGCGACCGTGACGCCCGCAAACAGGGCGTGGGCGGCGAAGTGCTCTGCTACGTCTACTGAACTGGGAGGTTTCCATGTCTCGTATTGGTAAAGCACCAATTTCTGTTCCCGATAAGGTCAGCGTCAGCCTTAATGGCCTCGCTGTCACCGTGAAGGGCCCCAAAGGGGAATTAAGCCGCACCCTGCCCGACGGGGTGAGCATTGCCCAGGACGGCAACACCATTGTGGTGAGCCCAACTAGCAGCCACCGCCGCTCGCGCGAGCGCCACGGCCTCTGCCGCACCCTTGTGTCCAACATGGTCGAAGGGGTGAGCCAGGGCTTCACCCGCAAGCTCGAGATCATCGGCGTGGGCTATCGCGCCGCTGTTCAGGGCAAGAAGCTGGTGGTCAGCGCCGGTTACAGCCATCAGGTCGAGATGGATCCCCCTGCCGGCATCACCTTCGCCGTCGATGGCAACACCACGGTGTTGGTGTCTGGCGCCGACAAGGAGATTGTGGGCAACGAAGCCGCCAAGGTGCGGGCCATTCGTCCCCCTGAGCCCTACAAGGGCAAGGGCATCAAGTTCGAAGGCGAGAAGATTCTCCGCAAAGCCGGCAAGACCGGTAAGAAATGAGATCTGCCTGATCGCCGTTACCCCGCATTCCCATGGCTACCATTTCCCGCAAACAGCAGACCCAGAAGCGTCACCGTCGCCTGCGCCGCCACCTCAATGGCAGCGCCGAGCGTCCACGTCTGGCTGTGTTCCGCTCCAACAACCACATCTACGCCCAGCTCATCGACGACGACGCCCAGAGCACGATCTGCTCCGCGTCGTCCCTCGACAAGGATCTGCGCGTCACGGTCAAAACCGGTGCCACCTGCGATGCCTCCGTGGCCGTCGGGGAGCTGGTCGCCCAGCGCGCCCTCGCCAAGGGCATCCAGCAGGTGGTCTTCGATCGAGGCGGCAACCTGTACCACGGCCGGGTCAAGGCCCTGGCTGACGCCGCCCGGGAAGCGGGCCTTCAGTTCTGATCCCTGCTCTCACCATGACCGAAACCAACGATCAAATCCAGTCCAGCAACATTCCGGCGGCTTCCGACGTGCCCGCAGCCGCCGAGGGTCAACAGACCCGCGGTGGCGGTGGTGGCGGGGTTAACCGTGGCGGTGAAGGCAAGGGCGGCGGCGACCGCCGCGGCGGTGGCGGCCGCGGACGGGACAACCGCCGGGGCCAGGAGCGTGACTCCGAATGGCAGGAACGGGTGGTGCAAATCCGCCGCGTGTCCAAAACCGTTAAGGGCGGTAAAAAGATGAGCTTCCGGGCCATCGTTGTTGTCGGCAACGAACGCGGCCAGGTCGGCGTCGGTGTCGGCAAGGCCGGCGATGTGATCGGAGCCGTCCGCAAGGGCGTCACCGATGGCAAAAAGCATCTGGTCAAGGTGCCCCTCACCCGTCACAGCTCGATCCCCACCCTCAGCAATGGTCGCGATGGCGCCGCCAGCGTCCTGATCCGTCCGGCTGCCCCTGGTACCGGTGTGATCGCAGGTGGCTCAATCCGCACGGTGCTGGAGCTCGCCGGCATCAAGAACGTGCTGGCCAAGCGCCTCGGCTCGAAAACGCCACTGAACAATGCCCGCGCCGCCATGGAAGCCCTCCAGGGGCTGCGCACCCACAAGGAGACCGCCAAGGAGCGGGGCATTTCCCTTGAGCAGATCTACTCCTGAGAATCGCCATGACGCTTCGTCTTGAATCCCTCCAGCCCCAGCCTGGGTCCCGTCGCCGCAAAACCCGCAAGGGCCGCGGCATCGCCGCCGGCCAGGGAGCCAGCTGCGGTTTCGGTATGCGCGGTCAGAAGTCCCGCTCGGGTCGTCCCACCCGCCCCGGTTTCGAGGGCGGCCAGATGCCCCTCTACCGGCGCGTGCCCAAGCTCAAGCACTTCACCCTGATCAACCCCAAGAACTTCACCGTGATCAACGTGGAGAACCTGGCTGACCTGGAGGCTGGCAGCACGGTCACCCTGGATTCCCTGGTGAAGGCCGGCATCGTCACCAGTCCCAAGTACCCCCTCAAGGTGCTCGGCAATGGCGAACTGGCGGTCAAGCTAACGGTTCAGGCGGCGGCTTTCACCGCCAGTGCCCGGGCCAAAATCGAAGCCGCCGGCGGCAGCTGCGACGTCAACGACTGATCCGCCTTTGGACTCCCTTTCCTAAGGTTTTTCCGTCTGCCATGCCCCCTTGGGCCGGGCAGACGGTTTTTTTTCGCCTCCGCCCCTTCCCCTCTCCCCTTGTCGTCACCATGCTCGTAAGCCGGGGCAGAAATCCCAGTGCTGGGGAAATCATCAGCCAGCTGATCCAGGCCAAGGGCCTGCGCGACCGGGTGCTCGTCACCCTGGGCCTGCTGCTAC
The DNA here is from genome assembly GCA_945875915.1 of Synechococcus sp. UW140. Classification (GTDB taxonomy): domain Bacteria; phylum Cyanobacteriota; class Cyanobacteriia; order PCC-6307; family Cyanobiaceae; genus BAIKAL-G1. The sequence continues at coordinate 2,131 of CAMCMT010000016.1, read as the reverse complement.
TGGTGCGCCTAGGGATCTACATCCCCGTGCCGGGCATCGATCGCCTCGCCTTCCAGGACTTCATTGCCAAGGGCGGCCAACTGATTGGCTTCCTCGACATCTTCACCGGCGGCGGCATCTCCACCCTGGGGGTGTTTGGCCTGGGCATCCTGCCCTTCATCAACGCCTCGATCATCCTGCAGCTGCTCACGGCCGCCCTGCCCCAGCTGGAAGATCTTCAGAAAAATGAGGGCGAGGCCGGACGACGCAAGATCGCCCAAATCACCCGCTATGTGGCCCTGGGCTGGGGCCTGCTGCAAAGCATCGTGTTTGCCCTGATCCTGCGGCCCTATGCCTTGGCCGGCACCAGCGACCTGGTCTTTGTTGTCCAAACCTCCCTGGCCCTGGTGACGGGTTCAATGGTGGTGATGTGGATCAGTGAGGTGATCACCGAACGGGGCATCGGCCAGGGCGCCTCCCTGGTGATCTTCGTCAACATCGTTGCCACCTTGCCCCAGGCCCTGGGCTCGACGATCGAGCTGGCCCAAAGCGGAGACCGCAGCACGGTTGGTGGCATTGTCGTGCTGGTGATCGTGTTCCTGGTCACGATCCTTGGCATCATTTTTGTTCAGGAGGGCAATCGCCGCATCCCAATCGTCAGTGCCAAACGCCAGGTGGGCGGCGCCAACCTGCTGGCCGCCCGCCAAAGCTACCTGCCCCTGAAGCTCAACGCCGGCGGCGTGATGCCGATCATCTTCGCTTCAGCGGTGGTCTTCCTGCCCCTGACCGTCGCCAACATGACCAACGCCCCCTGGCTGATCAAGGCAGCTGGCTACCTGAGCCCAAATAGCAGCACCCCCTGGCTCTATGCCCTGCTCTTCTTTGCCCTGATCTGCGGCTTTTCCTTCTTCTACGCCAGCCTGGCAGTGAACCCGATCGATATCGCCACAAACCTCAAGCGCTCCGGCGTCGCCGTGCCGGGGGTGCGGCCCGGTTCGGCCACGGCCCTCTATCTCGGCAAGGTGCAAAACCGGCTCACCCTGCTAGGTGGCCTGTTCCTCGGCGCCGTGGCCATCATCCCCTCGGCAGTCGAATCGGCCACCCAGGTGAAAACCTTCCAAGGCCTGGGGGCCACCTCCCTGTTGATCCTGGTGGGTGTGGCGATTGACACGGCCAAGCAGGTGCAAACCTACGTGATCTCCCAGCGCTACGAGGGCTTAGTGCGGCAGTGAGCCGGCCAGCTCCTGAAGCCTCTCCCGGACCAGAGCCTGGGCTCCTGAGCCATCCCGGCCGGCCCCTCACGCATCCCTTCGCAAGCCCTTGATGAAACAACGCCTTCTCTTCCTTGGCCCCCCCGGCGCCGGCAAGGGCACCCAAGCCGAGCGCCTAGCCGCCAGCCAAGGTCTTCTGCACCTCTCCACCGGTGACCTGCTGCGGGGTGAAGTGGCCGCGGCCACGGAGCTGGGCTGCGAAGCCGAAGCGGTGATGGCCCGGGGCGAACTGGTCAGCGATGGCCTGGTGTTGGCAATCGTGCGCAGCCGCCTGGAGGGCCACAGCGGCGGCTGGCTGCTCGATGGGTTCCCCCGCAACCTGGCGCAGGCTGAAGCCCTCAACAGTCTCCTGGAGGACCTGGCCCAGCAGATCGAGCTGGTGGTGCTGATGGAGCTCGACGACGACCGCCTGATCCAGCGCCTGCTGGGTCGGGGCCGGGCCGACGACAACGAGGCAGTGATTCGCCACCGGCTCGAGGTCTACCGGGAGCAAACCGAACCCCTGATCAGCTACTACCGCCAGCGCCAGCTGCTGGAACCGGTCGAAGCCTCCGGCAGCGTCGAGGCCATTGCAGCTCGGATCCTGGAGCTCACTAGTTGACCCGTGTGGTACAGTCGTCGTTTGGAAAGTGGAGAGCTCACACCCATGAAGGTGCGCGCCTCGGTCAAGAAAATGTGCGACAAGTGCCGGGTGATCCGCCGCCATGGTCGGGTGATGGTGATCTGCCCCAACCCCAAGCACAAGCAGCGCCAGGGTTGACCCAACCCTGGACTCCTTGCCGTTCCATCCCCGTCTGGATGCCTGCCTAGTAGCAGGTCCAGGCTCCCCAAGCTGGCTCCTGCCCACCTGGGTTCCGGTCCTGCCTCCGCCAGGCCCAGCT
>CAMCMT010000015.1 GCA_945875915.1 Synechococcus sp. UW140 | reverse complement strand
CAGCAGGTGGATGGGAGCGTGCTGGGTACGGATCCGGTCACGGACCTGGCCGTTGTGCGGATCGAGCCCATCGCAGGGCTACGGGCGGCCCCCCTTGGCGATTCTGAAGCCCTGGAGGTGGGCGACTGGGCCATTGCCCTGGGCACCCCCTATGGCCTGGAGCGCACCGTCACCTTGGGGATTGTCAGCAGCTTGCACCGCAACATCAACAGCCTGGGCTTTTCCGATAAGCGCCTGGAGCTGATCCAGACCGATGCGGCGATCAACCCCGGCAACTCGGGCGGGCCCTTGATTAACGGGGCCGGTGAGGTGGTGGGGATCAATACCCTGGTGCGCTCCGGGCCCGGTGCTGGCCTGGGATTCGCCATTCCGATCAACCTGGCCAAGGACGTTGCCGGCCAGCTCGGCCGTGGCACCAAGGTGGTGCATCCCTACCTGGGGGTTCAGCTGGTGCCGCTCACGGCCCGCCTGGCCCGGGAGCACAACCGTGACCCCAACGCCCTGGTCAACCTGCCGGAGCGCGATGGCGCCCTGATTCAGACCGTTCTGCCTGATAGCCCGGCCCAGCGGGCGGGGTTGCGCCGCGGCGATCTGGTCGTGGCCGCCGCCGACCAGGCCGTGGCCGATCCCGCCCGGTTGTTGCGCCTGGTGGAGGCCTCCCACATCGGCGAATCCCTGGCGATCACGGTGTTGCGGGGCGATCGGGAGTTGCGGCTCACGATCCGGCCTGAGGCCTTACCGGCGGCCGGTTGAGCCCTGGCCACATCAGCCATCGCCACCTGAGCCATCACCGCTTGAGCAGCCGGGCCCCAGCAGGTCCGAAACCGGGCCCTTGCTACGGTCACGGCCCTTATCTCACCTCGGTGATGGCTGATCTGCAGGACCGCATGAAGCAGGCCGTGGCGGAGGCGGCGGTGCAGCAGATCCACGACGGCATGGTGGTGGGCCTGGGCTCCGGCTCCACGGCGGCCCTGATGATCCAGGGCCTGGGCGCCAAGCTCAAAAGCGGAGAGCTCAAGGACATCACCGGCGTCACCACGTCTTTCCAGGGGGAAGTGCTGGCGGCCGAACTGGGTATTCCGCTCAAGAGCCTTAATGCCATCTCCCGTATCGATCTGGCCATCGATGGGGCCGATGAGGTCGACCCGGATTTCCAGCTGATCAAGGGCGGCGGCGCCTGCCATGTGCAGGAAAAGCTGGTGGCCCGCCGCGCAGACCGCTTCGTCGTGGTGGTGGATGCCAGCAAGTTGGTGGAGCGCCTCAACCTGGGCTTCCTGTTGCCCGTGGAGGTGCTTGCCGGAGCCTGGCGCCAGGTGCAAGCTGAGTTGGGGGAGCTCGGCGGCGATGCCCAGCTGCGCATGGCCGTCCGCAAGGCCGGCCCGGTCGTCACTGACCAGGGCAACCTGGTCCTTGACGTGCGTTTTGCCGGCGGCATTGCTGATCCGGTGAGCCTCGAGCAGACGATTAACAACCTCCCCGGCGTGCTGGAGAACGGTCTGTTCGTCAACATCACTGACCAGGTGCTGGTTGGCGATGTGGTCGATGGTGTCCCTGGCGTGCGGGAGCTGGTGCGCCGCTGAAGGCGCTCCCCAGACTCCCCCAAACCGCTGCGCCTGGTCCTGGGTTCAGCCCTCCAAGCGCAGCCGCACCGACTGGGCGTGGCTATGGAGCCCTTCGCTGTCCGCCAGGGTGACCACGGCAGGACCGGTGGCCTCCAGGGCCTGGCGGTTGAAGTGGATCAGGCTGGTGTGGCGCAGGAAGGTTTCCACCCCTAGGGCGCTGGCGAAACGGGCCGTGCCGGAGGTGGGCAGGGTGTGGTTGGGGCCGGCCAGATAGTCGCCCACTGCCTCCGGGCTCCAGGCACCTAGGAAGATCGCCCCCGCGTGCTCGATGCGCTTGGCCAGGGGTTCGGGCTGCTCCACCAGCAGTTCCAGGTGTTCGGGCGCAAAGCGGTCGCTCAAGGCCGCCGCCGCCTCCAGGTTCGGGCAGACCACCACCAGACCCCAGGCATTCAGGGCTGCCAAGGTGATGGCGGCCCGGGGATGGTGGGCCAGCTGGGCTTCAAGGGCTGCCGGCAGGGCAGCCGCCAGGGCCTCGCTGGTGGTGAGCAGGATGGCTGCCGCCAGGGGATCGTGTTCCGCCTGGGCCAGCAGGTCGGCGGCCACCTGGTCAGCCCGGGCGCTGTGGTCGGCGATCACCAGCACCTCGCTGGGGCCTGCGAGCGAATCGATCGCCACGCGGCCATACACCGCCTTTTTGGCCAGGGTCACGTAGAGGTTGCCAGGGCCAGTGATCACATCCACCCGCGGGATCGTGGCGGTGCCGTAGGCCAGGGCTGCGATCGCCTGGGCGCCGCCAACGCGGTAAATCTCGTCGACGCCGGCCAGGTGGGCAGCCGCTAGCACCGTGGCGTTCACCTGGCCATCGGGTCCTGGGGGTGTCACCATCACCAGCCGCTTAACGCCGGCCACCCGGGCGGGCAACGCATTCATCAGCACGGTGCTCGGGTAGGAGGCCCGGCCGCCCGGGATGTAGATCCCAGCGGTCTCCACGGGGCGCCAGCGCCGACCTAGCCGTTCGCCATGGGGGCCGGTCAGATCCAGATCGCTGGGGAGTTGGATCTGGTGGAAGGTCAGGATACGTTCGTGGGCGAGTTCTAGGGCCGCTTTGAGGCGGCTGTCGCACTGGTTCCAGGCGGCCTGGAGCTGCTGGAGAGGGATGCGCAAGGGATCGGGACGCACCCCATCGAAGCGCTCGCTGAGGTCGAGCAGGGCCCGATCCCCTTCGGTGCGCACCTGGGCGAGGATGGCGTCCACGGTCTTGATGGCCGCTTCCGCCTGACCGCTATTGGTGCGATCGGCGATCTGGTCCAGTCGCCTGGCCGCCGCGGTCAGATCGCTCAGCACTTCCAGCTCCAGGGCGGCTGCCCCAGGGGTTCTGCCGCTTGGATGCAGGGAGGGGCTGGCGGCCACGGCGCTGGAAGGGTTGAACGGCATTTCAAGTTAAGTCCAAGCCTTCTTGGATCGGGCTAGGGGGTAGGATCTTCGTTTGCTGATTCAGCGCAGAAACCGCCTGTGGCCAATAACAAGTCTTCGAAAAAACGCATCGAGGTTGCCGAACGCAACCGCGTGCAGAACCGCACTTACAAGTCGGCTGTGCGCACCCTGATCAAGCGCTGCTTCAGTGCCTGCTCGGCCTTCAGCCAGGCGCCTGGCGATGACGCCAAGGAAGCAGTTCAGGCCAGCCTGAACGCCGCCTTCAGCAAAATCGACAAGGCGGTGAAGGTTGGTGTCCTGCACCGCAACACCGGCGCCCACCAGAAGGCCCGACTCAGCACGGCCGTTAAGCAGGTGGTCGAGCCGGCTAGCGCCCCCCAGGCCTGATCCGACTTCCCGCACCTGCCCCAAGGGCCCGACCGTGACCCAGGCGCATCCCAAGGCCATGTCCCAGCCGACCGAGTTGGCTGCTGATCCCAATCGCCAGCTGGCGGCTGATCCCAGCTTCAAGTTGGTAGACAGCCATTGCCACATCGTGTTTCGCAATTTTGAGGCGGATCTTGATGCGGTGGCCCAGCGATGGCGCGACGCTGGAGTGGTGCGCTTGCTCCATGCCTGCGTCGAGCCGTCTGAAATTGCTCCGATCCGGGCCCTAGCTGATCGTTTCCCGGAGCTGCTTTATTCGGTAGGGGTTCACCCCCTCGATACGCAGCACTGGCATGACCAGACCGCCCAGCAGCTGCGCCAGGCAGCCCTGGACGATCCTCGGGTCGTGGCCATCGGGGAATTGGGACTGGATCTGTTTCGCGAGCAGAACCTGGAGTCCCAACTGGCCGTGCTCAGGCCCCAGTTAGATCTGGCCTGGGAGCTGGACTTGCCAGTGATCATCCATTGCCGGGACGCCGCAGATGCCATGCTCCAGGAACTGGGCCTCCGCCAGGCCCAGGACCGATGTCCCCGGGGGGTGATGCACTGCTGGGGCGGAACCCCGGCGGAAATGGAGGCTTTCCTGGCCCTGGGTCTCTACATCAGCTTTAGCGGCACGGTCACCTTTACCAAGGCCGAAGACACCCACGCCTGCGCCCGCCAGGTGCCTTCAGACCGCTACCTGGTGGAAACCGATTCCCCCTTTCTGGCCCCAGTTCCCCGGCGGGGCAAGCGCAATGAGCCCGCCTACGTGGCCGCCGTTGCCGAACGGGTGGCTGTGCTGCGGGGTGAGAGCTTGGCTGTGGTTGCCGCCCAGAGCACCCGCAACGCGACCAAGCTCTTTGGTCCGGCCTTTGGCAGTGTATGATGTTTTATTGGTTTGCTAACCAGTGCGGTCTCCTTCGTGTTGCTGCCTGGGCCTGGCACACCCCCGATCCCCATCTGGTGCTTTGTCTTTGCGTTGGATTTCGTTGTCAGCAGGGTTGATCAGAGCTCTGCCGGTCTAAGCGCAGGCGAGCCGTTCCCTCAGTGGATCGCCCGTTACTGCGCTAAACAGCTTCGATAACTTCATTATTTCCTTCGCTGACGCCCGCCAGGTCAGCGTTTCCCCACCTTACAGTTCCTGCAGGTTAACGCATGAGCAGCGCGATCCAGGTCGCCAAGACCGTTACGTACCTCCCCGATTTGGTCGAGGTGCAGCGGGCAAGCTTCAAATGGTTCCTGGAGAAGGGGCTGATCGAGGAGCTGGAAAGCTTCTCCCCGATCACCGACTACACCGGCAAGCTGGAGCTTCACTTCATCGGTAGCGAGTACCGCCTAAAGAGGCCCCGCCATGACGTCGAAGAAGCGAAGCGGCGCGATGCCACCTTCGCTTCGCAGATGTATGTGACCTGTCGCCTGGTTAACAAGGAAACCGGCGAAATCAAGGAGCAAGAAGTCTTTATCGGCGAGCTTCCCTTGATGACCGAACGGGGCACCTTCATCATCAACGGCGCCGAGCGTGTGATCGTTAATCAGATTGTGCGTTCACCTGGGGTCTATTTCAAGGACGAGCAGGATAAGAACGGCCGTAAAACATTCAATGCCAGTCTGATCCCTAATCGGGGTGCCTGGCTGAAGTTTGAAACCGATAAGAACGATCTGTTGCATGTTCGCGTCGATAAAACTCGTAAAATCAACGCCCATGTGTTGATGCGCGCCATCGGTCTATCCGACAACGATGTGCTCGACAAGCTGCGGCACCCCGAATATTACCAGAAGTCGATAGAGGCCGCCAACGACGAAGGTATTAGCTCAGAAGACCAAGCCCTATTGGAGCTTTATAAGAAGCTACGTCCGGGTGAACCGCCATCGGTGAGCGGTGGCCAACAGTTGCTGCATAGCCGTTTCTTTGATCCTAAGCGTTACGATTTGGGCCGCGTCGGTCGCTATAAGATCAATAAGAAGTTGCGGCTCACTATTCCCGACGCGGTGCGCACCCTCACGCCGGAAGATGTACTTTCCACGATTGATTACCTAATCAATCTCGAGCTCGATGTGGGCGGCGCCTCCCTCGATGACATCGACCACCTCGGTAACCGCCGTGTTCGATCAGTCGGCGAATTGCTGCAAAACCAGGTCCGTGTCGGCCTCAATCGGCTCGAGCGAATCATTAAAGAACGGATGACGGTCGGTGAAACCGAATCCCTCACTCCTGCCCAGCTGGTGAACCCCAAGCCCTTGGTGGCAGCGGTGAAGGAGTTCTTCGGCTCCAGCCAGTTGAGTCAGTTCATGGACCAGACCAACCCCCTGGCCGAACTCACCCACAAGCGCCGTATCAGCGCCCTCGGTCCAGGCGGTTTGACCCGGGAGCGGGCTGGTTTCGCCGTGCGCGACATCCACCCCTCCCATTACGGTCGGATTTGCCCAATTGAAACGCCAGAAGGTCCCAATGCAGGCCTGATCGGTTCCTTGGCAACCCACGCCCGGGTCAATGAATACGGTTTCATTGAAACCCCTTTCTGGCGGGTTGAAAATGGCATCGTCATCAAAGAAGGAGATCCGATCTACCTTTCCGCCGACCTGGAGGATGAGTGCCGCATCGCCCCAGGCGACATCCCAGCCGATTCTACCGGCCGCATCACTGCTGAACTGGTGCCGGTGCGCTATCGCCAGGATTTTGAGAAGGTGCCTCCTGAGCAGGTGGACTATGTGCAGCTCTCACCGGTTCAGGTGATTTCGGTGGCTACCTCCCTGATTCCTTTCCTGGAGCACGACGACGCCAACCGGGCCCTGATGGGGTCCAACATGCAGCGCCAGGCTGTGCCCCTGCTGCGGCCTGAGCGGCCCTTGGTGGGCACGGGCCTAGAAACCCAAGTGGCTCGTGACTCGGGCATGGTGCCGATCACCACTGTCAATGGCACCGTGGCCTATGTGGATGCCACTGCCATCGTCATTCGCGACGAGGCCGGTGTGGATCACAACCACTACCTGCAGAAGTACCAGCGCTCCAACCAGGACACCTGCCTCAACCATCGCCCGATTGTATCCCTGGGTGACCAGGTTATTGCCGGCCAGGTGCTCGCCAATGGCTCGGCCTGTGAGGGCGGTGAGATCGCCCTGGGTCAGAATGTGTTGATCGCCTATATGCCTTGGGAGGGCTATAACTACGAGGATGCGATCCTTGTTAGTGAGCGTCTTGTTCAAGACGATCTATACACCTCGGTGCACATCGAGAAGTACGAAATTGAGGCCCGCCAGACCAAGCTCGGACCCGAGGAGATTACCCGGGAAATCCCTAACGTCGCCGAGGAAAGCCTGGGCAGCCTCGATGAAATGGGCATTATCCGTATCGGTGCCTATGTGGAATCTGGTGACATACTTGTGGGGAAGGTGACCCCCAAGGGCGAATCGGATCAACCGCCGGAAGAGAAGCTGCTGCGCGCCATCTTTGGCGAGAAAGCCCGCGATGTTCGTGATAATTCCCTACGGGTGCCAGGCACCGAACGGGGTCGGGTGGTGGATGTGCGCATCTATACCCGCGAGCAGGGTGATGAATTGCCGCCTGGAGCCAACATGGTGGTGCGGGTCTATGTGGCCCAGCGTCGCAAAATCCAGGTGGGCGACAAGATGGCCGGCCGTCACGGCAACAAGGGGATTATTAGCCGCATTCTTCCCCGCGAAGACATGCCCTACTTGCCCGATGGCAGCCCGATCGACATCGTGCTCAACCCCTTGGGTGTTCCTTCACGGATGAACGTGGGCCAGGTGTTCGAATGCCTGATGGGCTGGGCCGCCTCCCACCTCGATTGCCGCGTCAAGGTGGTGCCCTTTGATGAGATGCATGGCCCTGAAAAGTCGAAGGAAACGGTTCAGGCCTACCTAGAAGCTGCCAAGGCCTTACCTGGCAAGGATTGGGTTTATAACCCCGACAATCCTGGCAAAATCCAGTTGATTGATGGCCGGACCGGCGAGCCCTTCGACCAGCCCGTCACAGTGGGCTATGCCCACATCCTCAAGCTGGTTCACCTAGTTGATGACAAGATCCATGCCCGTTCCACCGGTCCTTATTCCCTGGTGACCCAGCAGCCCCTCGGCGGTAAGGCCCAGCAGGGCGGCCAGCGCCTTGGTGAGATGGAAGTGTGGGCCCTCGAGGCCTACGGCGCTGCCTACACCCTGCAGGAACTGCTCACGGTGAAATCTGACGATATGCAGGGTCGCAACGAGGCCCTCAACGCCATCGTCAAGGGCAAGCCCATTCCCCGTCCCGGTACGCCGGAATCCTTCAAGGTGCTGATGCGCGAGCTCCAGTCCCTTGGTCTGGATATTGCCGTCTACACAGAAGAGGGCGTGGAAGTGGATCTGATGCAGGATGTCAATCCCCGCCGCAGCACCCCCAACCGGCCCACCTACGAATCCCTCGGCGTCGCGGATTTCGACGACGACTGATCGCTATCCCCGTTCATTCGCCCCTTCGTCCGTCCGCGCGCTCCTAGGCCATGACCAACAGCAACCTCCGCACCGAAAACCACTTCGACTACGTCAAGATCACGCTCGCCTCGCCCGAGCGGATCATGCAGTGGGGCCAACGCACTCTGCCCAATGGGCAGGTGGTTGGGGAAGTGACCAAACCAGAAACGATTAACTACCGCACCCTCAAGCCCGAGATGGACGGGCTCTTCTGCGAGAAGATCTTCGGTCCTTCCAAGGACTGGGAATGCCATTGCGGAAAGTATAAGCGTGTGCGGCACCGTGGCATCGTCTGCGAACGTTGTGGCGTTGAGGTCACCGAAAGCCGGGTGCGGCGCCACCGTATGGGCTTCATTAAGCTGGCGGCCCCGGTCTCCCATGTTTGGTATCTGAAAGGAATTCCAAGCTATGTGGCGATCCTGCTGGACATGCCCCTACGCGATGTCGAGCAGATTGTTTACTTTAACTGCTACGTGGTGCTCGATAAGGGCGATCACAAAGATCTGACCTACAAGCAGCTGCTCACTGAAGATGAGTGGCTCGAAATTGAAGATCAGATCTACGCCGAGGATTCGGAGATCGAAAACGAGCCCATGGTGGGTATCGGTGCCGAGGCCCTCAAGCAGCTGTTGGAAGATCTCAATCTCACGGAGATCGCAGAGCAACTGCGGGAGGACATTGCAGGCAGTAAGGGGCAAAAGCGGGCCAAGTTGATCAAGCGCCTGCGGGTGATCGACAACTTCATCTCCACCGGTGCCAAGCCTGGTTGGATGGTGCTGGATGTGATTCCGGTAATTCCACCTGACCTGCGTCCGATGGTGCAGCTCGATGGTGGTCGTTTCGCCACTAGTGACCTCAACGATCTTTATCGCCGGGTCATTAACCGCAACAACCGGTTGGCGCGACTGCAAGAAATCCTTGCCCCCGAGATTATTGTCCGCAACGAAAAGCGGATGTTGCAGGAAGCCGTTGATGCCTTGATCGACAACGGTCGTCGCGGTCGTACCGTTGTCGGGGCGAACAATAGGCCGCTTAAATCCCTTAGCGACATCATCGAAGGTAAGCAGGGTCGTTTCCGGCAGAACCTTCTTGGTAAGCGGGTCGACTACTCCGGCCGTTCCGTGATTGTGGTCGGTCCGAAGCTGAAGATGCACCAGTGCGGCCTGCCCAAGGAAATGGCGATCGAGTTGTTCCAGCCTTTTGTAATCCATCGCCTGATCCGACAGAACATCGTCAACAACATCAAGGCCGCCAAAAAGATGATCCAGCGGGCCGATGATGAGGTAATGCAGGTTCTTCAAGAAGTGATCGAAGGTCATCCGATCTTGCTTAATCGGGCGCCCACCCTGCACCGCCTAGGCATTCAGGCCTTCGAACCCAAGTTGGTGGACGGCCGCGCCATCCAGCTTCACCCCCTCGTATGTCCAGCCTTCAACGCTGACTTTGACGGTGACCAGATGGCCGTGCACGTTCCCTTGGCGATTGAGGCCCAGACCGAAGCGCGCATGTTGATGCTTGCCAGCAACAACATCCTGTCTCCCGCAACGGGCGAGCCGATCATCACCCCGTCCCAGGACATGGTGCTAGGTGCTTATTACCTCACAGCCATCCAGCCTGGCGCTATTAAACCCGACTTCGGCGATCGCAGCCGCACCTTCGCTGGCATCGATGATGTGCTTAATGCCTTCGATGAGAAGCATCTGACCCTTCATGATTGGGTGTGGGTGCGCTTCAGTGGTAGCACCGATGACGATGACGAGGACAACAAGCCCCAGAAGGAAGAGACCCTGAGCGATGGCACCCGCATCGAGCAGTGGAAGTATCGTCGCGATCGCTTCGATGATGATGGCGCCCTGATCAGCCGCTATCTGCTAACCACCGTGGGCCGATGCGTGATGAATCGCACGATCATCGATGCTGTGGCTGCCGCCTGAGATCCCGGACGTTTTTCCTCCTTTTTATCCCGCTTCGCGAGCTGCCATGACCGCCACCCCCGCCAAGAAGACCACCAAGAAAATCAGCAAGAAAGCTGCTGCAGCGGCTGCCGCTGCTGAAGCTGCCTTGCCCGTTTTGGGTGCCGTTGCACCGCTGAGCAAAGCACCGGCACCTTTCCGCAATCGGATCATCGATAAGAAGGCCCTGCGCACCCTGATGGCTTGGGCCTTCAAGCACCATGGCACTGCCGCTACTGCATCCATGGCCGATGACCTCAAGGATCTCGGTTTCCGCTATGCAACCCAGGCGGCCGTGTCGATCTCGATTGAGGATCTGCGCATTCCAGGCGAGAAGGCCCGTTTGTTGGCTGAAGCTGAGCAACAAATTACCGATACGGAAGAGCGTTATCGCCTGGGTGAAATCACCGAGGTGGAGCGCCATACCAAGGTGATCGACACCTGGACCGAAACCAACGAGCGTCTTGTTGAGGAAGTTAAAAAGAACTTCAACGACAACGATCCGCTCAATTCTGTCTGGATGATGGCGAACTCTGGGGCCCGGGGCAATATGTCCCAGGTGCGTCAGCTGGTGGGCATGCGTGGCCTGATGGCCAACCCCCAGGGCGAAATCATCGACTTGCCGATTCGCACTAACTTCCGCGAAGGCCTAACCGTCACCGAATACGTGATCTCCTCCTACGGCGCCCGCAAGGGCTTGGTGGATACCGCTCTGCGTACGGCTGACTCGGGCTATCTCACCCGCCGTCTTGTGGATGTGGCCCAAGATGTGATTGTGCGTGAAGACGATTGCGGCACTACCCGGGGTATTCCGATCGACGCCGATGAAAAGGGGCGTTTCTTTGCCAAGCTGGTTGGTCGCCTTGCTGGTGTGCGGGTGGTGGATGCCAACGGAGAAATCCTGGTGGATCGCGATGGCGAAATTGATCCACCTCTGTCGCGTCGGATTGAGGAAGCCGGAGTTAAAACCGTGGTGGTGCGTTCACCGCTCACCTGCGAAGCGGCCCGTTCGGTTTGCCGCAAGTGTTATGGCTGGGCCCTAGCCCACAACCAATTGGTTGATTTGGGTGAAGCGGTTGGCATTGTGGCTGCCCAATCGATTGGCGAACCGGGCACCCAGCTCACCATGCGGACGTTCCACACTGGTGGTGTGTCAACGGCCGAAACCGGTGTGGTTCGTTCACTGATCGAGGGCACCGTTGAATTTGATGCTAAAGCCCGGGTGCGCGCTTTCCGCACGCCCCATGGTGTTGAAGCCCAGATTGCTGAAACCGATTTCAACCTGCAGGTGAAGCCTTCCGGTAAAGGTCGCCTACAACGGCTTGAGATCACTACCGGCTCGATTCTATTCGTAGACGATGGCGCCCAGGTGCCTGCTGATTTTATTTTGGCCCAGATTTCGGCCGGTGCTGCTGTTAAGAAGAGCGTTGAAAAGGTCACCAAGGATGTGATCTGCGATCTAGCTGGCCAGGTTCGCTATGAGGATGTGATTCAGCCTCGAGAAGTGACTGACCGCCAGGGCAACATCACCCTTAAAGCCCAAAGACTTGGACGTCTCTGGGTGTTTAGTGGCGATGTCTATAACTTGCCGCCCAATGCTCAACCGGTTGTCCATGGCACTGTTCCTGTGCATACCGGTGATGTGCTGGCCGAAAGCCGACTTGTGAGCGAATACGGCGGTGCTGTGCGCCTGCGCGAATCCACAGGTGATTCCCGTGAGGTTCAAATTGTTACCTCAAGCTTAACCCTTAAAGATTGCAAGCTTGTGGGTGAATCAACCCATTCTGGAGAAATTTGGCACCTAGAGGGCAAGGAAAATATTCGCTACCTGCTTAAAACTGCCCCCGGCAGTAAGATTGGTAGTGGCGAAGTGATTGCCGAATTGGCAGATGATCGCTTCCGCACCCAAACCGGTGGTTTGGTGAAATATGCTCCCGGACTCTCGATCAAAAAGTCTCGCTCTGCCAAGCATGGCTTTGAGGTCAACAAGGGTGGCACCTTGCTATGGGTCCCCCAGGAAACCCATGAAATCAACAAGGATATTTCCCTGTTGATGATTGAGGATGGTCAGTGGATTGAGGCCGGCACTGAAGTCGTTAAGGACATCTTCAGCCAGACCGCCGGCATTGTTACGGTGACCCAGAAGAATGACATTCTGCGCGAGATTATCGTGCGCTCCGGCAGCCTGCACTTGGTGGCTGATAGTAAGGTGTTGTCCCGCTATGCCGACGACGGTCGGATGGTCAATCTTGGCGATGAGATTGCCCCTGGTTTAGTGGCTGAAGCCATGGTCTTCGTTGAGGCAGTAGATACACCGGAAGGTGGAGCTGTGTTACTGCGTCCTGTTGAGGAATACAGCATTCCTGATGCTGCGCACCTCCCCGATCTGGGCAGCATTAAGCAGAACGGTGGGCCTTCCCTTGGTCTCAAGGCTATCCAGCGCCTCCAGTACAAGGATGGTGAACTCATTAAATCCGTAGAGGGAGTGGAACTGTTGCGAACCCAGCTAATTCTGGAGACCTACGAAACGACTCCCCAAATGACTATCGATGTGGAGGCCGTGCCCGACAAGCGTGCCAAAACGATCGAGCGCTTGCAGTTGGTGATCCTGGAAACCCTGTTGGTTCGTCGCGATACCCTTTCCGATGCCAGCCACGGATCCACCCACACCGAATTGCAGGTGGAAGATGGCATTGCAGTGAAGAGTGGCGATGTGGTGGCCACCACCCAGATTCTGTGTAAGGAGGATGGCATCGTACAAATGCCCGACCTGGTGGACGGGGAGCCGATTCGCCGCCTGATTGTGGAGCGCCCCGGAGATATCCGTACGATTGATTTAAGTGGGAAAGCCCCTTTGGTGCAAATCGGCCAACGGTTGGTGGATGGCGAACCCCTGGCGGAAGGAATTCTCTCGCCTTGCTGCGGCAAGGTGGAAGCGTTGGAACCCGGCTCGATCACCGTGCGGCTGGGCCGTCCCTACATGGTGTCACCGGACTCCGTGCTGCACGTGCGCGATGGCGAACTGGTGCAGCGGGGTGATGGCCTGGCCCTCCTTGTGTTTGAACGCCAAAAGACCGGTGACATTGTTCAGGGTCTACCGCGAATTGAAGAGCTGTTGGAAGCCCGTCGCCCCCGGGAATCCTCCATTCTCTGCCGCAAGAGCGGCACGGTGCAAATTAAGCAGGGCGTCGACGACGATTCAATCACCGTATCGGTGATCGAAGAAGATGACGTCATCACGGAGTACCCGATTTTGCTAGGGCGCAACGTGATGGTTAGTGATAGTCAGCAGGTCACCGCCGGTGAATCGCTCACCGATGGTCCGATCAACCCCCACGAACTGCTTGAGTCCTACTTCGAGGATCTGCGCCTGCGTAAGCCCACCATGGAGGCGGCCCAGGAAGCGTTTTCCAAGTTGCAGTTCCGCCTTGTGCAGGAAGTGCAGAACGTCTATAAATCCCAAGGTGTCACCATCGATGACAAGCACATCGAAGTGATCGTGCGCCAGATGACCAGCAAGGTGCGGATTGAGGATGCCGGCGACACTACTTTGCTTCCCGGTGAATTGATCGAACTGCGTCAAGTGGAGCAGGTCAATTCGGCCATGGCGATTACCGGTGGCGCACCCTCTGAGTTCACCCCCGTGCTCTTGGGCATTACCAAAGCCTCCCTTAATACAGACAGCTTCATCTCGGCGGCCTCCTTCCAGGAGACCACCCGGGTGCTCACTGAGGCGGCGATCGAAGGCAAGAGCGACTGGCTGCGCGGCCTCAAGGAGAACGTGATCATCGGTCGCCTCATCCCTGCTGGCACTGGCTTCAGTGGCTTTGAAGAGGAGCTTCGCGCCGAGGCCGGCCCCCATCCCGATATCCTCGATGAGGATCCTGCCGGCTATCGCCGCATGCAGAATCTCCGCCCTGACTACACGGTGGAGATGCCTGCGGCCCCTGCGGCCACTGCCCAGGCCCTGCTGGCCGATCCCTCCGATGACGAACTGGAGGCGACCCGCAGCCGCCATGGCATCGAGGCCTCGGCGAGCAGTGTGGCAGCCTTTACCCGCCCCACCGTTGAGGACGGTCTGGAGGAAGAATTGCTGCCCGATCCGGCGGCCCTAGAAGGGCTGCAGGAAGAGGGCCTGTTGAGCGACGACTGAGCTTTCCGCTAGCTCTAAACAGGCAGCACTTGAACCCGGGTCCCTCCGGGTTCAGCCTTTTGTTCCTTCGATTGTTTTGCCATGCTCCAACCCACCTTGGTGCCGAAGCGGCAATTGCCTCGTTTTGGCTTCCACACCCATACCGAACTGTTTAACGGCCGGGCAGCCATGCTCGGTTTTATCGCCCTTCTTGCTGTGGAAGTGAATCTGGGTCATGGTTTGCTGGTTTGGCCCTGATGGGTTCGGCAATCCCTCTGTTGGGACTAGGTCAGGCAGAACTGGAGGCCTGGGCTATGGCCCAGGGACAGCCCCCCTTTCGTGGCCGCCAGCTCCATGATTGGCTCTATACGAAGGGAGTCCGCACCCTGGAGGCCATCTCCGTGCTGCCCAAGGCTTGGCGTGAAGCCCTCACCAGCGAGCCCCCTCCAGGGGCCTTCGATTGGAGCGGCCGTTCGCGGGAATTACACCGCAGTGTGGCCCGGGATGGCACGATCAAATTGTTGCTAGCCACCAGTGATGGCCTCAGCATCGAAACCGTCGGCATTCCGGCCTTAGATCGCCTGACCGTGTGCGTCAGCACCCAGGTGGGCTGTCCGATGGCCTGCCGCTTCTGCGCCACCGGAAAGGGCGGACTCCAGCGTTCGTTGGCCGTGCACGAGATCGTTGACCAGGTCCTGAGTGTGCGCGAGGTGATGGCGCAACGGCCCAGCCATGTGGTGTTCATGGGTATGGGGGAGCCGCTTCTCAATATCGATGCCGTGTTGTCGGCTATCGACTGTCTTTGCCGGGATCTGGGTATGGCCCAACGGCAAATTACGGTCAGCACCGTCGGGGTGCCCCACACGCTGCCAACCTTGGCTGAACGTTCCCTAGAGCGTTT
Source organism: Synechococcus sp. UW140 (assembly GCA_945875915.1). Classification (GTDB taxonomy): domain Bacteria; phylum Cyanobacteriota; class Cyanobacteriia; order PCC-6307; family Cyanobiaceae; genus BAIKAL-G1. Next base: position 42,908 of record CAMCMT010000015.1, on the reverse strand, counting down.
GGGACGGGCCCAGTTCACCTTGGCGGTGAGTTTGCATGCCCCTGATCAGAGTTTGCGTGAGGAGCTCATTCCAACGGCTCGGGCCTATCCGCTCGAGCACCTGCTTGAGGATTGCCGTCGCTATGTGGCAATCACGGGCCGGAGGGTGAGTTTTGAATACATCCTGTTGGGGGGCCTTAATGATCAGCCGCGCCACGCCGCCGCCCTGGCCAAGTTATTGCGAGGTTTCCAGAGCCATGTCAATTTGATCGCCTACAACCCGATTGAGGAGGAGGAGTTTCAACGGCCGAATCCGGCTGCGGTAGAGGCCTTTCGGCGGGGCCTAGAGCAGCGCCACATTGCCGTGAGTGTGAGGGCAAGTCGTGGCCTCGATGCCGATGCCGCCTGCGGTCAGTTGCGGCGACGCCTCGGGGGTAGCTTCGAACCGGCTTAGTCCGGCTTGGCCCATAACCCCCTTTGATCTGGACTTCCGTCGGATGTTCAGGTGGAGTCTTTGCTGGGGTCGAAGGCACCCTTGACGCCATCGCCATGCCATGGCGTCAGCCAGATCATCAAAAGGAAGGCTGGTAAGGATGCCGCCGCCGTGAGCAGAAAAAAATTGCTCCAGCCGACCCCCTCCGCCACGAAGCCCGCCTGGCCAGAGAGCACCGAGCGACTCAGGGCGTAGACACCCGAGAGCAGGGCGTATTGGGTGGCCGAGAAGCGGGGATTGCACAGTCCCATCAGTAGGGCCACGAACACGGCCCCCCCTAGGCCGCCGCCGAGGTTTTCTAGGCCCACCGCCAGGAGCAGGCCGGTGCTGCCGCCATGGAACTGGGCCAGGGCCCAGTAGCCCAGGTTTCCAGCCGCCCCCACCAAGGCAAACACCCAGAGGGAGCGGTTCATGCCCAACTTGCTGAACAGCAGGCCGCCCAGGATCGTGCCAACAATCGTGGCGCCGATGCCCCAGCCCGCCAGCACGGAACCGACCACGGCAGGTGAGAAACCCTGTTGGATTAGAAACGGCACCGCCATGACATTGAGCAGGCCGTCGGGCCAGCGGTAGAGCAACACCAGCGCCAGCAGCATCAAGGCCCGCCCGCGGCCGGTGCGATGCACGAACTCCCGCGCCGGACCGACCACCGCCTGGCGGAGGCTACGCACTTGGTGCTCGATGGGCGGCAGGGCGGGGGCCGTGAGCGTGAAGGGCACCACCAGCAGCATCAAAACCGCCGATCCGCAGAAGGCCAGGGGCCAGCCGTAGCGGCTAGCCAGGATGAAGCCTCCCGCCCCGATGGCGAGCATGGCGCCTCGGTACCCCAGGTTGGTGGCGGCGGCACCAGCTCCCCGTTCCGGCTGCGGCAGCAGATCGGTGCGGTAGGCATCGACCAGGATGTCCTGGGTGGCACTCACCACGGCTAGGGCAACCGCCAAGGCGCCGATGACCGTGAGGCTGGCGGGATCTTGGCCGGGCTGCAGCCCCGCCATGGCTGCGATGAGAGCCACGAGCAGCAGCTGCACCAGCAGTAGCCAGCCCCGTCGCCGGTCGGGCCAGGGGATCGGCCAGCGATCCAGCAGTGGCGCCCAGGCCATCTTCAGGGTGTATGGCAACTCGGCGTAGGCCAATAACCCGATCAGGCCCAGGGGTACCCCGCTGGCGGCGAGCCAGCCCTGCAGCAGCTTGGTGCCCACCATGTAGGGAGTGCCGCTCGCCACCCCCTCGGCAGCCACGGCGGTGAGGCGCCGCCAGGTGCCGGCCGGGGGGACGGGCTGGGCGGGCATCGCAGGCGGCTCAGATGGGCCAACCCTAGGCTTGCTTTATCGGTGATCACTGCTCGCTTCCCAGCCCCTGGGGGCGAGGACGCTGCCACGGCTCCGGACCTTTTAGGCGATCACCCCGGGGCCCTGCCAACGCGTTAGGAGCGTCAACCCTTGAGCCGCCTATGGGCTGGTCCCCCCCTAGCCCAGCGCGATCCCGCCAGAATGGGGTCCCTGAGCCGCCAGCCCGTGCAATTTTTCCGTTCAACCCTGTTGCCGGCTGCGATCGTGGTGCTGTTTGGCCTGGCCCTGTTTGCGGTTAGTGCCCGCATCTGGCTGCCGGGGGACATGGCCGCTCCCGCTCCCCTGGGCTGACCCACCGACCTGAACAATTGGCCTGGGCGCGGGTCCAGGGCCCGTCTGGCTTTTACGATCTGGAAATGGCGGATTCCCTGCACCCGTTCTCCCATAGCCCGGCCGAGCTGGCCCTGGACCCGGAGGTCCTGGCTTCCGAGCTGGCTGAGGAGCTGCTTGGCGATCCCCTCGACGACCTGGATATGGATGCCGCCCAGCCTGATCTGGCGGCCGAATGTGACCTTGGTCTGGTGCTCCTGCAGGGCAGTTCCGATGAACGGATGCAGGGCTTACGGATCTTTTGTACCTACCGGGACCCCCGGGCCCCAGACAAGTTGCTGCCCTTGCTGGGTGCCAGTTGCCCGATTCAGCGCATGAGCGCCGTCTATGCCCTGGGCCGCAACCCTGCCCCGCAGGCCGTGGCGCCCCTGCTGGCCCTCCTCCAAAACGACAGCAATGGGTATGTGCGCAAGGCCGTGGCATGGAGCCTGAGCAGCTATCCGGATGCGCCGGTGATGACCCCCTTGATCCGGGCCCTGCAGAACGACATTGCCGCCGTGCGCCTCTGGGCATCTAGCACCCTGGCCGATGCCGGCTCCACGGGCCTGGCCAAGGCTGACCAGGCCGCCGGTCAGTTGCTGGTGAGCCTGCGCATCGACAGCGAGCCGGTGGTTCGCAGCAACAGCGCCTGGTCCCTGGGCCGGCTCTATGGCGACCTGGTGGAGCCGCGGCAGCGGGAGGTGGAGGAGGCCCTGGTGCAGGCCCTCCTCCAGGACACCGATCCCACCGTGCGCGACGAGGCCCGCCTGGCGCTTGAACAGCTCGAAGATCCCGAAGTGCTCGAAAGGCTCCACACCCTGGTTGATGAGGGGTTGCTCAGCTAGTTCGGTTTGGCAGGGTCGGTGGTGAGCCCGTTGGGTTTGGAACCTCATCCATTAGCTACCCCGGCTAGCATTTAATCCACCGAGGGCACCCCTGGCATGGGCCAGCAATCGATTCGTTACCGCATCTTGGCCAATGGCAGGGTCGAGGAGGAGGTGATTGGATTACAGGGAGCTGCCTGCCAGGCCCTCACCGGTGCGATTGAGTCCAGCCTGGGCACCGTGCTCTCCTCTCGCGCCACCGCCGAGGCCTACGGACTGGATACTGTGACCAGCCTTGATCAACAGGCTTCGGTTCAGCAGCAATCCACCTAGGGCCAGCAACCAGATTACCGTTCGTTCCACTACCCGATCTGGAACCCTCCAAATGGTCCAGATCGCCTTTCCTCCCAAGCCGTTCACCTGAGGGTCCCCCGATGTCCCACTTCAGCACCATCAAGACCGAACTGCGCGACCGTGGCGCCCTGATCGAAGCCCTGCGCGACCTGGGCCATGAGCCCAGCGAGGGCGAGCGGCCGGTGCGCGGTTACCGCGGTCAGACCGTGATCGCCGATCTGGCCATCGCCCAGCCCGAAGGCACGGACATTGGCTTCCGCTGGAATGGCACCATCGGCAGCTACGAACTGGTGGCCGATCTGGAGCTCTGGAAGCAGCCCGCCCCGGTGGAGCGCTTCCTGGCCCGCCTGTCCCAGCGCTACGCCCTGCGCACGATCCTGGCGGCCACGGCCCACGAGGGCTTCCAAGTGAGCGAGCAACAGGAGGCCGCCGATGGCAGCATCGAACTGGTGGTGACCCGCTGGGACGGCTAGGGCCCGATCCATCCCAAGGCAAGAGCACTTGCAGCAGTCCATCGCGCCCCAGCCCATCCCGCAGCAGCCCATGGCAGGCCCGGTTGATCCATCCCTCGCCTTCCAGGCCAGTGCCCGTGCCCCTGGCGGACCGAGCGGATCAGAGCCCCTGCTCGGGGGTGCGTTGCGCCAGAAGGCCGTTTGGGTCGATGAGGCCGTCTGCATTGGCTGCCGCTATTGCACCCATGTCGCCAGCTTGACCTTTCTGGTGGAGCCCCTCTGGGGTCGCTCTAGGGCCCTGCGCCAGGACGGGGACAGCACCGAGTTGATCCAGGAGGCGATCGACACCTGTCCGGTGGATTGCATCCATTGGGTGGCCTACGAGCAGCTGCCCGGGCTCGAGGCCCAGCTCGCCAGCCAGCAGATCCAGCCCCTCGGTTTACCCTCCCCCGCCCGCGTCAAGCGGACCCTGCCGCGCCCCTGAGCCGCCTTGGCCGCCCCCCCAGTGCCGATCCCCACCCGCCGCTTTGGCCGCACAGAATTGGCCATGCCGCTGCTGTCTTTGGGGGGCATGCGCTTTCAGCAGAGTTGGAGTGACCTGCCGGCCGACCAGATCAGCCCGGAGAGCCAGGCCAACCTGCGGAGCACCCTGGAACGGGCCGTGGCTAGCGGCCTACACCACATCGAAACGGCCCGCCATTACGGCACCTCCGAGAGGCAGTTGGGCTGGTTGCTGCCTGAGTGCCCCGATCCCGAGCGCCTGCTCCAGACCAAGCTGCCTCCCCAGGCGGATCCGCTTCGCTTTGAAGCCGAACTCCGCCTCAGTTTCGAGCGGCTCGGGCTCAATCGCCCGGGTGCCCTTGGCCGGATCGACCTGCTCTCAATCCACGGCATCAACCAGCCCAAGCACCTGGACCAGGCCCTGCGGCCCGGCGGCTGCCTGGAGGTGGCTCGGCGCTGGCAGGACGAAGGCCGGATCGGCTCGGTGGGTTTTTCCACCCACGGGCCCCTGCCCCTGATCCTGGAGGCGATTGAAAGCGACCGCTTCGATTACATCAACCTGCACTGGTACCTGATCCGCCAGGACAACGCCGCCGCGATTGCCGCTGCCAACCGCCATGACATGGGCGTGTTCCTGATCAGTCCCACCGACAAGGGCGGCCACCTGCACCACCCCTCCGAGCGCCTGCTCGAGCTCTGCGCCCCCTGGCATCCGATCGTCGTCAACGACCTGTTCTGTCTGAGCTGGCCGGGGGTGCACACGATCAGCGTTGGAGCGGCGCGGCCCAGCGACTTCGACCTGCACCTGCAGGCGGTGGGCTTGCTGGGCCAGGCCCCTGAGCTCCTGCCGCCGGTGCTGGAGCGCCTGGAGCGGGCCCGCCTTGAGCGCTTGGGGGAAGCCTGGCTCGCCAGCTGGCACCAGGGCCTACCCGCCTGGCAGGACACGCCGGGGGGGATCAACCTGCCGACCCTGCTCTGGCTCCACAACCTGCTCCAGGCCTGGGACCTGGAGGCCTACGGCCGGGCCCGTTACGGCCTGCTGGGCTCCGGCGGCCACTGGTTCCCCGGCGCCAATGCAGATGCCCTCGATGACACCGTGAGCGAAGCCGAGCTCCTGGCGGTGCTGGGGGAGAGCCCCTGGGCCGAGGCGATTCCGCCGATCCTGCGCGAGCTGCGCCAGCGCCTGGGCGGCGCCCCCGGCCAGCGACTTTCGAGCGCTGATTGAGGGCTCAATGAGTGTTAAACACCAGTCCGCCAAAAGCCCTGCAAATTTGGCAAAATTCCAGCCATGAAGATTAATTTGGTCGAGGGTCTGTCCATAGGGGAATGGGCTATCAAGTGCCACCCTGTGACCTTGAGGCCCCCCTTGACGGGGAAGGGCGATGGCTGGTGCTTGGCCCGCCAGGCGCTACTAGCAGCGCCTGGCGGGCCATGGAACGGGGAAGCCTGCTTGCTGGAGGAAGACCGATCTGCATCAAGGCGCCGAATTGCACCAACTGGTAGCAGTGCACGGGTTCAGGTTGCTAACGATTTTCCAGTCGACTGGCGATGTTGGCATGCTTTAAAATAGTTATTTTTCAAGATCGCTTGCATGGGGAGGCTCAGTTCACGCTTATCCGGATCTTGGTGTCATTGAAGTCCCAATCCGATCCCTGGCTGGCGAGCAGGTCCTCAAAGCCAAAGATGTTGGTGCCGAGGAGTTTCATATGCTGGCGGCCATCGCTGGCGGTGCTGGCGCCAAAGGTGAACACTTCGCCTCCCTGGGTGATCATGACGGGGGCGTAGTAGCCAGCAGCACTGCTATCTAGGTTCCAGGTGATCGTTTGCCTGGAACGACCATACTGATGGCTGGCGCCTGTGCCTTGATAGGGATTAGTGAACTGGCCGAGCACGGCGCTGCGGAAGGCGGCGCCATCATTTTGGGAGACACCGTTCATCTGATAGGTGGTGCCGGTGAGGGGATCGAGTTCCAATTTGACAAAGCCAAATTGGTTGCGGTGGCTGCAATCGGTGGAGATATCGAGGCTGAGGGTGATCCCGGTTGCGGCGATGCTGGTGAGATCGAGGATTGTGTCGCTGCTGCCCAGCTGTTTGCGGGCAATCGCCAGGCTGGCCGGCGACGAGGCTGCGATGGCGCTGTGAATGTCCAACATCAAGTCGGTGTAGATGCCGTTGAGGTCCACATCTAGGCCCAGGGTGAATCCGTTGTCTGTGGCGTTGGTGCTGAGGGCGGGGTTGGTATTGATTTGGCCTGCGCCATTGTTGGAGCGGAAGCTGAGGGTGCTGCCGGCGGCTAGATAAATCGTCTGGCTGCCTGTGGGGCCTGAGCCGAGGGTGGCGCCGATGGCCCCTGACGGTTGGTCATTGTTATACATTTCCAGATTGCTCTGGGAGGAGGAGCTGAAGGAAGACACAGCCAGGGAGATCCAAAGTCCGGTACCTTCAACCCCAACCACGGTGAGACCCTTGCCGTCACCGCTGATCTGCAGGGTGGGTGTTTCGGAAAGGGTTGTAAAGCCAATGGGATCCTCGATCCGACCATTCACGACTTCATCAAAATCGCCCAGTTCCCCATCTTTGAGATAGAGCCGGGCACCATCAATGCTGCCATCGCCATCGCGATCGAGCAGAATGCCCCCTAGGCCGGTGAGCGGATTATAGTTAAAGAGATGATACTCGCCATCTTTGTTCTTTTTGAAGAGCGCATTCCAGCTCCCGCCCGGGGCCTGGGGGAAGAGAATATCAACTTCATGGATCGTCGTCTCAAATGCTGCGATTGCACTGTTCCTAGCCTTCGTAAGATCAATACTGCTAACTTGGCCAGATGTGGTCACGGTCGGCTTCACCGTAAAGCTGATCAGATCTGAGGTGCTCGTCACCGTGGTCGCGGTGCCGGGATTGGTCGTGCTAATGCCGAATTGCAGGCCGCTTGAGGCCTTGGCATCATTGGTGGCGTTGTCGAAAAACAGCAGGGTATTGGCAACGACTGTTTCGCCCGTTACGGGATCCGTTTGCTGGTTAAAGACAATACTCTTGGTGACCAAGCTACTGCTTTCCCCTGTGCTTAATCCGAATGTCGTCACCGCAGATTGTGGGTCATTAACGGTGTCGCCGCGATTGGTGTTGATTATTAGGGAGGCGTTGGTAGCCAAGGATCCGGCGGATCCAGGCGGGGCCAAGGTGAGGATGGCATCATTGCCTGCCGCATCTTTGAGGGTGCCCCCGTCAAAATCAAGGGCATTAAGGGAGCCTTGGTCGAGATCTTCAGTACTGTCGCCAACCTGCACGGTGTAGGAGAAGGTAAGGGTGTCGTTCGCAGTGGCCGTTGTGCCTAACCCTGTGAAGGTGGCGAATTGATCAACCCTACCGGTTTCAAGTTTTAGTTTTGGCGAGCCGGAAATTACTAGGCCTTCTGAGAGCTGAACCTGAAGCGTGATGATGTCGCCCACACCATAGGTTCCGTTTGCAGTTGTTGATCGCACTGCCACCACAGATGCTGCAGCGTTATCAATACTGTAGTTACCACTTTTGGTGGATCCACTTCCTGAGTTACCGGCAAGATCCGTCATGCCTTCGTAATCCAGCGTGATGACATTATTGGCGGCAGCAGTGGTAGCCGTGGGAGTGAGCGTGGCAGTCCAGTTGATGCCGCTGTCCCTGCTGGACAGATTAGAGAGGGAGGCATTCGGGGCCGTCAGATTAGCGGTTGTGAAGTCGGTTACTGCTTCGGTAAAGGAGAAGGTGACGGTTGCAGTATCACCGATCTTGAGGGCGGTGTCGCTGATCGTGATGGCAGTGGACAACGTGGGCCGTTTCCTGTCAACCGCGGAGTTGGGACTGTTAACAACGACTTGAACTGGAATAGGAGAAGTAGAAGCGAGGGAAGCGTCGTAGGCGGAGATGGAGAAGGCATTTAGGGTGCCGTTTGCGTTAGGAGCCGGATGCCACTGAATTTTCTCTCCGGTGGCAAGGAGTGTGGTTCCAGGTATGACGGTTTGCCAAAGAGAAGCCGACCATTTGTTAAGGGTGCCAGATGAGATGGCATCGATGCGAAAACTAAGGGGATCGCCATCAAGATCGGCAGCATTAGAAGCGGCGAGTAGCTCTGCGTAGGTGATTTCTTTGACGGTATCTTCTGTGGCGGCTGTGATGGTGGAGATGGTGGTCAATGTGGGCCGGTCATTAACGGGGGTGAGCGCGACTTGAACTGGAATAGGAGAAGCAGAAGCGAGGGAAGCGTCGTAGGCGGAGATGGAGAAGGCATTTAGGGTGCCGTTTGCGTTAGGAGCCGGATGCCACTGAATTTTTTCTCCGGTGGCAAGGAGTGTGGTTCCAGGTATGACGGGTTGCCAAAGAGAAGCCGACCATTTGTTGAGGGTGCCAGAAGAGATGGCATCGATGCGAAAGCTAAGGGGATCGCCATCAAGATCGGCAGCATTGGCAGCGGCGAGTAGCTCTGCGTAGGTGATTTCTTTGACGGTATCTTCTGTGGCGGCGCCAAGCGTACTCATTGTAGTAAGGGTTGGTGCATCTTTTGCGGCGACAATATTTATGCTTACGGTAGTAACTGCAGATGACGCGGCGCCATCTGATGCAGTTGCAGTAAAGGTCTTGATTCCATTTTCATTGGCTGCAGGGGAATAGGTTAAATTGTCAAGATTAACAGCAGCAATAACCTGTCCGGCATGGATATCGGCACCTGCAAGCTTCAGTGTTCCGCTTATGGGAAGAGTTTCTATGGTGATGCTGGACAACGGATTGTTGTTTGCATCTGAATAGGAAGAGGTAAGCATTATCGAATCAAAAGAGATTGCGCCTATGCCTGCATTGCCTTGGGGCCCGCCTTTAGCATAGATGGAATAGGTTTGGCCGGCGATGCCACCCGTAATATCAAAGAATGACCAATCAGGATTTCCGTTGTATACCGAACCGTTGGTTTGTAATTCGCTGGTCATGCCGCTATCAATTGATCCAGAAACAATCTGAAAACCGCTGGCCCCAAAAGCCCCAGATTCAGCTGTATTCCCAGTCATGATTCCAATACGAATCGTGCTGGGAACAGCCCCAGTCAGAGTAAAGGAGGCGACAGCAGAAGGGGATTTAGATCCAAAACCAGGAAATTGGGCATTTGTCGTACCAGAATAAAGAAGCGATTTTGAAGCCCCCGGGGTAGTTAATGGATTATCAATCAATGCATAAGCCTCGTTGCCTGGATAAAAACTATTATTGGTAAAACTGGTTACATAGGAAGGACTATTCAAAGTATAATTTGGAAGCCACCAACCATTACTGCCAAGAACATTATTTCCGTCAATGTCATAAGTTTTAGCTGTGGATGTAGTTCTCTAACCCGCTCCCATATCTCCTTGAAGGCCAATATAAGCTATGCCGGGGGAAGCGGTTGCACTGGTGAAATTGGTCGCGCTAAATACAAAGGTATTGTCTTCAGTACCACTGACAGCAATTGCAGCAAGCACTGGCGCATTGTTTGTCCCGACAATATTCATGCTAACGGTGGAAGCCGAAGATAAATGATTGCCATCAAATGCAGCTACCATAAAGGTTTTTGTTCCATTTTCATTGGCTGCGGGCACATACGACAAATTGCCAAGATCAACCGCAGCAATAATCTGTCCAGCAGAAACATCAGCACCTGCAAGCTTCAGAGTTCCGGTTGTAGGAAGAGTTGCAATGTTGACGCTTGCTAATGAGTTATTTTCGGTATCACCATAAGCGTTGGTGAAATTTGCGGCAGTAAAATTGAGTGGGGTGCCTTCGATACCGTTTACAGCAATAGCAGGTGTAGAGTGATCATCATAAAAGACCTGAACCTTGATATTTGCCAGGTTTACAGAATTATATAGTGAACCAATGGTCCAAGTGTTAATACCTCCCGGAATATAGGAGGATAGGGAGCCAAAAAACTCCGTTGATACCGAGGTGTAGGCGCCATTGGTACCTGTAGCTAAAAATCCCAACTGCCCTACGGCCACTCCATTTAATTTCAAATAAACATAAGACAGTGCCGGATTCGAGCTTGGCCAGAAGGTGCTAAAATCCCTAGTAATTTTAACCCCCAAAATAGTGCTTTTTGTGGGAACAGCTTGTGTCTCTGAAAAACTGACTTCGGAATTAGAACTTATAGAAGCGGATCCTCCTGGCGCCACAACAATCCGACTTGGCGAAAGGGTTGGTGCAAAGTTGCTCGTGTTTAATAGGACGCTGACATTTTTAGAGTTGAGATTTGAAATGGCGAGGTCTGGTTTGGTATCGCTGTTAAAATCTGCAGATGCAACGCTAAAAGGATTAGAGCCAGTAGCAAAAGTAATTGGTGCTTTGAAGGAACCATCCCCATTGCCGTTTAGCACTGCAATTGCGTTGGTATAAAACTGGGTAAATTGCAAATCGATAAATCTATCGCCATTGATGTCGGTTGCAATAACAGATGTGCCAACGCCTGGGACTGAAAAAGTTTTTGCAGCCTTAAAGGTAGCGTCTCCATTGCCTAACAGAATCTTGACAACATTTGTTTCGGTGCCAGCGATGTCCGAAAAACCATCCCCGTTTAAATCTGCAACAGTCAGTGTCCCCGTGATGCCGATGGTTGAATTCGAGGTAAAGCTGCCGGTGCCGGTGCCAAGAAAAAGGGTGTTTCCTGAATCAGTGTTAACAACGATATCCTTTTTGCCATCGCTGTCGAAATCTCCCTGCACAATGCTTCTGGGAAAAGCGGAGGTCGATAATAGAGTTGGATGTTGGAAGGTGCCATTACCATTGCCTAGGAAAGTGCTGATATTGCTGCTGTTTAGATTGGTGGTCAGAATATCAATTGTGCCATCGCTATTCATATCGCCTGCGATCACAAAAGAAGGTGACTTTGTAGCGCCGGCATTGGACATGTCTTGGCGATTAAAAGTGCCATCACCCTTGCCGAGAAGAATTGATATGGATTCACCAACGTAATTAGCGGTAACAAAATCAATTTTTCCATCACCATTAAAATCACCTGAACCCAGCCAATTGGAGTAGGAGCCAGTGGCGGTATCTATCCTGGTTTCAAAGTTGCCATCACCCTTGCCAAGGAACACAGAAATAAAGTCGTGCCTGGTCCCGTTATTCGGTTCGCCATATCCGATATTTTGAACAACCATATCCTGTTTGCCATCGCTATTGACATCAGCAGTGATCACCTTGCCGCCTTTGTTCCAAGTGGAATGGGTAGTTTGCGGTGAAAAGGTAATCACTTGCGCATATTCAGATGCGCCGACGCTTGGCGCCGTAGTAGAGCGGGTAAAGCCGCCCTGATCCAAGCCGTTGACAGGTGAGGCACTAGTCACGGTAGGATTACCGGTGGCTTTGGCAGCACTTCCAGCGCCCAAAGCCATGGTGGGGGTAGGCCCCCCGTTGTTTTGCAGAGGACCAAGATTGAGTTGGGCACTGGTAACCGGAGTAGCCCAAGCAAGGTTAGATTGGGTAATGAGGTTGCTTGATGCCGTTGCAGGGGAAATCAGGTTAGTGGTAGCGCCAAAGTAATCCAAGCCATTAGTACTATTGGCGATAATCGTATTGGCAATGTTAACGGTTCCATTGGTGTGGAGCCCAGCACCAAATTGGCTATCGGTTGCAGTATTGCCCGAGATAGTGCTGTTGGTTATGGCAAGAGTGCCATTGTTAAAAAGCCCACCACCGTGTCTAAATGCGGTGTTGCCTGAGAAGGTGGAATTGGAAACAGTTCCGGATGATGACCATTTGGTGTTATAAAGACCGCCGCCGTAATTTGCGGAATTACTCGTAAATGTGGAGCCAGAAACATTCACTGTGCCGCGAGAGTAAATGCCACCCCCAGCGTTTCCTCCTGAATTCCCGGAGATTAAAGAATTGGTAATTGAAAGGGTGCCAAGATTACGAAAGCCGCCACCATTGCCAGTGGTTTTTGCTCCCGAAATAGTTGTGCCAGAAATCGAAAGATTACCGCCCGATGCGATTTCAAAAATACTATAATTGCGGCCGTTATTGCCATTGTTGCCACTGATAATCAGCGAAGAAGCGCCGGGCCCGGTAATGGTTAGCGAACCTGCGCTTACGGTTGCGGCAATCGTTGGAAGAGCACTAGATCCAAGCGTGATCCAGCTGGCGCCATTTGTAAACAGCGAAGCAGCGAAAATAATCTCATCATTTGCCGAGTTTAAGTTGGCATCGATAATCGCCTGGCGTAATGAACCGGCGCCGGTATCTGCAGTGGTGGTAACAGTGATTTGCGCAAGCGTAAGATTGGCGCTCTCGTAATCAATTGCAATGGCAATAAGGGTGTTTGAAACCTTGCCGACTTGGAACTCAAGAACTTCGTCACCCCCTTTGCCAGTCAAGTTGCTGCTAGCCCCGACATCCGCCTGCGTGATGCTTGCCAGCTGCTGGGCAAAGGCCTTGCCAACATCTGTTTTTGCAATCGAGCAGCCATATAAAAGGATATCCGCGTCATCAGAAAGGGATTTGCTCCATGCTGCTATTTTCGTCGTGTTGGACATTAAATCCGTGGAATCAAATTGCTGATTGCCAAATCTCAATATGCCATCGTCGCCATGGCTGATAATCCTCAGTACGGGAATATTGGACAGGCCTTCAAGCGCATTGGTGATTTGGCTTATTACATCGCGGTTGCCATCGATTGAAATCACCAGCGAACCTTTTAATTCGTCCGCGGGAATGGTTGCGATGAGTGTGGAATCAATAAGGACTACACCTTTTGTGGAGGCGGCCTGCAGGGCTATGGCGTCGAGCTTGTCTACTGACTGTATAGTTGTGTCGGGGAGATTTGGTGAATTGCCCGAACAAAAATAGACTTGATCTGCGCAGTATTCGCTTGAGTTTATTGGAGGCGCAATCTCATCGTCAAGTGTGATTGGATTTTCAGGCGTCGATGCCGAAGGCTCACCTGCGGAAAGTAGCGTGTTATTGGCAACAGCTACAATTTCTCTTTGAGTCGAGGATCCAGCGCTTAAGATCTCTTCACGGAAGTAACTTGGATCTGCTTTGGCATCATGTGCGTTCGCTGCTGCCGCCAAGGCAGCGGAAATGATGGTATGGGGAGCGCCTTCAGGTGCGCCTGTGAGCATGATATTTTTTGTATGGGTTGACATATCTTTTTTCGTGCCGATATTCATGGAAAGTACGTCAGTTTCCGAATTCTAAGGCTAATGCCCTTAGTCCTTCTCTCCTTTGGTCCGAAACGTCTTTGGTCTTGATTCTTTTGCCCTTGCCCATCGCCATGGTTTCAATCTGTTGGGCCTGAGGGCCCGACTGGCCCATGGAATCACCCTGGTCGGCTCCACTTTGTTCGCCAGGAAGGGAAAGCCCGCGAGGCGGCGAAACAACTGGGCAAGGTTGAGGTTGTCGCTAGACTGCTAACCCTTGTTTGGCCAACGTGGCAGCCGTTGATCGACGGGCTATGGAGTTACCCCAGGTATCGGCTACTGGCAAAGCTGCCATCGCCCAGGGATTCGCCGATCTGGGCCCTGCCTGCCGACTATCCCCAGCGATAGGGCGCGGAGCCTGATGCAGCAGCTGGCGGGCGCGCACCAGGCCAACTCGGCGGTGGTGGCGCTTTGCGAATCCGTTTTGACTTGGTAGGGCCCGCAACAGCATGGGCAACTCGCTGAACTATGGCACTGCTGACCGAGTCCACCCGCAGGCGTGCCCAGGCTGGGCTAGGGGTCACTGCCCCGTCCCCAATTCGGGCCTGATGATGTTTGCTAAACACGCAGCTATTGCGGCCCAACGGGATGGATTTCTTGCCTGTGGGTATGCCTATCCAGAGCGACATCTCCCTGCCAGCGTCAGAGGCACTGATCAGCCGCCACCTCCGGCACCAAGCCGCCGTGCATCTTTGGGTTCGTCCATTCTCAGAGAGTGGAGGCTGGATGGGATCGGGCAACTGCCCCTGGGGATCGTCAAATAGATTCGTTGCTTCCTGCCTGACTAACTAAGGTAGAAAAACGCCTGGACGGCATCTAGGTATTCAGATGCCTTGTCAGGCAATCCTTGGGCTCAGGGGCTTCCTAGGGGGGTTTTGGCTGGCACCCCCACGCCCCGGGGGTAGGCGGCCGGGCAGGGGGCAAGCAGTTTGAGCACGAGGGCATGGCGCACGCCCCGCTCGGCCGGCAGGTTGCGGCGTTCTTGGCGCTCCAGGCCTGCCTGCAGGGGCACCAGGGCCCGCTCCAAATCCTTGCCATCCTGGTCGCTCCAGTGGCCCCGATAGAGCAGGGCCTCACCGCCTTGGGCTAGCAGCGGCACCAGGTATTCGGCCACCACGGGGGCCGCGGCCACGGCCCGGGCCAGGGCCAGGTCGAACTGGCCGCGGCAGCTGCGCTCGCGGCCGCTCCGCTCCACCCGCTCGCAGCGCAGGGTAAGTCGCTCGGCCAGCCCCAGGGCCTGGGCCATGGCTTGCACCGCTTCGACCTTGCGGCCTACCGAATCAATCAACGTCAGCCGGGCCTGGGGCAGGGCGATCGCGACTGCCAGCCCCGGGAAGCCGCCGCCGGTGCCTACATCGACGCAGCGCAGGGGGCCGGGCGGACCGTTGAGGCGCGCCACCAGGGGCCAGAGGCTGTCATAAAGCTGGGAGATCCAGAAGTCTTCGTCCTCCACCAGCCGCGTGAGGTTGAGCCGGCCGTTCCAGAGGCGCAGTTGCTCCTGCAGGGTCAGGAATTGGGCCAGCTGCCCGGCTGACGGGGTCCAGCCCAGCTCCTGCCA
The DNA here is from genome assembly GCA_945875915.1 of Synechococcus sp. UW140. Lineage (GTDB taxonomy): Bacteria > Cyanobacteriota > Cyanobacteriia > PCC-6307 > Cyanobiaceae > BAIKAL-G1. The sequence continues at coordinate 27,898 of CAMCMT010000015.1, read as the reverse complement.
CAGGAGCTCCGAGGGGGATGCGAACGGGGAGTCGATGGGGGATGGGGCGGTGTCTTGGTTCGGGGGCATCCTGGCGGGGTATCAGCGGGGGACTCGGTTCTGGTGCCTAAGATCTTCCTGAAAAGTGGCGACCACTGTGGCTGCCGGCAATTTCAGCAGCCAGGCCAGGGACGGTAGCCCTGGGCCCCAGACCGGCTCCCAGTGGTCTGCGCAGGCCCTCGTCCCGCAAAGTTTTTATGCCATGTTGCAGCTGGCCGAGGACGCCTCCCTCGAGGAACTACGTCAGGCGTTTCGGCGCCAGAGCAAACGGCTCCATCCCGACACCACAAGCCTGCCGGCTGCTGTTGCCGAGGAGTCCTTCCGCCAGCTTCGCCAGGCCTATGTCATCCTGCTCGATCCCGAGCGACGCCGCGCTTATGACGCCAGTCTGGCGGCGGCCCGAACCCGAGCCGGCCAGGGCCTGAGTTCGTCGCCAGGGGCCCCAAGTACGGCCGCGGCTGGTGCGGCGCCGGCGGGGGCTGGTGGGCCGGGAATTAGCCCGTTCCAGAACGGCAGCCGGGCCACCCCCGCTGGCCCGGACCCTTCCCTCGGCAACAGCCCAAGCCCTGCCAGGCGCCAGGGCACCGGCTTTCAGGGCGCTCCGGACTTCGAAGTCAGCGGCCTGGGCGGTGGCGACGGCCTGCCCAAGCCAGATTCGGTGCGGCGCACCCTGTCCGGGGGCGAGTGGTTTGCCCTGTTGCTGCTGGGCCTGGCCCTGGTGTTCTGCCTAGTGCTGGGGGTGGGCCTGGCCTGGCTGCGCGGAACTGAACTGGTACGCGAACCCAGTTGGTGGCCTGCCCAGGAGTCACTGGAGCCCTTGCTGCAGGCTCCCTTCTCCCCTTCCCTTTCCCTGCCGAGGTCATCACTGCAGGCGCGTTCGCTTCCGTAGATGGGGTTTCAGGCCTAGGGGCTTGCGCGCTGCCCTTGAGGCCTGGTCCCAGCCCCGAGCTCTTCCCGTGCGATTCGGTCTGGCCTGGGTTGGTCCGCCCGGATCCCCTGGCGCCCCCGGCAGCACCCCAGACTGGTCGCTGCTTAGGAGTTGCCCATGCCCATGCCCTCCTTGCCGCCGGCCCAGACGCCCCTTTACAACCATCCGCTCCCGGCGATTGAGGCCTGGTTGGCCGTGCTCGGAGCCGTTCAGCAGCCGGGGCGTCCATGCTTGTGGCGCCTGCGCCATGGCGGCTGGAGCGCCGACCTGGAGCTGGGAGTGGAGGAGGTCACGGTGGTCTGGCAGCCGGGTAGGGCTAGCGATGGCTCGGCGACGGCCTCCGCCCGGCGCCAGTTTCCCTACGGCCTGTCCCGGGCCGATGTGGAGGCGGCGATCCTGGCGGGTCCCTGAACGGGAACCCTGGGCTGTGGCCCGGGCCTGGCGGGCCCTCCATCAGAGGTCGTCCAGGGCGCGGCGGATGGCTGAGTAACAGCGCTCCAGCTGGTCATCGCTGAGACACAGGGGCGGCAGCAGGTAGACGACCGGGCCCAAGGGCCGCAGGAACACTCCCTCGGCCAGCACCCGCCGTTGCAGCTCCCGCCCGGCCGGGTGGAGATAGCCCGGTTTTTCAACCGCCAGGTCGAAGGCGGCGATGCTGCCGCAGAGCCGGGGCCGATGGACGCGGGGGTGGGCCGCCAGCCGCTCCAGGTGGAGCTGATGCCTGGCGGCGAAGCCCTGGTAGCGCTCCGGTGCGGCCTGGAGCAGGGCCAGGCTGGCATTGGCGGCGGCGCAGCCGAGGGGGTTGGCCGTGAAGCTGTGGCCGTGGAAGAAGGTGCGGGCGTAGCCGGGATCGCTGTCGATGAAGCCCTGAAACAGCCGTTCGCTGGCCAGGGTCACCCCCATCGGCAGGAAGCCACCGGTGAGGCCCTTGGAGAGGGCCATCAGGTCGGGTTGCAGGCCAGCCCTGGTGCTGGCGAATAGGGAACCGCTGCGGCCGAAGCCCACCATCACTTCATCGGCAATCAGCAGGGCCCCCGCCGCCCGCACCCGGGCCTGCACCGCCTGCAGGAACTCGGGCCGCACCATGGCCATGCCGCCGGCCCCCTGCACCAGGGGCTCCAGGATCACGGCTGCGGTGGGCACTTCCAGCAGCTGGTCCAGGTGGCTGAGGGCCTGCCGTTCCCGCTCCTCCACCGTGTCATCGCCCCACCAGGTGGCTGGCCAGGGGCAGCGGGCCACCCCGAACAGCAGGGGCTCAAACGGGGCGGAAAACAGCGATCGCTCCCCCACGCTCATCGCCCCCACCGTGTCGCCGTGATAAGCGCCCTCAAAGGCGATCAGCTGCTGGCGGGCCGGCCCCTCCCCTCCCTCCGAGCGGTTGTGCCACCACTGCCAGGCGATTTTGAGGGCCACCTCCACCGCGGTGGAGCCGTTGTCGGAGAAGAACAGGCGCTCCAGGCCGCTGAGGGCCGCCAGCTGGCTGGCCAGGGTTTCGGCGGCCGGATGGCTGAAATTGGCGAAGATTACCTGCTCCAGTTGGTGGGCCTGGGACGCAATCGCGGCGGCAATCGTCGGTTCGCCGTGGCCGTGCAGGGTCACCCACCAGCTGCTGATCGCATCGATCAGCAGGCGGCCGTCGTCAAGCTCCAGCAGGGCGCCTTGGCCGCCCACGGCCCGCAGGGGCGGATCGGCGCTGGCCACCTGGGTGAAGGGATGCCAGAGGTTGGGATGCCAGCTCATCGGTGCATGGTGTCGGGGTCTGGTTGGGGTTGCAGCTCCGCTGCGGCTGTGGCCAGGGCAGCGCCCAGGCCGCTTGTTTGCCAAAGGGCAGCCAGGCTCTCGCGGTTGATAGCCGCCAGGGGCGGCAGGCAGGCCAGGAGGGGTACGCCACCCAGGGCTGCCAGCGTCCTGGGGTTGTCGGCGTGGGGGGGGCCATTGAGCACCAGCCCCAGCACGGGAATGCGCCGCTGGGCTAAGGCCTCCAAGGAGAGCAGGCAGTGGTTCAAGGTTCCCAGGCCACTGCGCGCTACCAGCAGCACCGGCAGGCCCCAGGCCTGGATCTGCTCGATCTGGAGCCGGTCCCGGCGTAGGGGCACCAGTAAGCCGCCGGCGCATTCCACCACCAACGCCCCGTACACCGCCGGCAGGGCCAGACGGCTGGACTCGATCGGCGCACCGTTGGAACCAGGGCTGGCTCCCTCCAGTTCGGCGGCCCAGTGGGGGGACACCGGAGCGGCCAGGCGGTAGGCCTCCGGCAACAGCCGGGGCTCGGGCAGTTGCAGCCACTCGCGGAGCCGATCGCGGTCACCGCCGCCATCAAGGCCGCATTGCACCGGTTTCCAATAACTGGCCGAGAGGCCCTGCACGAGCAGGGCGCTGACCACGGTCTTGCCCACGTCGGTGTCCGTGCCGCAGACCACCAGGCGTAGGGGTTGGTTCTCTTGGGGGCTCAGGGGGGGGCTCAAGGAGATGGTTGGCGGCTGGCTCAGGGTTTACGTGCCAGTAGGAGCAGCACCTCCCATTCCAGCGGGCATTCACCCGCTCTGGGAGCCCAATGGGTCTGCAGGCGGCGCAGCTCGGCGGGGCTGAGCTGGCCCTTGGGGCTGGCCTGGGCGCCGATCGCCTTGAACTCCCGCAGGAAGGCCAGGGCCTGGGGCTGGCGGCGGCTGAAGCGCAGCCGTTGGCAACGCAGCAGCTGGAGCTGGCGCTCCGCCGCCTGGACCAGCCCGCTGGCGGCGGGCAGGGCCAGGCCCGTGAACGGCACCCGGGCCCGCTCCGCCGCCTGGCGCCATTGCTGGAAGCTGGCCGAGCAGGGCACGGCCAGGACCAGCCAGCCCCCCCGGGCCAATTGGCTCGCCCACTGGTCCAGCTGGAGTTGGGGCTGCTCCAGCCATTGCAGGGCAAAGCTCGAGGCCAGCAGGCTGGCGCCGGCCAGTTGGGCGGGCAGGCCCCCGTTGAGGTCCCAGAGCAGGCGGGCATTGGCCCCGGCAGCGGCGGGTTCCGTCTCCAGGAGGGCCTGGCAGTTGTCCAGGCGCAGCAGGTTCAGGTCCGGGCGCTGCAGGGCGATCGAGCGGGCTAGCAGGCCAGTGCCGGCGCCCAGGTCGCCCTTGGGGCCGGGTCCGATCGCCAGGGGCCGGCAGAGATGGCCCAGGCGCCAGGCGATCGCCCGCTGGATCCGGGCGCCGCCCTCGTACTGGTTGGCGGCGCCACTGAAGCAGTCCCGCACCCGCTCGCTAAAGGCGGGCGTCAGCGGCGGTGGATCGGCGGTTCTGGTTCTGACCCTGGGGGTTTCAACCATGGGCAGGTAAGGCTGGTCTTGCGTTCTGTTGGAGCTCGGCGCCGGGCCCAGGCCCAACCAGCCATTGATCAAGCCAGTCAAGGACAGGGCCCACCAGGGGCGTTCCCAGCAGGCTGTGGCCGATGGCCTCCAGGGTCCAGCTTTCGGCCTGGGGTAGGGCCTGGCGCAGCAGGGCCCGGCTGGCGGCGGGCACGATTTGATCGGCGCCGGCTTCCACGACCAGCACCGGCACCGAGCGGGGGAAGGCCTCGGGCAGGCCGTCGCAGCGGCCCAGTAGGGCCAGATCCTCCAGCAGCCTGGCAACCCCTGCCGCGTCGCTGCCCTCCTGGGCGACCCCCAAGGGCAGCTGGTCCAGACGGGCCGGGGCGGCGGCCTTGGCTAAGAACTCGTCCAGCAGAGGGGCGAGCTCGCCCTGGCGGATCCGCCCCGCCATCGCCTCGAGGGCCGCCCGGGTGCGCCGGCCGCCGGGGCCGGGGGGCACAAAGGTGCCAAAGCTGGCCAGCAGCACCACGGCCCTGGCCTGGCTCCAGAGCTCGGCCGGCAGCAGGTGCAGGCCCAGGGAATGGACCAGCACGGCCCCGCCTGCGCCAGGCCAGCGGGGGGCGTGGGGCGTTTGCTGGCCGTAGCCCCGTTCGCCGGTCTCCAGGCTCCAGCCGCGGCCGGCGGCGGCGATGCGCCAGGGCTCCCAGGCCCGCTGGTCCCCGGCCCAGCCGTGCATGGCGATCAGGTTTAAGGTCATGGCGCCTCCCCCAGGGCCTCCAGCAGCCGCTTCAGGCTGCCCGCTGGCAGGTCTTGGCGCAGCACCAGCCTTAGGCGCGAGGTGCCAGGGGGCACCGTCGGCGGCCGGATCGCCACCGCCAGCAGACCGTGACCTTCGAGGCGCTGTTGCAGGGCCAGGGCCGCCTGCTCCTCGCCCACAAGCAACGACAAAATCGGCCCCTGGCCGGGCGGCCGCGGCCAGCCGGCCGCGGCTAGGGCCGTCCGCCAGCGTTCGGCCCGCTCCATCAGGGCCGCACCCCAGCCGGGGTTGGCCTCGATCAGGTCCAGGGCGGCCAGGGCTGCGGCGGCCAGGGCCGGCGCCAGGGCGGTGGTGTAGCGGAAGGCGCCGGCCTGCTGCAGCAGCCATTCGCCGGCGATCGCCCCGGTGGCCAGGAAAGCGCCGCCGCCGCCGAAGGCCTTGCCGAAGGTGCCGCTCACCAGGGTCACGGCCGCTTGGCCCCAGGCCAGGCCGCGGCCGCCGGGGCCCAGCACCCCCAGGGCATGGGCCTCATCGAGCAGCAGGGCCGCGCCGTGCTCGGCGCAGAGGCGGGCTAGGGCGCCTGCATCCGGCTGGCTGCCTTCCATGCTGAACAGGCTTTCGCTGATCACCAGCAGCCGTTGGTTGGGAGCCTGGGCCCGGGCCTGCCCCAGGCGCCGCTCCAAGTCGGCCAGGTCGTTGTGGCCAAAGCGCTGTAGGCGGGCGCCGCTGGCCTGGACCCCCACCAGTAGGGAGTGGTGGCAGAGGCGATCGGCGATCACCAGGCTGTGGCGATCGGCCAGGGCGCCGACTGCGGCCAGGTTGGCCTGGAAGCCACTGGGAAAGAGCAGCACCCGCTCCCGGCCCAGCCAGTCCGCCAGCCGCCGCTCCAGGGCGCTGTGTACCGGCCGGCTGCCGCTCACCAGCCGCGAGCCGCCGGAGCCCACCCCATCGCGCTCTAGGGCCTGGCGGGCGGCGGCCAGTAGCTGGGGGTGGCGACCCAGGCCCAGGTAATCGTTGCTGGCCAGATCCAGCAGGGCCCCCATCGCCGGGTCCGCTTGGGGCCGCAGTTCGGCGGTGCCCCCCGGTTCGAAGTCCCGCAGTTGGCGCCGCCGGGCCGCCGGCAGGGCGGCCAGGGCCGCTGCCAGGGGTGCGAGGGGATCGGGGGGGAGGGTCACGGCTGGATCAGCCCCGCTTTGGCCTTGCTGGCCAGAACAAGCAACCATTCACGCTAGGCCTCCCAAAGCCAGCCCGCTCAAGCAACCGCAGGGTCCGGGGCTTTCATGACCTGGCTCCCTGGGTTCGAGCCTTTCAGGCCAGTGCCCGCAGGCAAGTTCGCCGAGGCCCAGGCCGCGAACCGTCGGGCCAGCGCTTCAATCGCAAGTCCCCTAAAGGCCAGGACTTGGTCCCAAGGGCCAATGTCTTCAACCGATCAGACCGAAGAGGCCCCCTGGGAGACTTGATCGCTCAATGGGGGACCCGGGTTCGATGAATCACCGCCGCTGGAATATCGAGCGGATTCGCCAGCGCCATCTTGGCTATCGCTACGCCTTGGGGCTGCTGGTGCTGCTCCTACTGGCCCAGCCCCTGGCCCATGCCTTGCCCCTGCTCAATTGCGGCCTGGTCATTCTGCTAGCGACCTTCCTGATGGTGGGCCTGACCCGGGTATCGCCGCTACTGAACTCCCGGATCCCCGCCTATTGCTTGGGATGCCTGGCAATTGCCTTGGAGATCCCCTACGCACTGATGATCAAGCAGAACATAAGCCCCAGCTTTGCGTTCACGTTTGCCCATGTTCTCGCCTGGATCGCCTTCTTTGGACTCTATTTGTTTCGCATGGTGAGGGCCTTGGTGCGGGAGCCCTATGTCACCACCTCGGTGGTGATGGGGGCGACCTCTGGTTACCTGTTGATTGGTTTCAGTGGCGGTATCGTGCTCGATGCCCTGATGTATTTGAAATCCGATAGCTTTGCGCCGCTCAAGGATGTTTACAACAGTTCCGATGGGGTCATCTTGAGGTTGCCCCAGATGATTTTGGGATCATTTGGCTATCTCACGTCCGTAGGCAGCGCCTCGCTAGTGCCCGTGAGTCTGGAGGCCCAGGTGATCTGCACCTTGATCACCATCGTGGGACAGCTTTACATCGCCATCATGATTGGCTTGATGCTGGGGCGCTTTCATCACCGACGGGGCTGAGCCCAAGGATCAAAAGCCGTAGCCCGGGCGGTCCGCTCTTCAGCCCATGGGCTCACAGGCCACCAGGCAGGCGGTCACCCGGTCGCGCCAGCGCACCACCACCGCAGTTCGCGCGGGTTGCGGCCAAAGCCCTTTTGGGAGAGGGCCGCAAACCCGGCCAGGTTGTCGTGGGTCACCAGGGGGTTGCCGGCCAGGGCCTTGGCCCAGGCCATTTCGAAGGCCTCGCCCTGGTCCTGGAGGCATTGGGCGCGCGCTTGATCGAAGTCAACGCCCGCTTGGCGCAGGTGCACGAAGGCCTCGAGCTCCGGGTCCAGGTTCCCGAGCCAGCTGGAGAGTTGGCCAACGGTCCCCGGCCGCGCCGAGGTGCTGTTAGACCCTCCTCGATCAACAGTATGGGCGCCTCCAGGGACCAGTGCTCCAGGGCCAGCAGCCCCTGGGCGCATTCGGCCAGCGGCCAGCGGTGCGGGGCGATCAAGCTGGCGTGTTGGTCCTGGTGGTACTCCATGGCAGGCAAGGGGCTGGACCATCCTGGGCTGCGGCACCCCCTACGCAGGCGCCCCTGGCAACCAGCCCATAGAATTGGTTTATGCGTAGCGCCACCAGCGAGGTTCCCACCAGGGACGTCCCCCCCCTCGGTGAGCTTTTTCCATTCCCCCTGGATGATTTCCAGCTGGAGGCGATCGATGCCCTCAACCAGGGCCAATCGGTGGTGGTCAGTGCCCCCACCGGTTCGGGTAAGACCCTCGTGGGCGAATACGCCATCCATCGGGCCCTGGCCCATGGCCAGAAGGTGTTTTATACGACACCGCTCAAGGCTCTTTCCAATCAGAAGCTGCGCGATTTCCGCGAGCAATTTGGCGTTGAGAATGTCGGTTTAATGACCGGCGATTTCAGCGTCAACCGCGAGGCCAGCGTCGTGGTGATGACGACGGAAATCTTCCGCAACATGCTCTACGCCGAGGTCGAGCGGGGCGATGACCCCCTCGCCGACGTGGAGGCGGTGGTGCTGGATGAGTGCCACTACATGAACGATTCCCAGCGGGGCACCGTCTGGGAAGAATCGATCATCCATTGCCCGTCCTCGGTGCAGCTGGTGGCCCTCTCGGCCACCGTGGCCAATGCCGGCCAACTCACCGACTGGATCGACCGGGTACACGGCCCGACTCGATTGGTGCTCAGTGATTTCCGGCCCGTGCCCCTGGATTTCAGTTTTTGCAGCGCCAAGGGGCTCCATCCCCTGCTTAACGACGAACGCACCGGCCTGCACCCCAACTGCAAGGTCTGGCGGGCGCCGAAGGGCTCTAACCGCAAGGGCAAGTCGCCGCGGCCGCCCCAGCCAGAGGCGCCGCCCCTGGCTTTTGTGGTGGCCCAGATGGCTGAACGGGACATGCTCCCCGCCATCTATTTCATCTTCAGCCGCCGCGGCTGCGATAAGGCCATGCGAGATCTGGGCAAAATTTGTCTGGTGAACCAAGCCGAGCAGGCCCGCATCCGCGCCCGCCTCGAGGCCTTCGTGCGGGCGACCCCGGAGGCCGTGCGTGAGGGTGGCCACGACGAGGCGCTGTTGCGTGGCATTGCCGCCCACCATGCTGGCGTGCTGCCCGCCTGGAAAGAACTGATTGAGGAGCTGTTCCAGCAGGGGTTGGTGAAGGTGGTGTTCGCCACCGAAACCCTGGCGGCCGGGATCAACATGCCCGCCCGCAGCACCGTGATCTCGGCCTTGAGCAAGCGCACCGAGCGGGGCCATCGTCCCTTGATGGGCAGTGAATTCCTGCAGATGGCTGGCCGGGCGGGCCGCCGTGGCCTCGATACCCAGGGCTATGTGGTCACGGTGCAGAGCCGTTTTGAGGGGGTCCGCGAGGCGGGCCAGCTGGCCACTAGCCCCGCCGATCCCCTGGTGAGCCAGTTCACCCCCAGCTACGGCATGGTGCTCAACCTGCTCCAGCGCAATGAGTTGCCCAAGGCGAAGGAACTGGTCGAGCGCAGTTTTGGTCGCTATCTGGCCACCCTTGATCTGGTGGAAGATGAGGCCCGCATCGCCGACCTGCTCCAGCAATTGGAGGCGCTCACGGGCTCTGGCGAGGAGGTGGCCTGGGACGACTTCGAGGACTACGAAAAACAGCGGGGTCGCCTGCGTGAAGAACGCCGCATTCAGCGCATCCTGCAGCAACAGGCCGAGGAAACCCTGGCCCATGAGCTCACGCTGGCCCTGCGTTTTTCCAGCGAAGGAACCTTGCTCAGCCTTAAATCCCCCCAGCTCAAGGGGCGGGTCACGCCTGCCGTGATCGTTGAAAAGATCGAGGGGCCGGGCCAGTTTCCCCAGCTGCTCTGCCTTAGTGATGAGAACGTTTGGATCCTGGTGCCCTGCCACGCGGTGGTGAGCCTCCATGCCGAGTTGAGCTGCCTGCAGGTCCAGGGGGTCCAGGCTCCGGTGCTGCACCACATCGGTGAAATTCGCCATGGGGACCAGGCCAGTGGCGGCCTAGCCCTGGCCGTGGCCCACATGGCCCGGCGCCATGACATGGCCACGCCCCAATACGACCTGGCCGGTGAGGTGCAGGCCCAGGCCCTTTTGGTGCGGGACCTGGAATTAGCACTGGAACTGCACCCGGCCCACCTGCGCGGCGACCGCAAAAAGATCACCAAGCAACGCCAGCGCATGGAGGAGCTGGAGATCGAGATCGAGGAGCGCCAGCGGATCCTCCATCACCGGGCCAATCGCCACTGGGAGACGTTCCTCTCCCTGATCGACATCCTGCGCTTTTTTGGCTGTTTGGCCGGAAGTGAGGGGCTCGAACCCACCGAAATCGGCCGCACCGTGGCGGCGATCCGCGGCGATAATGAGCTCTGGATTGGCCTGGCCCTGATGAGCGGCCACCTGGATGAACTGGAGCCCGCCGACCTAGCCGCCGTGCTCGAGGCGATTTCTACCGAGGTCAATCGGCCCGACCTCTGGAGTGGCTATCCGCCGCCGCCGGCCGCCGATGAGGCCCTGCATGATCTGCGCGGTATCCGGCGGGAGTTGCTGCGCCAGCAGGAGCAGGCCGAGGTGGTGGTGCCGGTTTGGTACGAGGCCGAATTGATGGGCCTGGTGCAGGCCTGGGCCAAGGGGGTGAGTTGGAACGACCTGATCGCCAACAGCTCCCTCGATGAGGGCGATGTGGTGCGGATCATGCGCCGCACCGTCGACCTGCTAGCCCAGATTCCCTATTGCGAAGCGGTGAGCGAGCAGCTGCGCACCAATGCCCGCCAGGCCCTCAAGGCGATCAACCGCTTCCCGGTCTGTGAGCCGATCGACCTGGCCCCCGGGGGGGCTAGCCCCAACCTGGCTACGGTGCGGGCGGCCTAGGGGGCCCCAGCACCAGCCAAACCATCAGCAGCAGGCCGCTGATGCTGACAACGGTGTAGATCCAGTCCGCATAGGGGGTCCAAAAGAGCCCCAAGACCAAGCCGAACGGCTGAGGGGCCATGCCATCAGAGGGGGGCATGGCCATCAGCAGCCGTTTTGGAACTCCCTTTTCACCGTCACGGTTAGATCCCCAGCCGTTGCCAGATCACCTCGAGGTTCTGCTGGTGCAGGGCGGTGGAGAAGCATTCGGCGAGCTCTGCCGGGCTGAGGCGGCTGGTGACATCGGCATCGGCCTCCAGGTTGGCGCGGAAATCGCCGCCGGTCTGGTTCCAGGCGCTGTGGGCATGGCGCTGCACGATCCGGTAGGCCTCTTCCCGGGCCAGGCCGGTGTCCACCAGGGCCAGCAGCACCCGCTGGCTGAACACCACGCCGCCGTAGACGTTCATGTTGCGGGCCATGTTCTCGGGGTAGACCCCCAGGCCAGCCACCACGGCGGTGGTTTCCCGCAGCATGAAGTGCAGGGTCACCGAGCAATCGGGCAGCATCATCCGCTCCACCGAGCTGTGGCTGATGTCGCGCTCGTGCCAGAGGGCGCAGTTCTCCAGGGCGGCAATCGTGTAGCTGCGCAGCACCCGGGCCAGGCCACTAATCCGTTCGCTGCGGATCGGATTGCGCTTGTGGGGCATGGCGGAGCTGCCCTTTTGGCCCTTGGCGAAGTTTTCCTCCACCTCCAGCACATCGGTGCGCTGCAGGTTGCGAATTTCGGTGGAGATGCGCTCTAGGGCAACCCCCACCAGGGCCAGGGTCTGGACGTATTCGGCGTGGCGATCGCGGCCGATCACCTGGGTGCTGGCCGTGTCTGGCTCCAGGCCCAGGATCTGGCAGGTGATCGCCTCCACCTGGGGATCGGTGTTGGCGTAGGTGCCCATGGCGCCGCTGATCTGACCGACGCTCACCACCGTCTCCAGGCGTTCGAGCCGTTCCTGGTTGCGCAGCACCTCGGCCAGCCAGCCGGCCACCTTGAAGCCAAAGGTGATCGGCTCGCCATGGATGGCGTGGGAGCGGCCAATCATCACCGTGCCCTTGTGCTCGCGGGCCAGGAGGCGCAGGGCCGCGGCGAGCTGGTCCAATTCGAGCCGCAGCAAGGCCACCGAGGCCTTCAGCTGCAGGGCCAGGCCGGTGTCGAGGACATCCGAGCTGGTCATGCCCACGTGGATGTAACGGCCCGCATCGCCCACGACTTCGTTGACGTTGGTGAGAAAGGCGATCACGTCGTGGCGCACCTCGGCTTCGATCTCGAGGATGCGCTCCACCTGGAAGCTGGCCTTGGCGCGGATTTCCGCCAACGCCTCAGCAGGGACGCGGCCCAGCTGGCACTGGGCCGCGGTGGCGGCGATCTCCACATCAAGCCAGCTCTGAAACTTGGCCTGCTCGCTCCAGATGCTGCCCATCTCGGGCAGGGTGTAACGCTCAATCAAGGGGCCAGAGCCTGGCAACGGCCCGTCCAATGTATGGCTCAGGCTGCAGCGCAGGCTTGTTCAGCAGTCGCCAAGGGCCCTTGCTGCGCTCCTGGCGCCATTGGGCCCGGGGTTTTCAGGCGATCCCGGCTCAGGCGGCGATGGGCGACTTCCCCGGGCCGCAGGGGGCCCGTTCTGGGGTGCGGTGACCTGCTTGCGCCATCCTGGCCCGCCCGAGGTGGGAGGCCATTGCCCAGTCGATTGTTTGACCAGCTGGTGGCTGAAAGGATTTTGTTCGGTTTCGTTTGTGGTTTTATGACGCCAGCTGGCTGACAGGCCCATGGCTCGCAAACAGCGCTTGGATCTGGTGCTGGTGGAGCGGGGCCTGGCCGCCAGCCGCCAGCAGGCCCAGCAGTTGATTCGTGCTGGCCGGGTGCGCAGTTCGGACCAGGTGCTGGATAAGCCTGGTCACGACATCGCACCTGATCTGCCCCTAGATGTGGAGCAACCGCCCCGCTTTGTCTCCCGCGGTGGTGAGAAGTTGGTGGCCGCCCTTGAGGCCCTGCCGATCCGGGTTGCAGGGCGCGTTTGCCTTGATGGCGGCATCTCCACTGGCGGCTTTAGCGATTGCCTGCTTCAGCACGGCGCTAGCCGCATCTATGGCATTGATGTGGGCTACGGCCAGACCGCCTGGAGCCTGCGCACCGATGCGCGCCTTGTGCTGCGCGAGCGCACCAACCTGCGCCACCTCAGACCAGACGACCTATACGGCCCGGACGACCCCTGGCCCGACCTGGCCGTGGCCGATCTGTCGTTTATTTCCCTGGGACTGGTGTTGCCGGCCCTGGGGGCCCTGCTGACCCCGGGCCGCCGCGAGGCCCTGCTGCTGGTTAAGCCCCAGTTCGAAGTGGGCCGCTCCCGGGTGGGTAAGGGCGGCGTTGTGCGCGATCCCGTCGCCCATGTGGATGCGATCGAGGGGGTGATCCGCGCAGGCGCAGCCTTGGGCTGGCAGGGCCTTGGCCTGGTGGCCTCGCCGATCACCGGCCCGGCGGGCAACCACGAGTACCTGCTCTGGCTCGGCAGTGGCTTGGGGACCGATGGGGCTGGGGCCCTTAACGGGGCCCTAATTCGCGCCCTCGTGGCCCAGACCCTTGCCAGCCCCTGATTGCCGGGGATGGTCCCGGCAGCCCGCGATCTAGATCGCGTCGCTGTCCAAGTCACCGGTGCGAATCCGGATCACCGAATCGATGGTGCTGATAAAGATCTTGCCATCGCCAATCTCGCCAGTGCGGGCCGCATCCTGGATGGCGGTCACCACCGTGTCGACCCGGTCGTCATCAACCACTACTTCAAGTTTCAATTTCTGGAGAAACTCAACGGTGAATTCCGAGCCGCGGTAGCGCTCGACCTGGCCCTTCTGGCGACCAAAACCCCTAACTTCGCTCACGGTCATGCCGACGATGCCGGCGTTGACCAGTGCCAGCTTGACATCCTCCAGTTTGAAGGGGCGGATGATGGCCTCGATTTTTTTCATGGATCCGGGGGGCAATCGAAGAAAGTCTCCCAGCAAAATGCCAGGAGTGGAAGGGGAGGGCGTGGGGCCCAGGAACGGCCTGGCTCCAGTCCATTAGGTGCTAGTCGCCCGACACCTGATGTAGCTATAGCTACGGGGAGCCGCCGATGCTGGTGAACTGTTGAAGGAGCCACACTTGGGGCCCCGACCTTGTCAGAGCATTCGCCTTCCCGGTCCCTTGGCTACGGCATCTGCTGGCTGGCAGGACCGGGCTGAGGTGGCCCAGTCCCTATCGTGGGTGTTGGAGCGGTTGAAATCGTCGCTTGCCCCTGGCCCCTGGCCCCCTTGCCCTGCCGTCTTGAACCCGTCCGAGCCCCTCACCCAGACCCCCGCCTACGGCCAACGGGCCATCGCTGGGGCCCAGCTGATCTGCTTTGACAATCCCCGGCCAGGGCGGCCCTATGAGATCGCAATCACCTTCCCTGAATTCACCTGCTTGTGCCCTTTTTCGGGCTATCCGGATTTTGCCACCCTGCGCCTGATTTATCAGCCCGGCCCCCGGGTGATGGAGCTCAAGGCCCTCAAGCTCTATGTCAATAGCTGGCGTGATCGCAGCATCTCCCATGAGGAGGTGACCAATCGCATCGTTGATGACTGGGTGGCCGCCTGCGCGCCCACTTGGCTGCAGCTGGAGGCCGATTTCAATCCCCGTGGCAATGTGCATACGGTGATCAAGGTGAGTCAAGGCAAGCGACATCCCTGTTGAGGATTGGAGCTCGCGCCCCCACCTCTAGGCAGAAAGGATTACTTACTTAGGCTTATTGAGTTGGCCTAATTTTTGGGGTGGGATCACGCTGTTTACCAAGAATATTTGACCCCCTATTTGGCTAGCGGGTCGAGCCGTTGACGCGTCCCTGATTGAGGCCGACCCTGGCTCGCCTTGGTATCAGATCGTCTGGTCGGCCTGTTGCAGAGTGCTGATCAGGACGGGCAGTTCCCGGGCAAAGGCGGTGAGGTTGCGGTTGCAGAGCCCGCCCAGGTGCAGCCTACCGTTGGCCGGGTCGCTGATCGCCCAGAGCTGGCGCGTCGCCACCAGGCTCAGCACCCCTCCCACTAGGGCGATGCCAAAGCCCCCATAGACCAGGGGTACGCCCGGATCGCGCTTGAGCAAAATGCCGCTGGCGGTGAGCACGTTGTCAATCCGCATGGGCAGGCCTTCGATGTCCACCGCTTCGCCCCCGGGCACCAGGCTAGCGATCGGTTTGGCCTCGGCCGAAAAAACCGTGACCGGGCCCTGTTCACTGCTGAGGGAGAGCAATACGGGCTGGCTGCCATCGGGGCGAGTCGGCAGCACGATGCCCCAGATCTGATCGCCTAGTTGGGGGAAGGTCTGCAACGGCAATTCCAGCACCGGGCTGCGACCCAGTTGCACGCCGATCGCCGCCAGGGTCCAGTCGGCCTGATACAACGTGATCCCTCGAAAGCGCAGGGGATGGTTGACGCTGATTTCGGTCTGTTTGAGGGTGGCTCCATCGGGCCCCTTGAGGGTGAGAGCAGACCGGAATTGTTCCGGCCGGCCGGCCGGATCCCGTTCGATCTCGAATTGGTCAACGGCCACCGTGATCTGGTTGTCGCCGCGGCTATTAAGCAGGTCTAATTGCCGGCCTGGGGCCAGGAATTGTTCCTGGCGGTGGCCGGCCAGCGAGCCCCAGGCGGCTCCCACCATCAACACCACCAGGCCCGCATGCACCAGTAGGGGGCCCACCCGGCCCGCCACCCCGCGCCGGGCCGCTAGGCGATCGGCCTGGACCTGGAGAGTCCAACCCTGGCGTTTGAGGAGCTGTTCGAGTTCGCCCAACGTGGCGGCCGGATTGGGGCTGGCAATGGTTTCGGCCAGGGTGAGCTTGCCCAGTTGGCGCGGCGATTGGTAGTCGATCCAGCGCAGGGAGGCCTGCAGGGCGGGCCACTGGCGCCGCCAGCTGCACAGGATCAATGCCAGGCCTAGCCAGGCCAGCAGGGCCAGAAACCAGCCGCTCGAATAGACATGATCCAGCTGCAGGCCCAGCACCGCATCGCCCTTGAACAGGCCCAGCCAGGGCTGGTTGTCATAGAGCTTGTGATAAAGGGCGCTGGGCTCCTTCTGGGGCACCAGAGTGCCGAGACCACTGCTGATCGCGATGACCAGCAGCAGGCCGATGGCCACCCGCAAGTCGGAGATCACGCCGAGCAGGCGGCCCAATTTGCGCTTGGCGATGTCCAGGGACTTCAGGTCAAACATCAGGGTGGCTTGCGCGTTAGATCCAGTTGGCCAGCAGGGTGAGGGCGCCCGTAATCAGGAGCACCACGCCACTGATCGGCGGCACCCATTGCCCCAGCGCCCTGAGGGCCAGCAGGCGGGGCAAGCTTGCTGCCGCCGTACCCGCCAGGAGCAGGGGCATGACCTGGCCGCAGGCAAAGGCGATAAGAAGCACCACGCCAGCCAGGGGCCGGCCGTTCTGGGCAATCCAGCCCAGCAATACCGCAAGGACGGGCGTGGTGCAGGGGGAGGCCGCCAGGCCAAAGGCCAGACCAGCGGCCAGGGGGGCGAGCGCTGGCGGCACCCATTGGCGCCAGCGCTCCGGATCAGGGCCCGCCGGCAGGGGCAGCCGCACCAACCCCAGCAGGTTGAGGCCCATGACCACGGCTAGCCCTGCCACCAGGCTGGGGATGAAGCCGGGAATCTGACCGTAGAGGCGGCCGAGTAAACCGCTGGCCAGGCCAAGCACCACGAGCGACGCAATGATGCCGGCCACGAAACTGAGACTGCGGGGCCAGGCCTTGGCGCCCTGGTCGCCGAAGCCAGCCAGGTAGGCCAGGGTCACGGGCAGCAGGGAGAGGGAGCAGGGGCCCAGGCTGGTGAGTAGGCCACCGCAAAACACCAGGCCCAAGGTGAGGGGGCCAGGGGCGGCCAGGGAGGTCTGCAGCAGCTCCTCACTGGCTCTGGCCCAGGCGGCCACGGGCAAAAGGCTCATGCCATCAGCCTATCGGTGCATCCCTGCGGCGGCGCCGACTGGAGGGCCGCGGGGCCTCCAGTCCTGCTCCTTCCAGGCTGCAGCGGATCAGTAGGCCTGCGGTTAACAGGCTCGACAGCAGGGAATTGCCGCCATAGCTCACCATCGGCAGCGGCAGGCCCGTGGTGGGCATGGCGCCACTGGCCACGGCGATATTGAGAATCGATTGGCCCAACAGCAAGGTGGTGCAACCGATGGCGACCAGCCGTTGTTGATTGCTGCGGCAGGAGAGGGCTACTCGCAGCCCCACCAGCCCAAAGAGCAGCAAAAATAACAGCATCATGATCGAACCGATAAAGCCGAATTCCTCGGCGAATACCGCATAGATGAAGTCGGTAGATTGGATTGGCAGGTATTGCAGTTTTTGGGTGGAGAGGCCAAAGCCCGAGCCCCAGAGGCCGCCCGAACCGATCGCCAGCAGGCTTTGCACCAGCTGGTAGCCATCCCCTTGGGCGTCATTCCAGGGGTTGAGGAAGGAGGTGACGCGGATGCGCTGGTAGGTGTTGAGCAGGATGCTGCCGACGCCAACGCTGCCGCCCAGGATCGCGGTGCCCAGCATCGACGGCAGGGAGATGCCCGAGGCAAGGGCCATGAGCCAGAGCAGCAAGCCCGTGAGGGCTGCTGTGCTGAGGTTGGGCTGTTTGAGGATTAGCAGGATTATGCCGCCGAATACCCCCAGCCAAAGCAGCTTTTGATCGACGGAAATCCGGTTCCAGTGGGAGAACAGGGTGGCTCCTTGCAACACCACAAAGGGCTTAATCAACTCCGAGGGCTGGATCTGGATCGGACCGATCACTAGCCAGCGGCTCGACCCATTCACGGTGCTGCCAGCCACCAGGGTGGCGGCCACCATCAGACCCGTGATCAGGAGGGCCGGGGCGGCCAGTCGCAACCAACGCCGCAGGTTGAGGCGGATCGCCAGCCAGAGCAGACCCCAGCTGGCCACCATCCAGATCGCCTGGCGTTTGAGGTAATAGGCCGCATCGCCCATCTCCCGCGAGGCCACCCACCAGCTAGCCGAGGCCAGCACCAGCAGGCCCACCAGACTCCAGAGGGCCACCATGCCAAGCAGCAGCCGGGCTTCTGCCGGCCACTGCCCGAAGGGTAGGGGTAACAGGTTGCGGCGTTGGCCTGGGTTGGACCCTGGGGCCTGGGTGGCATCCACAGTTGCATCCACGGGTAAGTCCATTCAGACGCTTGGACCTGGCCATTGGCACAGGGCCAGGGACAAAAAAAAGCCCGGCCGGGGCCGGGCAGCTGTCACCAGCTTGAACGAGAAAGGGATCAAGGGTTTGACAAATCAGTCTGTTGGCTCACCCTTTAATTTGGCTAAACCTGTCAGATGGTGATCGGTTAGTTGCCGACGTTGACCTGGCGGCGACCGGTGACGAGTTCCACCTTCAGGATCTTGCCACCCTGCTTCATGATTCGCTGCTGTTCAGCAAACCAGCTTTCATAAGGCACCCACTTGGTGAAGAAGGTGTTCTGAAGCTCCCGTTGGCTCCGGGTTTTTTCAGGGCAGGGAATGCAGGCTGTGATCTTGAACAGGCGCATGGGTAAGGATCCGCAGGGTGTGCCGTTGACAGGGATCAGTTACCCAGGCCGGAGCTGATGTAGTCGAAGTACACACCCATTTCGCGACCAGCATCAGGGCCCACCAGGGCTGCGGTGGCTTCCTTCATGGCTTGGATCGATTGCACGGTGGCACCGATAGGCACGCCCAGGGAGTTGTAGGTCTCCTTGAGGCCATTGAGCACCCGCTCATCGAGGATGGAGGTGTCACCGGCCAGCATGGCGTAGGTGGCGTAGCGCAGGTAATAGTCGAGGTCGCGGATGCAGGCCGCGTAACGACGGGTGGTGTACATGTTGCCACCGGGACGGGTGATGTCCGAGTACAGCAGCGCCTTGGCTACGGCTTCCTTGATGATCGAGGAGGCGTTGGCGCTGATGGTGGTGGCAGCACGAACGCGCAGCTCGCCACTGGCGAAGTACTGCTCGAGACGCCCCATGGAGGAGGTGTCTAGGTACAGGCCTTGGACGTCTGCCTGGTTGATGACGTTGGTGATGGCGTCTTGCATGGAACCTTGAAAGGAGGCGGAGGGGTGAAGGGAAGCAGCCTCAGGAGAGGGCGCCGACGACGTAGTCGAAGTAGAAGCCGGCTTCTTCGGCATCAGCGCCGGTGAGCAGGCTCGTGGACGCAGCCTTCATCTCGCGCACGGCTTCTGCCATGGCCTCGAGGGGGGTGCCGAGGGAGCGGTACATCTCACGGGCACCGATGATGCCGATTTCTTCAATCGGGGTGACATCACCGGCCATGACCCCGTAGGTCACCAGGCGGAGGTAGTAGTCCATGTCCCGCAGACAGGTGGCGGTCATCTCCTCACCGTAGGCATTGCCACCGGGGGAGATCAGATCCGGACGCTTTTGGAACAGCTGACCGCCGGCCTGCTTGACGATGCGCTCGCGGCTCTCGCTCAAGACTTGGGCCATTCGCAAGCGGCGCTGACCGCCACTCACGAAGGACTTGATCTGGTCGAGTTCGCCAGGGCTGAGGTAGCGGGCTTCGGCGTCCGCGTTGATGATCGAGTTGGAGACGATGCTCATGCAGTTCTGCCTCGAAACAAGCGGTCGCCAGAGTGGTGACCGATATCCGGTGGGTTAAGGGTGGCACCCTCGGCTTTGGTCTTGCAAGCTTTGCTTGCTTGACCTGGGTCCGGGGGAGGCGTCAGCAGGGCTGTTCGCCGAGTCATTCTGCGCTAAGGAGCCGGAGCGGGAGGTGCCTTGGTAACAGTTCTTCACGGCTGCCTGATTGCTGAAAGTCCTTGGCCCGCAATGCTTTTCGCTGAAATTGTGAATACGGTTGCCGGATAGGGATTGTCAACAATTCTTGGGCTTGATTGGCCTGTAAAGACATCTTGCAATTCAGCAAACTTTGCCCCGTTGGGCTCCATAACAAAAGACCCAGGCTTTTGGCCTGGGTCTTGCGGTCCGCTCCCAAGGGGACGCCATCGCGGCCAAAGCAGTTGGCGTTGTCGGCACTGCTTTGGAGTTCCTCGATGGCCTGGGCTAGGACTTGGCTGAGTTGGGTGGCCAGGACGTGGTGACGCCACCGCCGGGTTGCCAACGGGGGGCGCTCCAGCGGCGGCTGGGTTCTGGGTTGTCCTTGATGCTGCCGGGCCCCTCGGGCACCGCCGGCTGGCTGCTGCTGAACCCCTGGCCGTCGTCGACCATTTGGAGGCTCCAGCCCCCGCGAATCGGAGCCGAGCGGCCGGACAGATTGCGCGCCATGAGCTCTCCGTTGAAGCGGAAGTTGGCTGGCACGGGCACATCGGGCCGGCTGCCGGGGAGCAGGGCGACGGCGCTGGTATCGAGCTCCCGCTTCAGGGTCGGCACCCGACGGATGTTGAGGTCCGAGGGGGTGATGAAGCGTTCGTAGGGGACGGTGTCTTCTCCGAAGGCCGTGGCGTATTCGTTGCTGTTGAGAATCGCGTCGACGACGCCATAGAAGCCCTTACGGGCGGCCACATCGAAGTAGGAATCGATTTCCCAGCGACCAAAGGTGGGGCGGCCCAGCAGGCGGCGGTGCATCACCTCCAGAGCTTTACAGATGTAGAGACCGCTCCAGTAGCGGCGGCGGAAGGCCTTAGAACGGGCCACCTGGCGCACAAACTCCCGCAGGCTGATGTCGCCGTTCTCGAGTTTGATCTCCTCCACCTTGTTCTGTTCGCCGGCATAGCCGGCGGTGCCCAGCACCTGCACATAGACAGCCCGAATCACCCCCTGGGTACTGGATTCGGTGTTGCGCACGCTCGGCTGGCCGCTGCGGCGGGGTAAGGAGTTGCCGCCGGTGGCGATTTGCTGCAGCCGCACCACCTTGGGCCCCACCTTGCGCGGGCTGGAAGCCCGGAATTGGGGGCTGTTCATCTGGCCAGGCTGGCGCATGCCATTGCCCACCAAAATCCTGCGGCTGTCGTAGCTAAATGGGGCCGCTCTGGTGGCGACTGACGCCGTGCCGGAGGGGAAGATGGCGCCGTAGGTGAGCGCTAGGGGATCGTTACCGCCGCCGTAGGGGTGCTGGTCGGCGAAGGGGTGGCGGTAGCTGGCGTAGAGGGTGACGTACTGGGGAGCTCCTTCAAAGGGCGCGCTGAAGCGAAACAGCTTGCGGTTTGACCCCCAGCCAGCGCTCTCCTGGGCCTCTTCGCCGATGTCGCGTAGGTAGGGAACGGTCTCCTCGCCAAACACCCGGCCGTATTCGATCGTGTTGATCAGCGAATCCACCAGACCCTTGAGGCCCTGGGCGCTGACGATGTCGAAGTAGCGGGTGAACTCTTCGCGGGAGCTGATGCCCCGGCCGAGGAAGTGGCGGAAGGCCAGCTCCACCGCCCGGCTGTTGGAGAAGCGGCCATAGAACTGCTGGCGGTATTCCTTGCTGTGGCCGAGGGCGCGGATGAACTCCCGCATTGAGAGCTGGCCCTGGCGCAGCTGGGTGGCTTCCACCGGACAGACCACCTGGGAGTATCCCTTGGCAATATCGCGCTCAAACACCTGGCGATAGGCGGCGCGGACCACCTCGGCCTTCTGGGCGCCGCTGAGCACCTTGCGCATGATGAAGCGCTGGGCGCCCTCGGCGGCCAAGGCGTAGGTCGCCGGCAACTGCAGGCCCTGGTTTTCGGAGCTGCCGAGGCGCTGGCGGGCAGACGGGGTGGGAACGTCCAGTTCCTTGATCAGCACGTTGAAGCTGTCGATCACCAGCTGGCGCGCTTCCGGCAGATCCTTGAGCAGGCCAGCGGCGGCGGCGCGCATCTCCTGTAATGCCACGTTGGTGGCGGCCAGGGAGCAGCCCTTTTCGAGCACATCCCGCAGGCCGCGGGTGTTCACGGCCAGGATGCTGGGATCGCCCGCAACCACGGCGTAACCCACGTAGCGCAGGAACCAGGCCAGGTCGCGGACCGATTTCTTCATCCGCTCGGTCCCGTAGATCCCGACGCTGATGGGATTGAAGCCCGTAGGCAGCACGACGCGCACATCGGCATCGCCGCCAGCCCCTGCCAGCAGGCGCGTGATCAAGTTGCCGCGGCTGGGTGTGCCGCCGGCGAAGGTCTGAACTGAGCGTTGGAAGGCGGCCTGGTCGGTGGCCAGGGGAGTGGCCTCAGCGGCAGCAGGTGTGAGGGGCGCATCCAGATAGGAGAGGGGCGTGCCCCCTACAAAGATGCGGTTGCCAGCGCGGGCCACGATCGCCTCGGCGTTGGTCGAGAGCCGCCTAGCGGCGGCCACCCGCATCTGGCCGCTCTGAAAGAACGTGGTGAGGGTGTCGAGTTCCCCCCCATCGGGGAAGCGATCCTGCTGCTCCGCTTGACGGACGCTGGAGAGCGGCAGGGTGTCGTAGCGCTGGGGGGCAACCCTGCTGCTGCCGCTGCTTGCGGTCACGGTCATGAACGAGAGCGAACCGGGTTTCGGCACGTTACGGCTCGCCTATGGGGCGTAAGGGTCCCCATGAACAAATGTTTGCAGCCTGGGGGGCTCACTCTGGTCAGCTGGGTGGGGTCATGAAAAGCTCGCCAGGTCAGGCCGCCCTGCGCCCCTCAAGCTGATGACCCAGGCCCCCGCCGATGCCGCCACCCCCGTGGTGAGCGCCTTCTACGACCGTTTTCCCTATCCCGGTGATCCACTCGAGGACGGACCGCCGCCTGGATACAACTGGCGATGGTGTGTTGACGCGGCGCTCGCCTTCTGCACGGGCTCGCTGCCGCCCCGGCGCCCCGCTGCTGAGTCGCTGAGAATCCTTGATGCTGGCTGCGGCACGGGGGTTAGCAGCGATTATCTGGCCCATCTCAACCCCGGATCAGAACTTCTGGCGGTTGATATCAGTGCCGGCGCCCTCGCCGTGGCCCGGGAGCGGCTGCGACGCTCCGGCGGCGACCAGCGTTCGGCGGTGCGGATCGAGCAGCGCAGCCTGCTGGACCTGGCCGGCGAAGGCCCCTTTGATTACATCAATTCGGTGGGGGTCTTGCACCACCTGCGCCAACCCCAGGCAGGTTTGGCCTCCCTGGCGGCCCTGCTCAAGCCAGGGGGGGTGCTCCATCTTTTCCTCTATGCCGAAGGCGGCCGTTGGGAAATCCATCGAAGCCAGCGGGCCTTGGCTCTGCTGGCCGTGGGCACGGGGATGGAGGGGCTGCGCCTAGGTCGCCAACTCTTTGAAATGTTGCCCGAAAGCAACCGTCTCGCCCGCCACCAACGGGACCGTTGGGCCCTGGATACGGCGGCGGATGCCAACTTCGCCGACATGTATCTCCACCCCCAGGAGACGAGTTACAACCTGGCGAGTCTCTTCGCTTTTGTTGAGTCTGTTGATCTTGACTTTGTCGGCTTCTCCAATCCCCAGATTTGGGATCCCGCCCGCCTGCTGCAGGGGGAGCTGCTGGAACGGGCCCTGGCCCTGCCCCAACGCCAGCAGTGGCAGCTGGTCGAAGAACTCGATCCCGACATCAGCCATTTCGAGTTCTTCCTGAGCCGTGGGCCCCTGGCCCAGACCAACTGGCAGGCCGACGACGCCTTGCTGGCGGCCCCAGGTCGGCGCAACCCTTGTCTTTGGGGTTGGCCGGGCACGGCGTTGCTCGACTCCGACATGGCGCCCCTGGATCTCAGCGCCGACGGATTCACCCTGCTCCAGGCCCTCGAGGCGGCTGGACCGGACACGGCCCTCGGCCAGCTCCCCTTGGGCTGGTCGGAGTTGCGGCTACTGGCCACGGCTAGAACCCTCCTGGGGCAAAGGGTCCTGCTGCTGCGGCCTGGGATTGGGGTAGGGGCTGCGTGATAGATTCCTCGCGCTTATCAGAGTCTCTGAGCCCTTGCAGGCAATCTCCGGTTCTCCTTCCGAAGAGGCCCCCTCCCAGGGTCTCCAGCTCGGTCTGGAGAGCCGTGATCAGCCTCCTGGCATCATCTCCCGTGCGGCTGCGACCCCTCTGGTGGCAACCACTCCGACCATTTTGGTGGTCGGCAGCAACGGGATGGAGGATTACGCGAGGCTTAAGCAGCGTCTGATCCTGGCCACCTTGATCGTCTCCGCTGCGGCGGTGGCCCTCACGGCTGTGGTCTTTGATCTACCTACCGCCTGCAGTGTGCTGGTGGGAGCCCTCTCCGGCGTGCTCTATCTGTGGCTCCTTGCCCGCAGTGTGAACAAGCTCGGCAACGGCTCCAAGAAGGTGAGCAAGATCCAATTGCTCGTGCCTGCTGTGCTGGTGCTGGCGGGATCCCGCTTCCCCCAGTTGGAGCTGTTGCCGGCCATCCTTGGCTTCCTGCTCTACAAGCCTGCCCTGATCCTTCAGGCATTGTTCGACTCCTGAGCGTTCGCCTCAGCACCACCGGCTCAGCCGGCCCCAACCCCGGCTCAGCCGGTTGTCCCCGCCCCGTCGCCTTAGCGACACCGCATATCTCAGCCAGATGCTTCCCTTGCCTCTTGCTCTCCCCCTTGCCGAACTGGAGGTGGGCCAACACCTCTACTGGCACCTTGGGAATCTCAAGATCCACGGCCAGGTGTTCCTGAGCTCCTGGGTCGTGATCGGTGCCCTGCTGGCCCTAGTGTTTGTTGGTACTCGCAAGCTCGAACGGGATCCCCGCGGCCTGCAAAACTTCCTTGAGTTCCTTTGGGACTACATCCGCGACTTGGCTCGCGAGCAGATTGGCGAGAAGGCCTATAGAGACTGGTTGCCGTTCATCGGTACGCTGTTTCTATTCATTTTTGTTAGCAATTGGGGCGGTGCCCTACTGCCTTGGAAGCTTATTTCGCTTCCCCACGGCGAACTGGGAGCCCCGACCGCTGACATCAACACGACGGTGGCCCTGGCCCTACTTGTCTCTCTCGCCTACTTCTACGCTGGCCTGAGCCGCAAGGGTTTCCGGTACTTCGAGTACTACGTGGAACCCACCCCAATCATGGTGCCCTTCAAGATTGTTGAGGACTTCACCAAGCCCTTGTCGCTATCCTTTCGTCTGTTCGGTAACATCCTTGCCGACGAACTGGTGGTGGCTGTGCTGGCCTTCCTCGTGCCATTAGTTGTGCCCCTGCCGGCCATGTTGCTGGGATTGTTCACCAGTGCCATCCAGGCCCTGATCTTTGCCACCCTCGCCGCTTACTACATCGGCGAAGCGGTGCACGAGTCCCACCACTGATCAGCTGCTGATTCCGCCAGGCCGGTCCGCCGGTCTGGCAAACTCCCATCGCGCAGGTCCGGTTTGCATCGGGCCCATCTCAGTAGTGAGATGTCCTTAGCGCAGGGTTTCGTCCCCGGTCCGTCCCGCGCAATCCCAGCGCTCCACACTCCCCGTTCCACCATGGATTCCATTACCTCCGCTGCGTCTGTCCTGGCTGCTGGCCTGGCTGTCGGCCTGGGCGCCATCGGCCCCGGCATCGGTCAGGGCACCGCTGCCGGCGGCGCTGTCGAAGGCATCGCGCGTCAGCCTGAAGCCGAAGGCAAGATCCGCGGCACCCTGCTGCTGTCCCTGGCCTTCATGGAAGCTCTCACCATCTACGGCCTTGTGGTCGCCCTGGTGCTGCTGTTCGCCAACCCCTTCGCCTGATCGCGAACGGGAGGTGATTGGGGGCAGGAACTGGACGCGGACGATCACTCACTGATCGACCCTGCCTTCCTCCCCATTTTCCCCTTCCCTCGCCCTCAGCCTCCCCGGCCCGCTCGCCCCCCCAGGCGACAGGCAAGCCCGGTCGCCCCCAAGGCGACGCCGCAGCCACTTCATGTCAAGTCCGATGTTCCGGGTTCCTCGGCATTGACGACTGTCTGGAGTATCGGCCTCAAGTCGGATCATCCGCCCGCACCCCCGCCTCATGACCAGCTGGCTTCTGCTAGGTGCCACGGAGGGAGGTCTGTTTGACCTCGATGCCACCCTGCCGCTGATGGCGGTACAGGTGGTGCTCCTCACCTTGATTCTCAATGCTCTGTTCTTCCGCCCCGTTGGTCGGACCGTGGAGGAGCGGGAGGGCTACATCACTACCAGCCGTGCCGACGCTAAGCAGAAGCTGGCCCAGGTCCTACGGCTCCAGGCCGACCTCAAGGAACAGCTCAAGGACGCCCGCAAGGCGGCCCAGGCCCTGATTGTTGAGGCCGAGCAAGAATCGGATCAGCTTTACCGAGATGCCATTGCGGAAGCTACGGCTTCCGCCAATGCGGCCCGGGAAGCCTCCCGCCGCGAATTGGATAGCCAACGCGATGGGGCCCTCGGCCAGATTCAGGCCGATGCCACCAAGCTCGGCGACCTGATCGTTGACCGTTTGCTGGCTCCCCAATGACGCCCTTGAACACACTGGTTTTTGCCTCGCACGGCAGTTTTGGTCTGAACCTCGATCCTTTTCAGACCAACATCATCAATTTGGCGATTGTAATCGCCATTTTGGTTAAGTTTTTGCCGGGCTTCCTTGGCGGCATCCTCCAGCGTCGTCGCGAGGTGATTCTCGCCGAGCTTAAGGACGCTGAAGAAAGCCTGGTTCATGCTTCGGCAGCCCTGGCTTTGGCCCAGCAGGAACTCAGTAGTTCCAAGGCGAAAGCCGACCAAATTCGCATTGATGGCAAAGCCCGGGCCCAAGCGATTCGCCTTGAAGGTGACCACCGCACGATCCAGGAAATGGCCCTGCTTAAGCAGGGTGCTGACTCCGATGTCAACGCAGAGGTTTCTCGGGTTCGCGATCAATTGCGTCGGGAGGCCGCCAGGCTCGCCATCGAGAAGGCCCTCGTCAGTTTGACCACAAAGCTCGATTCCCAATCCCAGGCCCGCCTGATCGACCAGTCCATTTCGAATCTGGGGAACGCCTGATGCCACTCCTCAACTCCATCACCACCCCCTACGCCGAGGCGTTCTTGCAGGTGGCCGATGGCCGCAACGAAACAGATGAGATCGTTGATCAGGCTCGCCAGATTCTGGCTCTGTGGCAAGAGTCCCCTGAGCTGAGGGAGGCCATGGCATCTCCAGTGCTGGAGGTGGGTTCCAAGAAGGCCGTCCTGCAGGCCCTCTTCGCCGACCAGCTCACCCCATCCTTTCTCAACCTGCTCAAGTTGCTGGCCGACCGCCAGCGCATTGGCTTTCTGGATGCGGTGCTGGAGCGCCTGCTGGAGCTCTACCGCGAGCAGCGCCAGATCTCCTTGGCCAAGGTGACATCAGCCACGGCCCTCTCCGAGGAGCAACAGGCCCAGATTGCCCTGAAGATTCAAGATGTTCTCGGCACCGACAAGCTGGAGATCCAGCACCAGGTCGATCCGGCCCTAATCGGCGGCTTCATTGTTGCCGTTGGCTCCCAGGTGATCGACGCCAGCCTCTCCGGTCAGGTGCGCCGCCTCGGATTGGCCCTGGCCAAGGTGACCTAAAGCCCGGCCGCCTTCCCCTTCACCTCCGACCCATCCCATCTCCTCCCCTGCCGGGGACTTCCTCCCATGGTTTCCATCCGCCCCGACGAGATCAGCGCCATTCTCAAGCAGCAGATCGCTGACTATGACAAGTCGGTTTCGGTCAGCAATGTCGGAACCGTGCTGCAAATCGGCGATGGCATTGCCCGCGTCTATGGCCTCGAACAGGTCATGGCTGGCGAACTGGTGCAATTTGAAGATGGCACCGAAGGCATCGCCCTCAACCTCGAGGACGACAACGTCGGCATCGTGCTGATGGGCGAGGGACGGGGTATTCAAGAAGGAAGCACGGTGAAAGCCACCGGCAAGATTGCCTCGGTGCCCGTGGGCGATGCCATGCTCGGTCGGGTGGTTAACGCCCTCGGCCAGCCGATCGACGGCAAGGGTGAAATCGCTAGCAGCGAAACCCGCCTGATCGAATCGATGGCGCCTGGGATCATCCAGCGCAAGTCGGTGCATGAGCCGATGCAGACCGGTATTACGGCGATCGACGCCATGATCCCCATCGGTCGCGGCCAGCGCGAGCTGATCATTGGTGACCGCCAGACCGGCAAAACCGCCATCGCGATCGACACGATCATCAATCAAAAGGGCGAAGACGTTGTTTGCGTCTACGTGGCCATCGGCCAAAAGGCCGCATCCGTGGCCAACATTGTTGAAGTGCTGCGCGAGCGCGGCGCCCTCGATTACACGATCATCGTGGCGGCCAGTGCCTCCGAGTCGGCGGCCCTCCAGTACCTAGCCCCCTACACGGGCGCGGCGTTGGCCGAATCCTTCATGTACAAGGGCAAGGCCACCTTGGTGGTCTATGACGACCTCACCAAGCAGGCCCAGGCTTACCGCCAGATGTCCCTGCTGCTGCGCCGTCCCCCTGGTCGTGAGGCCTATCCCGGCGACGTGTTCTATTGCCACAGCCGCCTGCT